>QMMN01000064.1 GCA_003647275.1 Deltaproteobacteria bacterium
CACCGAAAAGATATTTATCGCTAATCTTTGCTAGAGTGCACCTATTCGCACTTATCCTGTAACGACTTGCATAAAGGAGACTCATGGACGGCGCAATATAAGCACTATGAGCACAATCCTGCCAGATGGCAGGCAACTGATGATACCGGTGTCACTGGCAGAACAAAGGTCAACATCCAATGGATGATGCATACCGTAGATACGTGAAATTCTTTGCCAAGGAAAACGATTTGGTGAAGAATCGCTTGGCTTGGCTGTTCGCAAGCCAGACACTCATATTTGGAGCATTCCAATATGGGGCCTTCATAAAACAGAATATTCTCATCATAGCCGTTGTGGGGGCTACCAGTTCGTTCCTGCTGGGGCTCTCCATCTTTGCCGCAGTAGTTTCCTATTTCCTTGCCCAGAGGAAGCTGGACAACCTTGTCGGTGAAAAAGGGTTGAACTATCCCGAAGTAGGTCGAAAACGATGGGTGTTATTCCTCGGCTTCCTTGGCTCTTTGGGGTTGCCGATCATGTTCTCTGTCTGCTGGCTTGTGGTAATAATAAAAAATCTCTAGGCAGGTGCGAAAGGTCCCAATGGGCACAGAGCTGGATCAGGTCACCATCACCATTTACAAGAAGATCATCAGCAAACCTGGGCTAGAGGACTGAAACGACCTTAAACGCTTAAATAAAGCTCAATCATCTCCCAGACCCGCCTAACCTTCCAGACCCAGCCACGCAAGTCGAACAAGTCAACAACTTTCCCATTGACAAAATTATTTAGCCTATCTAATATTAAAAAATTCTAAATTTTTGTTGATCAAAAATTTAGTATTCCTAAAGGATTGCTACTATGAATGAGACAGATGAGAAGGCCTTGCAACAGGCACGCTTCATCTTCACCACCGGCCGCCTGATACAAGAGCGCATCCTTAAGGAGCATGCGCAGTTCCTAGCAAAGGAAAAGGCAGGCGAGGAATTTATAGAGCTGTCAGCCGCACAATACCGCTGCCTACTGGCGGTTCGGATTTGCGGCAAAGTCACGGTCGGGGACCTTGCCCGGCGGCTGGAGGTCTCCCCTGCCTCGGCCTCCGTCATGGTGGAGCGGCTGGTGGAAAAGGGCATGCTGGAGCGAAGCAGAAGCAAGCAGGACCGACGCAAGGTAAGGGTGACCCTGACGGACGAGGCCGAAAAGTTTGCAGATTCCCTTGAAGAACACATGCTCCATATCTTCACGGATCTGGTCCGGAAAGTGGGGCCCGAGACAGCGGCCATGTGGTGCGAGGTCTTAAAGCGTATCAAAGAACACCTTATGAAACCGACATCCTCAAAGGAAGGTGAAATCTAATGTCCTCACCACAAGGACCCATGCACGCAAAACCCGACTCATCACCGCTCAAGAAAACAAGGAACGGAAAAATCATATTCCGCATCGTGATCTGTGCCTTAATCCTGGCCCTGGGAGCAGGGACAATGGCGGGGCTCTCCAGGATGAAAAAACGCCCCCCGGAAAGCCGCCGCGTTGAGCGGCCCTTGCGGGTGGAGGCCGTTCGAGTCGTACCCAGGGCGGTTCGCGTGTACCTCGCGGGACTGGGACGGGCCCGGCCTCTGGACCAGGTGGTAATCTCGGCCGAGGTTTCCGGAAAGGTCGTGAGAATACATCCCGAATTGAAACCCGGCCAAGTCATCTCCGAGGGAGACCTGCTCTTTGAGATCGATCCAAGGGACTACTTGGCTGTGGTCCGGGAGGCAGAGGCCTCCGTGGCCCAGGCCGAAGCTTCCCTGAAACAGTTGCGTATGCAGCAGCGCACGAACCAAGTCAGGCTGAAGACGGCAAGGCGTAATATGGAGCTGGCCAGGAGGGAATACGAGCGTATCCGCCACCTTTTCGAACAGGACCAGGTGGGCACCCGGTCCGCAGTGGAGCAGGCCGAGCGGGCATATAACTCGGCCCGGGACCTGGTGGACCAACTGTCCCTAACAGTGGAACTCTACCCCGCACGCACACAAGAGGTGGAAAGCGCACTGACAGCGGCCCAGGCGCGTCTTGCCAGGGCCCGGACCAGCCTTGAGCGATGCCGGGTCAAGGCCCCTTTTGAGGGGAGGGTGGTATCTGTATCAGTGGAGAAGGACCAGTTCGTATCGCCCGGCCAACCTCTTCTCACCTTGGCCGATGACTCGGTCCTGGAAATCCAGGTCTCCCTTGACGGCGACGAGCTGGCTCAGTGGCTTACCTTTTTGCCCGATTCCCACCAAAACACGGGGGCCTGGTTTCCTCCCCTTGCAAGGGTTCCCTGCGAGATTCGCTCCACTCAAGGAGGAGGGGGCAACGTGTGGCAGGGCACGCTTCATCGAGTGGTGGCCTTCCAGAAGAAGACCCGGACCGTGACCGTTGCGGTCCGGGTCACGGCGGAACAGGCCCGCACCTCCTCCCCAGAGGGACTTCTCCTGGTGGCGGGTATGTTCTGCTCCGTCAGGATCCCCGGCAGGATACTGCAGAACGCAGTGGTTTTACCGCGCCAAGCGGTCAGCTTCGAAAACACGGTCTACCGCGTTGTGGATGGCCGCCTCAAGACAACCCCGGTGCAGGTGGCCCGTACAGAGACAGACACAGTGTATGTCACCGGAGGCCTCTCGGCTGGCGACATAGTCATCACAACTCGCCTCGTGGCGCCACTGGAGAACAGCCTGGTGGAAGTATCCAACCTACCCTCCGACCGGCGGAAGTCCCCGAAGCCTGATGTGAACATGGGGTCTTGAAATGAAAAACGTTATGAGAGCCTTCGCCCGCAACACCGTGTTCGCCAATATTCTTCTCGCAACCATTTTGGTCCTCGGTATCCTTGCCAGCAGGAGCATGATCCGAGAGACCCTGCCGGAGTTCTCCCTTGACATGATCACCATATCGGTCGTCTACCCGGGCGCCGACCCCGAAGAGGTAGAGGAGGGGATCTGCCAAAAGATAGAAGAGGCCCTGGAGGGGACCGAAGGAATAAAGCAAATCACCACCGAGGCACATGAAGGTCTGGCCACCGTGCTCATAGAAGTGATGGAGAAGAGCGACGTGCGGAAGGTCCTGGATGACGTGCGCACCCAGGTTAACGCAATATCCACCTTCCCCGTGGATGCGGAGAAACCGGTCATAAAAGAAATCACGCTTAAGGACTCCGTCCTACTCTTGTCCCTTTCGGCGGACATGCCTGAGAAGAGGATCAAAGAGTGGGCCGAAAGGGTGAAGGACGATCTCCAACAATTGGAGGAGATCTCCCAGGTCATGGTCTTTGGAACTCGGGACTATGAGGTATTTGTGGAGGTCTCGGAAGAGAAGCTTCAACTCTACGGGCTGACGTTCGACGAGGTGGCCGCTGCAGTGGCCCGCTCCAACCTCAACATGGGAGGGGGGACAATCCGGACAAAGGGCGAAGAGATCAGGCTCCGGACCATGGGCCGCAAATACACGGGCAAGGAGATCTCAGACATAGTGGCCCTTGCAACGGAGGATGGAAGCCTGGTCACCCTGGACCAGGTGGCAACCATCCGGGACGACTTCACAGAAGACCCCCTCACCGCCTTTGTGGATGGAAAACCCGCCGCCCTCATAAATATCCTCAAGACAAAGGAAGAGGATGCCCTCAAGATTGCGGAGGCCACCTATCGCTACCTACAGGATGCCAGAGACACCCTGCCCCAGGGAGCCCGACTGGAGGTGGTCTACGACAGCACCGACATGCTTAGGGCCCGCATAAATCTCTTGGTAAAGAACGGCATCATAGGAATGATAATCGTCTTCCTGATCCTGTATATAGTCTTGAACGCAAGACTTTCCTTTTGGGCGGGCATGGGAATACCTATCTCCTTGGCAGGGGCCATGGCCATTCTTTGGGCCGCAGGGGGCACGGTGAACATGGTCTCCTTGTTCGGACTGATCCTGGTCCTGGGCATCATCGTTGATGATGCCATTGTGGTGGGAGAGGCCATCTATGTGCACCGAAAGCAAGGCAAACCCCCGCTTCAGGCGGCCGTGGACGGGGTGTGCGAGGTGGGCGTGCCCGTCATAGCGGCCGTTCTTACCACCATAGCGGCCTTTGTGCCCCTCTTCTACGTCGGTGGTATCATGGGAAAATTCATCGCCATACTTCCCGTGGTGGTCATAGCAAGCCTATCGGTCTCCCTCGTAGAGTGCCTGTTCATGCTTCCCGCCCACCTGAGCCACCTGCCCGATCCCAACAGTCCCCCTGAGGCACTTAATCCTGTTGTAAGGCGCCTCGAGCGCATCCATCGGGCCACCAGCACAGCAATGGAGTGGTTCGTGGCGCATGTTTACACACCCTTTCTCAGGAAGGCCCTGCGGTGGCGTTACATATCACTAGCCACGGGAATTGCGGTCCTCATGGTGACCACTGGGTTGATCTCCGGAGGCATCGTCAAGTTCGAGCTCTTTCCCGACCTAGACGGGTTCATCATGACCGCCCACGTGAAATTTCCCAGCGGCACGCCCACTGAGGTCACCCGCGAGGCCCTGGAGCAGGTGGACAGGGCCCTGGCGCGTCTGGCACAAAAGACCCCCACCCTCACTGGAGAGCCCATGCTGGAAAAGAGAATCATGCTGGTGGGTCAAACCCTGGAAGAGATACCCCAGACCGGGACAAACGTGGGGTCTGTAATGGCGGTGCTGCTGCCAAGCGAACGCCGCGGTGTCCATTCCAAGGACCTCATGGTCCGGTGGGAGCAAGAGACCGGCCAGATACCGGGAGTAAAGTCCATAAGGTATACAGGACTCCAACTAGGGCCTCCGGGAGATCCAATAGAAATCTGGATTCAGGGCCACGACATGCACGAAATCTTGGCCGCTGCAGAGCATTTGAAGGAGCAGCTTCGGAGTTTTAAAGGGGTCTATCAAATCCGCTCCGACTTCTCTCCCGGCCAGAACGAACTCCGCCTCCGCCTCAAACCAGAGGCCAGAACCCTACAATTGACGGTTCAGGATCTGGCCCGCCAGGTCAACGCCGCCTTTTACGGCCTGGAGGCCCTCAGGCTCCAAAGGGGTCGCGACGACGTGAGGGTGAAGATCCTTTACACCAAGCCGGAGCGGAGTACCTTGGCCCAGTTGAAAAGGATGCGCGTACGCACGCCCACAGGTGACCTGGTACCGCTGGATGCAGTGGCGGACCTGGAGTTTGCACCCGGCTACGCCACCATAATCCGCACAGACGGGATGCGCAGGGTGATGGTGAGCGCTGGAGTGGACACCAGCAGGGCCAACACCGCCGAGATCCTGGCCGATCTTCAAGCCAATTATTTCCTGGACCTCATGGACCGTTTCCCGGGAATCAGGGTGGCTGTTCAAGGTGAGCAGAAGAAGATGCGGGAGTCCTTGGGCACCCTCAAGATAGGGTTCCCCATAGGCCTGCTGACCATATTTGTGATCATAGCCACTGTGTTCCGCTCCTATGCGCAACCCTTGGTGATCATGTTCACCGTGCCCTTCGGAATCATCGGGGCAGTGTTCGGTCACCTGATCATGGGATACAACCTTTCTCTCATGAGTGTATTCGGTATGGTCTCCCTGGCGGGCGTGGTGGTAAACGACGCTATCATTCTCATCGAGCGCATAAACGAAAACCTTGCCGAGGGCATGGACTTCAGGGAGGCCGTGGTTCAGGGCGGGGGCCGCAGGTTCAGGGCCATATTCCTTACCACCGTCAGCACGGTGGGAGGACTCGCCCCCCTGATAATGGAGACGGATTTCCAGGCGCGGTTCCTGATCCCCATGGCCCTGTCTCTGGCAGCCGGGGTGATATTCGCCACTGTCTTGACCCTGGTGCTGGTTCCCAGCCTCCTGATCATATTGAACGACCTGAGGCGCCTAGTGTTTCGTTCCATGTACGGGACATGGCCTTCACGGGCACAGGTGGAACCGGCCTCCAGGAGGCGCCTGGACGAGTTAGGCCCTGTTGAGGGGAGTACTGTGGCCCCTGCCCCTCATACCAAAACCTGATAAGGTTCGGGGAGGTTCTCCCATGCACTTCACTGCCATAGAAGGCCTGTATAGGCCCGTATTCCGTGTCTGCCAATATATCCTCTTTCCCCTGCTGCTGATCATGTTCTGCCTCTTGAGGGCCTCTGCCTTTGGGGCAGATCGGTGGGAAACCATAAGGGTGCTCGACCTTGACACGGCCGCGGCCATAGCCCTGGAGCAGAGCCCGAATCTAGCCGCCGCCGCGGCCCGTGTAGAGCAGGCCCGTCATCAGGTGGCCATAGCAAGGGCCAGCTATTGGCCCCAGGTTAACCTCACGGGCAACGCATCCAGGGTGGACCTCTCGCCAAATGAATACCACAGGCAACTGCAATCGGCCCGTATCCTCAACCCATTCGCAACGGTGGAAGATCCCGAGGACTATTACGCTGCAGGAGCCAATGCCACATGGGTCCTGTTCGACGGTTTTGCACGGAAGTTCCGCAACCTGGCCGCCCGAAAGGGCTTGGCCCAGAGCGAATCCAGAAGACGGGACGCAAGCAGACTGCTTCTGTCCGCGGTGGCGGCTGCCTACTTCTCGGCCCAGTTGGCAAAACAAACCCGTACAATTGCAGAGGCAGACGAGGTATTCAACCTACGGCTCCTGGCAGTGGCCCAGAGCCGTTACAAGGCGGGGGCAGGCTCCCTCAGCGACGTCCTCAACTTCCGCATCCGAGCAAACACCGCCAGGGCAGACCGCCTCAGGGCCGAGGCAGAGCTTAAGGTGGCCCGCATAGGCCTGGCAGCCCTGTTGGGCAGACCTGACAGTCGGCTCCCAGAAGGGGTAGAGCTGGCTCCCCTTTCCGATCCTGCCCCGGAGCAACTCCGAGCCCCTTCGTCCAAGACACTGGCCTGCCTAGCCCTCGAAACAAGGCCAGACGTGAAGGCCCTACAGGAGGCCGTTGAGCAGGCCGTGGCCCAGGTGAAAGTGACCCGGTCCAAGTTCTTTCCCACCGTTCAGTTGGCCGCCAATCTGGAGGGTCAGAGAAGCGGGAACGCGGACATGGAAAGGGACGATTTCGGAAGCACCATCTCCCTCACCCTATCCTACCCCCTGTTCGCCGGGGGTGCCCACCGTGCAGAATTGAAGAAGGCGAAGGCTGCTCTCGAGGAGGTGGTACGCACCTTTGAGCAGGCAAAGATCAACGTCCGCTCAGAGGTGAACCAGGCAGTGGCCAACCTCATATCAGCCCAGCAGCAACTGGCCCTGGCCAGGGAAAACGCCCGGCTTGTAAGACGCCAACGTGACCTGGTGGAGAAGGGCTATCGGGCGGGGCAACTGTCCCTTGTGCGGCTAAACGAGGCCCAGAAGGATCTCGTGGCTGTAGAGGGCCAACTGGCCCAAGCCCTGGCCACCGTGCACCGCAGGTGGTATGACCTGCTTGCGGCGACCGGCCAGATCTTGTGGCGCTTTTCAGCAGCAACGAGACCCTAGCCCAGCACCCCTGCCTGCAGTAGGCAGGCGGGTAGGCTGTTGACTGCTTCCATTTCTGTCTCCTGACTACTGCCTACTGTCTCCTATGTCCCCCGATTCCCTGACTGCAAGGACCTTCTCTGGCTCAAACCTTTTACAAAAAGGAACCATAAGATCCAGCCCTAACAAACCCGCCCCCTTCCTCAATGTGTACTGTACTAATAGAAGGATTTCATATTGTAAAATTCTGTATTTTTTGATAAGTATTATAGCGGCTTAAAGATACTAAATCTTCGCTTCCAGAAAAATGCATTTGCCAGTCTAGTTATTCTTTGATATCATCTTACATGTAAGAAAATATAAAAAGCGAGGAAATGCCTATGGCAAATGTAGCCACAACAAAATTGTCCTCCAAAGGGCAAGTTGTAATACCAGAGAATATAAGAAAAAAACTCAAACTTGAGGCAGGTGTTCAGTTCATTGTACTGGGAGATAAGGATGTTGTGATTCTCAAAAAGATATCTCCCCCTTCTATTAATGAATTTGATGCCCTAATAAAGAAAGCTCGGAAAACTGCAAAGCAAGCTGGTCTGAAAAAGTCAGATATTGAAATGGCAATAAGGAAGGTTAGGTCTCAATAGTGAGGGTAGTACTTGATACAAATGTCCTAATATCTGGCATCTTCTTTTCAGGTCTACCTTTCAAAATATTGACCCACTGGAGAAAAGGAAATTTCACAGCAGTCATTTCAGAACCGATAATCTTGGAATACACAAGGGTAGTAGAAGAAATTAGTGCAAAATTTCCTCAGATAGACATTCATGAGATTTTAGAGCTGTTTATTTTGAATTCTGAGATCGTAGATATAGGCGATTTAAAAATTACGGAATGTGAAGATCCAGATGACAATAAATTCCTCGAATGTGCCATAGCAGGTAACTGTGACATAATAGTCAGTGGTGATAAGCATCTATTGAAATTGCGTGCATATCAGGGTATCGAGATTTTAAAGCCGAGGGAATCTTAGATAACCATTTGGAACAAAAAAGAAAAAAACGAACAAGTCGCTCAAGCTAACCGCCAATCCGCTGGCACTTCTTGACGGCAGCTTAGCTCTAGTGTTGAGGCTGTCCAAAAGGTTCATGAGTGGCGCGTGAATAGTTGGAATGTCGGTGATCTCTGATAGACTGCACCTATCCTGCACTTTTTATAAGAACCTGCCTGAGAGAGCCTCACATATGGCAAGATATAAAGACTATGACTACAGCCAGATGATGATACCGGTGTCACTGACAAAACAAAGTTCAATGTCCAGAGCACTAGCAGGGAAATCTGTCCATGAAAGCTTGGATACCGGTGCCAAGCGTAAATTTTTCATGCAAATAATTTGGTTCCTTTATGGGCTGTTCTCTGGCCAAAGGTAACAGCTTAAAAAAACAGTTTTTCGACAGTGTCGTTATGTTTAATAGACATTACCGAGCGGAAATGGCAAACAGAGAGTATAAAAAATACACAATAAAAGCAAAGAGGGCTATAAAAGGTGAGGCCTATTTCGAATCGCTTATTTCTGACTACAGCATACCTCACCATGTCAGTGGTCCAAAGGATGTTGGTATAGATTATTTCTGCGAGTGGGTTTTTGGTGATATGCCCACTGGCGTTTTATTTGCAGTTCAGATCAAAACATTTTCTGAGGATAATATAAGCAAAAAATATATGGGTGTAGCAAAGAAATTTAATGGCCTTAGTAAATACAGAATAGCAAACTCTCTGTTGAAAATAAGCGAAAAGACACTTGAATACTGGAAAGGTCTGGCAATTCCAATATTTTTATTTGTTGTGACGGTAAAAACAAAAACCAATGGTGAATCACTGAATTGTTATTATAAAAGATATACTCCCACCCTCTCTTCAAATAAAAAATTGAAAGGCGATGAATTTTATGAAGGTTTCTTTAAAGTGAATAGGAACAATACATTCTTAGCATTCAAAGATCCAGTAAATAGAACCCAAGGTTTCGCACGTGATCTATTTATAGATTACATAAGATGGAATTATTATAAGGGCTCTATAGCTTATCTAAATCCACGACATATCGGATTAAATCAATTTCCTGAAGATAATATATTTCCAGAATTTTTTGATCAGTATAAAGGGCAGATTCTTGAAACTTATGCCAAAACGCAATCCTACTTGGTAGCTTTAACAAAAGGTATTAACAAGCCCAAAACATAACATCAACTGATCAACTACAGCCTGCGGCCTTCGCTGCCAGGTGATTGTTGGCGTTGAGCCTGTCGAAAAAGTTCATGAGTGGTGTTTGAACAGTTGAAATAAAGCCGATCTCTGATAAATTGTACCCTATCCTGCAGCTATTTTGTAAGAACCTGCCTGAGGGAGCCTCACATATGGCAAGATATAGAGACTATGACTACAGCCAGATGATGATACCGGTGTCACTGACAAAACAATCGATGCCTGGCTCAGAATATTGAAAAGATCATGAACTTCGGTAAAAATTATGCGACATCCATAGCCTGATACGAGATCGGGAGGGAAATCTGCCCACGAGACCTTGAATACCGCCGCCCAGTGTAAATTTTGTATGCGAATAACTCTGTGGGCTAAGGGGATAACTTGGAAAATAGTTTTTCGACAACCTCGTTAGCGGTAGAATTATGGAGATAGAAAAGATCCAAGATTGGTTAATGAAAGCTCATAAGACTCTCGACCCTCCCGGCTGTTACACTGTTTACCTGCCTAAGCCGCTTCCAACTGATGGAGCGATCACCCTCGGAATCGTCCATGAACACCGCTTTGCTTTCTACTATTGGGCTCAATATCACCGAAAAGTAACATTAAAAAATTCTGTGTCTGCAATTAATCCACCTGATTTAATTACAATAGATTGGCATGATGATATCGGGGTTCCAAGTGATTTCTCTGAAGACGAACTATCCAATCTGGATATTAATGATGAGTTAGAAGTGGGTTTTTACTGCTGGAGCAGGTTGAGAGCTCTTAATGATGGGCACGTTTCCCCAGCACTCTTTCTGAGATTTTTCAAAAACGTCCATGCCTTAATAAAACAGGATCAAGGAGAAACAGTCGATACCCGAAAAGACATCAATGGTGATGATCATCATATCTTTTACCATTACAAATATGACTCGCTCGCCAAGGATCTTAAGAATTCAAATATTAACCGGGTGTTCCTAGACATCGATCTTGACTTTTTCACTGCAGACGAATCTGGCATCCCTATGCCTGAGGATGAAATACGTAGTTTGATCAATTTGGAGGGTGAATTTATGACTTGGATTCTGCCTCGATTGGAAGGTATGACAATTGCCCTTGAGCCGAGTCATTGTGGGAATGTAGACAATTGTATACGTTTTCTTGATATATTGAATGAGGAGCTTTTCTCTCGCTCTCTTTGTTCGAAGGGAACTAAATGGAACAAATAGCATTGCTAACCCGCTGGTTAAAAAGGATGGCTCGATAGCGGCCTCTATCACAAAAAAAGATTATGAATGAAGTGAACGGAATTTTTTCTGGATTGGCAATTTTAGTGGCCTTGGTTTCAATTTGGCTTACCCGCCGAACCTGGTTACAGACATATAGACCTATTGTTTCTGCCTATATTGAAACGCATGGAGAGGCGGAAGGGCCAATAAAGTATGATATTGTTGTGGTCAATAGCGGTAATCGACCAGCCAAAGAAATTCGGTTACAGGCCGATGAAGAGGTGGTCAGGTCTTGCTTCGGTGGAGCTCAGCCTGAGGGTGTAATTTCTGCAATATTCAATTGTTTCAAGCCTGAAGGCCAGATTTCTCTGTTAGTGAATGGAGCAAGCACCAGGAGTTCCTTTGGTTATACCACCGGAAACGAGGCTACCTCTATTTGGAAATATGACAGTAAGATCCCAATTGTTATCCTTTACAAGGGTCTGACTGGTCGGAAATTCAAAGCAAAATTGGATATCATGATCTGGGACACACAAACATTTTCAGGAGGATCCTGGGGCTAAATGGGTTTCTATGGTCATAAAATCTCTATTCTAAGGTAGTTTTTGGCTATATGGCTTTGCGGACATAGAACGAATCTATTTAAAATGACGGGGGTATGTCATGAAAAAGTCACTGTTTTTTATGCCTATTTTAACATTGCTATTTGTCTTAACAGGATGTGCGACAGCACCTCAACTAATCAAGAACGAGCCATACAATCATAAAATCTCGAGAGTATTCAATTCTGATTTTGAACACACTTGGGCTACGATTATCAAAGTAATGGAGGCTTACCCTATTACTACCATTGAGAAAGATAGTGGTATCCTGCTCACAGATTGGGTGCAAGGAACATCACCTCTATATTTGAGAAAGTTATTTGTACCCTTAGCACAACGAGTAACCAAGAAAGCGGTTGGGATTTATTTCGCTCAACTGAGCCCCAATGTTGTCTACATCGTTCATGCTCTTGAAAATGGGCCTGCCTATGAAAGTGGGATCAGATCCCAAGACATTATTGTATCCTGTAATGGTAAACAGGTGCGAAAAACTACTGACTTCCAACTTGCAGTTTCCGGAAAAACTAAGTTCACTGTCCTAAGGCCTGGAACAAATACTTTAA
This sequence comes from Deltaproteobacteria bacterium, assembly GCA_003647275.1. GTDB lineage: Bacteria > Desulfobacterota > Desulfobacteria > Desulfobacterales. The sequence goes on from QMMN01000064.1 coordinate 12,048, forward strand.
TCCAATTTGAAGTACAACCTAGAAAAATCACATTTGATTATGCCTACGTTCCCATCAAGACACGATATAAATTGAATGTTCGTGTTACTAAAGTATCCCAGGACACGACAGAGGTAAAAATCATTAATTATGAAGAAGCTGATTTTGGGCGACAAACACAATATGGGTGGCAATCTAACTACCAAGTTATAGAGACCTCTACGCTAAGAGAAAAAATTCTTCTAGACGAGATAAAATCTCAGCTTAGCGGCAGGTCTTCAAATGAATAAAGGCGGTATCTAATGAAGATTTTCCGCTAACAAGGGCATGGAGATGGATTGAGAAAAGCTGGCGCTTTTCCCAACTACTCATGCCCAGCGTTATTTGCGATACGAAGTTGTATAATCGAATGTGATTACAGGAGGTTAGCAAATACTGGAAATCACCTGGCGTGTCCCCGCCAGTACCCTAGGACGGCATGCGTGCTGCGCGTTGCGTAG
>QMMN01000065.1 GCA_003647275.1 Deltaproteobacteria bacterium
ACTCGGCCCAAGGGCCTCAAACAGTTTAGGATTTGCCCACTAAAGTGGGCCGTTCGCTTCGCCCGGATGGGTGCCCCAAAAAGCTCATAATTGCCGCTTAAATGAGTTATGCAAAGGTCTCAGCAAAAAAGGCTAAAACTTGATGTCGTGATTTGGGCAACAGCCTCTAGGGGCTGGCGCCCCAATGTTTCACGTGAAACAATAATACCCCGGATTATTTCCCGATACAAAACCGACTGAAGATCTGATCAAGAATCGCCTCTGTGGTCGTCACGCCAATGATTTCACCCAGGGCATCAAGAGCCTCTTTAAGGTCAACGGCCACCAGCTCGGCAGGCCGTCCTATTCTAAAGCCTTCTGCCGCCTCCCTCGAGGCCCTCAGGGCCTTTTCGATCGCCACCTTGTGGCGCAAATTCGGTACGATTGGGGGAAGATCCACAGGACCACCCTGGTGTGTGACCTCCCTAAAAACAGCATCCTTCAATTTGTCAATGCCTCTATTATATAAGGCCGAAATCTCGACCCACGGAAGCCCTGGAAAGCGCTGCACAATCGTTTTTATTGGAACGTGGGGCACAAGATCTATCTTATTGATCACCAAGACGGCCCTTCGGTTGCGTACCAAACCATAAATCTGTACGTCTTCATCATTTAAAGGCATCGCGCAATCCACCATAAACAGCACAAGGTCGGCTTCATCTAGTCGCTGCCTTGTGAACCGAATCCCAACGACCTCCAGGGCATCGTCCGTATCATGCAGGCCGGCCGTGTCAATAAGCCTCAGGGGTATCCCTCTGATATTTACCGTTTCTTCAATAAAATCGCGGGTGGTCCCAGGAACGGCGGTGACAATTGCGCGCTCTTTTTGAAGGAGCCTGTTCATCAGGCTCGACTTTCCCACATTAGGGCGGCCGATGATAATGGCAGCCACACCCTCCCGATAGACGTGTCCTTCATCATAATGTGCCAACAATGCCTCCAGGGGACCGATGACATCGTGTATCAGTCTTTTGGCAAACGGCTCTGGATGGATAATATCCTCGACATCATCTGGAAAATCGATGGCAGCCTCTACCGCCACAAGCAGGTCCTCGAGAGGCGATCGAATCGATTGGATTGCTTGGAAAAGGTCGCCTTTTAGCTGTCTTGCAGCCAACGCCAGACCCTCTGCTGTCTGGGCGTTCACCACTTCAATGACGGCCTCTGCCTGGCTCAGGTCGATACGACCATTCAGGAAGGCCCGCTTGGTAAACTCCCCTGGTTCTGCCAAGCGCGCCCCTTGCTTTAGCACCAACTCAAGGATCGCCCCCAACCCACATTTGCTCCCATGGGCCTGGATCTCCACCACATCCTCTCTGGTGTAAGTATGAGAGCCCCTCATCACCACAAAAAGGACTTCATCCAGCGTCTTTTCGGTTTCAGGATCGACAATGCATCCGTAGTAAAGGTGGCGGGATTTTAAACGCGAGGGGTCTCTTGAAGGGCGCAGGAGTGGAAGGGCAACAGGGATTGCTCTCGGCCCGGAAATCTTCACAACACCGATACCGCCTGCTCCTGGAGGGGTAGCCACAGCGGCGATGGTATCGCTGTCCATAAGCTATATCATGTTTTAGAGTCTTAAAAATATGTTCCCATTAAGTTGGCTGCCAGAGCCTCCGTCTTGTTGGTGGCACATGGCATCGATCGTATTAACCCAGGCACGCGTCAATGTAGCATACAAGCTACCCAGCCAATTTGTAAATGGGTTAGAACCGTATGCAGAACATGGTACCGTTGTGGGGCCTATCAGGTCATATCAGTGACCTGACTCAAAAAAGATCTCCCCTGGACGGCTTAAAAACAGTAATATCAGCAGGCAAACCGGGAACCGTCCCCACCATCCTCTTACGTAACCAGGGCTGCCGATTATTTTTGTTTTTTTTGTGGAAAGATAACCAGCTTTCTGAACAATCCGCTACCCATGCTCTGGGTTCTTACCGAGGTGTCATCCTTCAGTGCAATATGCACGATTCTTCGGTCATAGGCGCTCATAGAGTTGATGGTAGCCGGCTTGCCAGAACGTTTTACCTTTTCTCCCAGGCGCAGCGCCAACTGTGTTAGAGAGGCCTTTCGCTTTTCACGATATCCTTCCACATCAAAGGAAACATGCAGCTTCGTGTTCTTCTTTTTCCTTACAATCTTTCGGACGAGGTATTGCAAGGCGTCCAGCGTCCTGCCATGCTTCCCAATAAGGATGGCAGAGTTGCTCGCTTCAATTTTGAGCCTTATACCATCAGGATGGTTCGCGACCGTGACGGTTGCATCGTCCACGATAAAAGAAATAATGTCTTCCAGTGTCTTTTTAGCTATCTCGGCAACCGCTTCTGCCTCATCCCCTGTTGCGGGTTTTTCCTCATCCGTGTTAACTTGTCGGCCCTCTGGGAGGGTCACCTTTATCTTTGCCTTCTTAGCGCCCACAAGTCCAAATATCCCGGTAGAGCCATAAGAGAGCACTTCAATTTCAAGTTGGTCCTCGGAAACGCCTAAGACCTCACATGCCTTCCTCACTGCCTCTTCTTTTGTCTTTCCTTCAAATTCATAGCTAGCCGACATACGATTCGTCCCTCCGTCATTAACCTGTTTTCTTCGCAATGTAATACTGCTGAACCATGGAAAGAATGTTGTTTACCAGCCAATATAAGACAAGCCCTGACGGAAAGTTTATAAATATGACCGTGAAAAAGATCGGCATGAACATCATCATCTTGGCCTGTGTGGGATCCCCAGGTGGCGGGGACATCTTCTGCTGAAAAAACATAGAGGCCCCCATAATAATGGTCAGCACCGGGATCCCATAGGGGGGCGCCATCATCGGTACCTTGAAGTTGAAGTGGAACAAACGATCAGGGGCTGACAAATCGTTGATCCACCAAAAGAACGGGGCGTGTCTTAACTCAATGGCCTGGTACAACATCTTGTAGAACGCAAAAAACACCGGTATCTGCAAAATCATCGGCAAACAGCCGCCCAGGGGATTTACCTTGTAAACCCTGTAGAGATTCATCAATTCCTGGTTCATCATCTTTTTGTCGTGCTTGTACTTGGCCCGGATCTCTGCCATCTTGGGCTGTAGCTTTTTCATCTGGCTCATGGATTCGTAGCTCTTGTTGCTCAATGGCCAGAAAAGGAGTTTAACAATGATTGTGATGAAGATAATCGCGATGCCATAGTTCGGAATGTAGCGATGGATGAAGTTCATGACATGGAGTAATGGCTTCGCTATAATATCAAAAAACCCGAAATCAACGATCTTCACAAGATCTGCCCCGACCGAACTGAGGGCTTTAAGGCTCTTGGGCCCGAAATAGATCCTGTAGTGGTGCGTCCGCTCCATTCGGGGGGGTAGGGGGCCTGAAGGGTCTATGTATGTGGTTTCAAGAACCTCTGTAGGCGTTATTCCAAGCCTCATACTTGCCTGCTCGGCCTTCTGGGGAATGATGACGGATACAAAATACTGGTCCTCATAAGCGATCCACATAATGCGGCCTGCTTGCGTGGGTTGGTTGGCAATTTTCTTAATCTTGATCTCTTTAAGCTCTCCGTTGATCAGGGCTGCGGGACCGGAAAAAACATATCTGGAGTTCTTGGCATCCTTGAGACTGTTTTTTAAGGAGATCGCCAGGTTCTCCTCTAAGGGTCTGGGAGATAAATTTCTGACCTTGACTTCCAAATCTATTTCATAAGTATCTGGCAGAAAAGTATAAGTCTTGAGGAGGGTAACGCCCTCTGGAGACGTCCAAGTAAAGCTCAGGGTCTTCTTTGCCTCGCTGGCATCTATGGCTTCAGATTCGCAGGTTGCTTGAAAAACCGCGTGTTTTGACTCAGCCAAACCTTTTCCCAAGAAAGAAACGACCGGGGTATATATCTGTTCATCCGGCACCTGAACGAGTTCCTTCATGGGTGCGTTAGGGGTCAAGGATTCTTTATATTTTTTCAGCTTAAAAGACTTGAGTGCCCCACTGTCTTCCATAAATTCTGCCACATAAAGGGATGTTGAAACGGTAATCGTTCTCCCTTGTGGTACGGGTCTTATCGTGTCCCTTTGTGCCTGTCGAAGCCCTTCATCCCTTTCATCCAAAGCCCTCACATTTTCATCCATTGCGAGGGTCTCCTTTTGCATTCTTTGTGGTTTCTCTGCTGGCGTCTTCTTTTGCAGCGGGGTCTCTTTTACAAAGAGCACTTGATACAAAAAGAAAACCAGGAACGACAAAACCACGGCCAACAACATTCTCAATTCCATGGACATGGATCGGTTTCTCCTTGAATGAAATAAAGCGCCAAAAACAACCTGAACAGCGCGCCTAAACCCTGTTTGTTATGGAACAGGATCAAACCCGCCTGTGTGAAAGGGATGGCACCGTAAGATCCTTCTGAGGGCCATCCAGGCGCCCTTCAACGCACCATGACGTTTTACAGCCTGGAAGGCATATTCAGAGCAGGTTGGGTGAAAGCGACATGCCGGTGTGAAGAGTGGTGAAAGGATATATTGATAGGCTCTAATGAGTGCCAGCAAAAACGGCCTCATGGTTGCAATCCTTTGATATATGGCTCACAATACCTTCCAGCGCCTCTCTGATCTGTTGAGACGACAAACGAGAAGCACCACTTTTTGCTATCACGTTGACATCGCAGCCGTTACAAAACAGCGCCTTGTGCAGACGAAAATGCTCTCGCACCAACCGCTTGATACGATTGCGTATCACGGCACGCCCAACTCTCTTGCTTACCGTAACCCCCAAGCGCAAAATTCCGAGACGATTTCGGCAGTACAGTATCACAAAATAATCGCTGTCCATCCTTTTGCCACACTTAGACACTCTCTCAAAATCAGCACGCCTCAAAAGCCGCTCTGCTTTTTTTAAGGAAAAAGCCCTCAAGGTTTGTCCAACCCTTTTACACGGCCAAGCGTTTCCTTCCTTTGGCACGCCGTCGCTTTATGATCTTTCTCCCCTGTTTTGTGGACATCCTTGATAGGAATCCATGGTCTCTGACCCGCTTGATTCTGCTCGGTTGATAGGTTCGTTTCATAACATCTTACCTTTACGTCGGGGTTAAATCCTTCCTTTAGGATGTATATGGGCTAATGCACCTAAAAGATTTTAATAAAACACAATAACTTTTTTATGTCAAGAATTTTAGCCCCCTTGTTTTCTGCCCACGAGCTCGCTAAGCACACCATAAGAGCTCTTTGGATGCACAAAAGCAACCTCTGTGCCGTGGGCGCCCGCTCGGGGGACCTCGTCCACCAGCTTGACCCCTTGAGCCTTTAATTCATCAAGGGCTGCAGAGACATCTGCCACCTCATAGGCGATGTGATGAACGCCTTCACCTCGCTTGGCTATAAACTTGGCTATCACACCTTCCTCTGTATCAGATTGAATCAGTTCTAGATTCACCCCCCCCACAGGAATAAAGGCAATCCTCATCCCCTGCAGCGTTTCTTCACGCTCAACCTTGAGACCAAGTGCACTTGTATAAAAACGCTTGGCCGAGTCAAGGTCGCTTACGGCTATGCCAATGTGATCTATCTTTTTGAGCTCCATCAGGTACCCCCTCCATCGAATTCTTGGCAAACCTAATCACACCATGTACGCTTTTCAAGCCGAAAAACCGGACATGCCCATACTTGACAAAATTCAACGGCTGAACTATTTTTTTTGTTGTCTAATCCACCTCAAAAGGCGTTGCCATGCAACACGGGTTCATCGCTAATCAACACCGTTTTCCGCCAAGAGAGTCTAACAAGCAACAAGCCTTTAAGGAGTTTGAAGCCTCTGAACTCTTTTGTCCTCAATGTAACCGCGCCGTCCCGGTACGCAAGCGCCTTCTCCTGGTCCTCCCCGAGGGGGATAAGTACGAATATCTGTGCGCCTTTTGTGCCACTTCAGTGGGAACCAAATTGGTCCGCGGGGCAAACGACCAGATGCACATCATTATCTGAGTCGCCCTTTTTAAGCCCTGTTTTGGTGTTTGATGCCAAGTGCACGGCTGTTTGGGCAACAACCTGTTCAGAGGTGAGATACAAGACAGTTTTCGAGGCGAGGCGGCAGGATGTCAGGATTGGCAATCTTTCTACCCAGGGTCCTTGCGCATCGTCCTGAGTTGGGCCAGCTCCCACACGTAGTCGTACAGGTGAAGCCCCTTGCTGGCGGCAATGATCTCGCCATCTTCCACGCCTATCTCTTCGGCCATGTACTCTTTTAAAAGCTGAATTGCCCCCAGATTGGCCGGAAACCCATTCCACAAATCCCAAGACCTAAAATAGACCATAAAATGGAGTTTCCCGTCACGGATGCGCGAATCAATATGCCGTAGGCAGGGTGGATCGCTAAGGAGAATATCGGATGGAACGGAAACCGTCATAGCAGCCTGGTTCGTCCCATAGCCTTTCATCTTGTACATCCCGATGACCTCTTGAATCTGGTTCACCACACGCCTCTCAACAGCCTGTTCCGCAGCCTTTCCTTGAACGTCCACCGCCTGATCCTGTTCATCTCCCAAATAAAGGTAAGACCACCCGGCTAGGCGTTCACCATAGGTATAATCCTCGTTCGGTTGTTTTTCCGGGGTCATCAAATAGGGCAAGTAACTTTCAATATATCCATCAGCAACCGGGTTAGGTATGCCCAGAGAAGCAGGGATATCTGGAATCAGGGGCCGGACACCAGGGTATTTGATATGAACCGTAATATAATCAAACTCAAGGCGTTTCTGTCCCGCATAGCTACCATGATCGATCACATATTCGTGACCTCTATCCATAATCTCATAGACACATTGAAACCAGGCATCCGGTAGATCCCGGGCCGTTACGGAAACCAAATTCATGATACTGCTCTACCAAACCTCCTCATCTACCCCGCACCACGATGGTCTGCAAGCGTTCAGTTATTAACAGGCTGTTGGGTATGTGAAGCCTCCCCGTGCTTCCGCACGGGGGGTCGCTTCGTATCCGTGAAGCAGGCCGATCAAAAAATAACCACATTCCAGCTAACTGTATCTCTATATGTCTAAGCTCCTGACCTCCAAGGCATTATCCTCAATAAATTGCCGCCTGAGTTCCACCCCATCACCCATCAACACAGAAAAGATATCGTGGGCCTCAAACATGTCTTCTACTTTAACCTTCAGAAGGGTTCGCTTTTGAGGATCCATGGTTGTCTCCCAAAGCTGGTCTGGGTTCATCTCTCCCAGCCCTTTGTAACGCTGGATTGAAAGGCCCTTTTTGGCCTCCTCTAAAAGGTACGAGATCAGTTCGTCTTTGTCGTCAATCAAGGCCGCCTCTTTACCGTTCTGATAAATCTTAAAAGGGGGCTTGTTCAATGAGAAGATATTTTTCCATAATACAATTGCCTTTTGAAAGTCAGCAGACGAAACAAGATCCCAACCAATCCGTACCTGAATCGCCTTATTCCTGCCAGCACCGATTAACAACTCATAGACATTATGCTCCTCATCTCTGAGCAAATCGCTCACCTGGTATCCCCGTGAGCGCAAGTCTTGTGCCAACCGAGTCATTCGTTCTTGGTCCTGAAGAAAGTCTTTATCCTTTAACTCGTTTTCAATTAAAATGGCTATCATTTCCCCATTCAAGCCGCGTCGCTCGAGTCGATTGACAACTTTATTATAATCGATCAGGTTACACAGAAATAGATACAGGTCACCCTTTTCCAATAAAAGATTTCCGTCTCTCCCTGTAAGCTTCTTTTCTTGGCAGACCCGTTTTATCAAAAACTCCTCGATCTCCCCTTCATTTTTTATATAAATAACATCCTTTCCCTTTCCCACCCTAAACAGAGGCGGCTGCGCAATGTAAAGATAACCCCGATCAATCAAGTCAGGCATCATACGATAAAAGAATGTCAAAAGAAGGGTTCGGATATGGGACCCATCCACATCCGCATCTGTCATAATAATGATCTTCTGGTATCGCAATTTTTCTATACTGTATTCCTCGCGGCCGACGCCCGTGCCAAGGGCGGTAATCAGCGTCTTGATTTCCTCACTCTTTAGCATTTTGTCAAACCGCGCCTTCTCCACATTGATTATCTTGCCTCTTAAGGGTAGGATCGCCTGGAACCGTCTGTCTCGCCCCTGTTTAGCACTCCCACCAGCCGAATCCCCTTCAACCAAGAAAAGCTCCCTTTTGGCTGGATCCAGCTCCTGACAATCTGCCAGTTTTCCAGGAAGAGAAGCTTCTGCCAATGCACCCTTTTTTCTGGCAATGTCCCTTGCACGCCTGGCCGCCTCCCTGGCCCGTGCAGCCTCAACAACCTTTGTTATAATCTTTCTGGCTATGCTGGGATTTTCCTCCAGAAAAGTACCAAGCTTTTCATTGACAAGGGTTTCCACCAATCCCTTAACTTCACTGTTGCCAAGCTTGGTTTTTGTTTGGCCCTCAAATTGGGGAGACCTGAGCTTGATACTAATCACCGCGGTCAACCCTTCCCTGACGTCCTCGCCGCTTAATTTTTCCTGAAGGTTTTTAGGCAGGTTGCTAGCAGATGCATAGTGATTAATGGTGCGCGTCAGGGCTGACTTAAATCCAACAACATGAGACCCACCTTCCTGAGTGTTGATGTTGTTGGCAAAGGAAAAGATTTTTTCTGCATATGTATCATTGTACTGAATTGCCACTTCCATGGAAACGTCCTTTTTTTCGGCTTCCATGTAAATCGGTTTTTTGTGAATGGGCGTTCTTCCCTTATTAAGATATTCGACAAATGATACAATGCCGCCCTTATAATAGTATTCTTTTTTCTTTTCAATCCGCTCATCTTTAAATACGATCCTGAGACCCTTGTTCAAAAAGGCAAGTTCTCGCAACCGTTGAGATATAATGTCAAAACTGAAATCTGTGGTCTTGAATATCTCAGGATCTGGTCTAAACCTTACTTTTGTGCCCCGTCTCTTTGTCTTTCCTATTTCCTGAACCGAACAGGTCCTTTTCCCTTTTTCATATGACTGATAATAAACCTTTCCTCCTGAACGAATTTCTACCTCAAGAAAACTCGAAAGGGCATTGACAACAGATACGCCCACACCGTGAAGTCCGCCTGACACCTTATAGCTGTCGTGGTCAAACTTTCCACCAGCATGGAGTTTTGTCATAACGACTTCAACGGCTGGAATCTTCTCTGTTTTATGGATTCCTACGGGTATACCCCGACCGTTATCATCTACTGTGACGCTGTTGTCTGTATGAATTGATACCTTGATATAGTCACAATACCCAGCTAAGGCTTCATCCACACTATTGTCTACTACTTCATAGACCAACCGATGAAGACCTTCTACATCAACATTACCAATATACATAGAGGGCCTCTTCCTGACAGCACTAAGACCCTCTAATACTTTTATTTTGTCAGCATCATATGTTTTCTCAGTCGTTTCCATTTTATATTCTCATGGGCATAATCACACTTAAGAAGCCTGGATCGCCTGCCCCCTCTATCATGCACGGGTTTACTTCATCCTTAAATCTTATAACCACTTCTTCGCTATACATACTGGTGAGCGTCTCTATAAGGTATCTCGGATTAAAAGCCACCTGAAGTGGTTTCCCTTTATACGATACAGAAATAATTTCTTTTGATTCTCCTATCTCTGGATTTGTTGCTACGGCCTCAACCTGTTCTTTATCTATCTTGAAACGAACCCCCCTGTATTTATCAGAAGAGAGTATGGACATCCTTTTTAACATCATTAGAAATTCTTCTTTTTGCACGATCAATTCGTTTGAAGCTGTCTTTGGAATAACCGTTTCACAATCTGGAAATTCGCCTTCAATCAACCTTATAACAAGCACCTCTTCACCACTCTTTACAATAAAATGATTATCCTTAAATCCTATTTTAACTGTTTCTTCTCCTTCTATAATTCTCAATACCTCCACATTGCCACTCTTTGGTATAATAACACCCTCTTTTAAGATGGATTCTTTACCTTCCTCTAAATTGTGCTCTATTTTAGAAAGTCTGTGACCATCCGTTGAAATCATGCGGATTTTATTGACATCACCTTGAGTTATACTCTCAAAGTAAATACCCGACAGATGAGCACGTCCTTCATCGCTAAGAATAGTGTGTATGGTCTTATGGATCATATTTTTTAAAACATTCACATTCATTTCAAATAAATCAACATCTTCAATATCTGGAAGACCAGGAAAATCCTCGGGCTCCATACCAACAATATTATATTCAAGTGTTTTATCTGCTATTTTTATCCATTTGTTTTCAATTTCCTTTATAACAAGGATGTCACTGGGAAATTCTCTTACAATCTCATACAGCTTTCTGGAAGGAACGGCCGTTGATCCCTCTCGGAGCACCTCGGCTTCATATGATCCCTTGAATGCAATTTCAAGATCAGTTGCTAGCACGGAGATCATAGATTGATTTGCTGAAATTAGGACATTGGATGTAATGAGGATATTTGTCTTTTTTCCTGTAATTCCCTGTACTTTTGTTAATGCATCCAAAATTATTTCCTTTTTGATATTAAATTCCATGAGTAGCTCCCTTAATACTTTTAATAATTAAAGACTTAATAAATATAATAAGGACTGTCTATTGTCTTCAAAACTTAGATAATATATTGAAATTAAATAAAAAAAACAATAAATTTATGTTCATAAGTTTTAAAAAAAAGTTCAGAGAAGCCATTCATGTATCATTGTGAATAATCTAATGAATTGTTTAAAAATTATCAACAGAAATATAAACAAAAATACTTCTTATATTCTATAATTCTAATAGGCTTTCCGGATGTTTTAGGAGTCGTCAAGGAGGATATTTTCTTTTTATTGGAAACTAAGAACGAAAATAGTCTCTAACAATCTTTATTGCACAGAATTCCCCACACATCGTGCAGACTTCATTTGAACTCGGTTTGCTGCTGGAACGATATGTTTGAGCCTTTTGAGGATCAATAGAAAGAGATATTTGCCGGTCCCAGTCCAGGTTTTTTCGTGCCTTTGACATTTCAAGGTCTCTCTTTAATGCACCCTTATGTCCCTTTGCAATGTCGGCTGCATGTGCAGCGATTCTTGCCGCTATCACGCCTTCTCTTACATCCTCTTCGGATGGTAATTTAAGGTGTTCTGCTGGCGTTACATAACAAAGAAAGTCTGCTCCGGCCATGCCGGCAACTGCTCCACCAATAGCACATGCAATATGATCATAGCCTGCGGCAATGTCGGTGACCAGTGGTCCCAACACATAAAAAGGTGCACCTTTGCACAGTTTTTTTTGAAGAATCACATTTGCTTCTACTTGATCGAGAGGGACATGCCCCGGCCCTTCTATCATTACCTGAACATTGGCATCCCACGCCTTCTGGGCTAATTCTCCCAGCGTCAGAAGCTCCTGAATTTGTGCCCTGTCTGTTGCGTCTGCCAGTGATCCAGGTCGAAGCCCATCTCCGAGGCTCAAGGTGATATCGTATGTTCTGGCAATAGAAAGGAGTCGATCAAAGTCTTTGAAAAAAGGGTTTTCTTGTTTATGGTAAAGCATCCAGGTCGCCAGAAATGCGCCCCCCCTGCTAACAATGTCTGTTGTTCGGCCTTGGGCACGAAGCCGCTGAAGGGCATTTAAGGTCACCCCAGCATGGATGGTCATAAAATCGACGCCGTCAAGAGCTTGCGCCTCTACTGCACCAAACATGAGATCTGGTGTAAGGTGTATGATTCCTCCATGGGTTTTGGCGGCTTCTACCGCAGCTTGATAGATCGGAACGGTTCCGACCGGAACAGAGGAGGCCTTCATAATGGCTTGGCGGACTTTAATCACATCTCCCCCGGTGCTCAAATCCATGATGGTGTCAGCCTTGGCATCAATGGCGGCCTGCAATTTTTTGATTTCTTCGTTTGGGTCAATCTGGTCGGCAGAGGTGCCAATGTTGGCATTAACCTTAATTGTTAATCCCTTTCCGATCCCAACGGGACGAATGTTGGTATGCTTCTTGTTTTTCGGGATAACAACGGTACCTTCAGCCACTCGACGCCGAACCACGTCAGGATCGATGTTTTCAATCTGAGCCACATGGTGCATTTCTTGTGTAATAACGCCTTTACGCGCCTGCTCTAACTGGGTCATGATTTTGCCCCGTTTTGTTTAATCATTGCTCGATGCGATAATATGCGATGATACGCCAAAAACTGAAAGCGGCTGCAAGCCGCAAAACAAAGAAGCACGAAGTGCCATTGTTTAAGTTTGCATGTCCGTGCGGAGCAAGGGGATGCAAACAATCAAAAAATGGTCTTTTTCCTTACATTTCGAAGATTCCCTGCGGCTTGCCGCGGGGAGCGTCAATGACGATAGATCCCCCTTGACGGCTGACAGATGTTTAGATGTAAACTGTCAAAGTCCAGGACATCGATTACCCAAGCTTAACGGTAAAAATGCTCAGGACATTGATTACCCGAAACAATCCTTCTCCGATATTCAATCAGTGAGGCAACAGTGAAAAGTTCATACAAC
>QMMN01000066.1 GCA_003647275.1 Deltaproteobacteria bacterium
AAAGGAACAGATTAGTTTTAATCCGTACAACTTGTAATATTGGAGGGCTGGGGATATCCCCCGTACCTCCCATTTTCAACTCTTATATCTAAATTCTAGTATACAAGGCACTTTAGCTCACTTCTCCACAGTCACTGGTTTGCCCGTTTCATCTTCTATTCTGCATTCCGCATACGGAAATCGAGTGACTAGAATTGTTCAAGGAACCTCAAATCATTTTCGTAAAACTTCCTGATATCTTCAATCCCAAACTTGAGCATGGCAATGCGCTCAACCCCCATCCCAAAAGCAAAACCCGTATAACGGTCCGTATCATAGCCGACCATCTCAAATACAGCTGGGTGGACCATGCCAGCCCCCAATACCTCCAGCCAACCGGTATGGGAACAAACCCGACAGCCCTTTCCCCGGCAGATCACGCATCTGATGTCGACCTCGGCACTTGGCTCTGTAAACGGGAAAAAGCTGGGACGAAACCGCAGACTGGTCTCCTCATCAAATATTTGATGGACGAATGTGGTGAGAATCCCCTTTAGGTCACCGAGGGATATGTCCTCCTGGACCATTAATCCTTCTACTTGGTGAAACATTGGGGTGTGTGAGATATCAGAATCTACACGGTAGGCCTTACCAGGCGCAATAATGCGAACCGGTGGAGATTGTTTCTCCATGACTCGCACCTGGATAGGGGAGGTATGCGTTCTCAAGACAATGTTGTCGGAAACATAGAAGGTATCCTGCATATCACGGGCAGGATGGTCTCTGGGGATATTAAGCGCCTCAAAGTTGTAGTAGTCCAGTTCCACATCAGGCCCTTCTACGATCTCAAAGCCGAGCCTCTGGAAGATTTCGCAGATAGCCTGGGTAATCTGGGTAATCGGGTGCAGCCGCCCCCTGGCAATAGGCCGCCCGGTCAAAGTGACATCCAGAGCATCTCCCGCAGTCTCCCCCTGATCCGACTCAAAAGCTTGCAGGGTCTTTTCAAAGGCCTCCTCGAGTCTTTTTTTCACCTCATTGGCAAGCCTGCCTGTCTCAGCCCTTTTTTCCGGGGGCAAGCTGGAAATCTTTCGCAGGAACGCTGTCACGGCCCCTTTGCGTCCCAGGTACTGGGTTTTCAGGGCCTTCCCCTCTGCCAAGTCTGAAACCGCCTTTAAGGCCTCCAGGGCTTCCTGCTCTACCTTTTCAAGCTCTTGCTTCATACGTTCTTCGCTATTTGATCGTGCATGGTGCATAGCGTTTTTTTTTGCACTTTGCTCTATGCACTTTGCGCTCTGCACTTCTGCATCACAATTCACGACCACTAGCAATAGCAGCCAACCGGGAAAAAGCGTTGGGATCTGAAACAGCCAGTTCAGCCAATATCTTCCGGTCTATGTCTACGCGTGCACGTTTCAATCCGTGTATAAAACGACTATATGACAGACTGTTGAGGCGTGCTGCCGCATTGATCCGGGCAATCCACAGCCTTCTGAAATCCCGCTTGCGCGTTCTTCGATCCCTGTAAGCATACTGTAAGGCCTTGTCCACTGCATCCGCAGCCGTGCGGTACAGTTTGCTTCGCCCGCCGCGGTACCCCTTGGCAAGCTTTAATATCTTCTTTCGCCTCCTTCTGGCCTTAAACCCTCTTTTGACTCGCATGAATAGTCCTCCCTATATCGTTATTCGTTAGTGGTGAATCGTTAATCGCGGCTCGTGTCGGTAACCGTTATACGTAAAACGTAACGAGCTGCGCAACCGAATAACGGTCCACGAATAACGTATCTACCGATACGGAATCAATTTCTTCACCATACCCATGTTCGTTTTGTCAATGATTCCTGACTTGCGAAGCATCCGCTTCCTTTTAGATGTCTTTTTGGTTAGGATATGACTTGCATTCGACTTTGCATAGACGACTTTTCCTGTTCGCGTCACCCTGAAACGCTTTGCAGCACCTCGATTTGTCTTCATTTTAGGCATTGTTCTTTTCCTCTTTCCTTTAATTCTGCATGAATACTCGACTTGTTTCGGCTGAGTTCTTCCAGGTTCACCCCTTGACAGCCTATTGCTCAACCAGGTGTTCAGTTAGCGCTGAAAAAAACCATCAAAGGAGAATCTTTTATGAAAGCAGGTCACTGATATGGCCTGATAGGCACCCCAATGGCATAAGGTTCGGCAGGCGCCACAAGGGCACTCCGGTCTGCCCCTCCAGGCTGGTCTCCGGTCTTGGTGGCCCGGGACAGTTTGCCTGTGACAAGCAAGATGGGGGTTGACCTCCCTTTAAAAAGGTCCCCTTTGATGCCCTGCAAGCATAATAAGACCACCGAAAACTGAATTGTGGTGATCTGGGCAACAGCCCATCAAGGCCAAACCCTTCAATTTTTTAAATCCAAAGAGGAAATTTCCGGGGAGTTATTTGGGGGCAAGGACCATGACCATGACGCGGCCCTCTCTCCTAGCTTCCTGCTCTACGACGGCAAATTCTGATGTCTCTTCAATCACACGCTGTAAAAGCGCGCCCCCGAGATCAGTGTAGGCCAGCTCCCGACCCCTGAACATGATTGTAACCTTTACCTTATCCCGATTATGCAGGAAGCGTTTAATATGACGCAACTTAACCTGCAAGTCGTGCTCTCCGGTCTGGGGACGCATTTTTATCTCTTTGACCTGAAAGGTTGACTGCCGTTTCTTGGCCTCTTGAAGTTTCTTGTTTTGTTGGTACTTATATCGGCCATAATCCATGATCCGGCAAACTGGCGGGCTAACGTTAGGAGCGACCTCAACCAGATCCAACTCGTGGGACTTTGCTGTTTCCAGGGCCTGCGCAAGCGGCACAACCCCAACCTGCTTGCCGTCCGGATCTATCAGCCGTACCTCTCTGGCCCGAATCCTTTGGTTTACATTGATACGTTTAGCTATATTCTTCACCTCCTTGGAGATCGTTATTCGTAAATCGTTAATCGCGGCTCGTAACGTTTTAGGTTCACGTGACGAGCCGCGCAACCGATTCACGATTTCCGGTTGTTGAGCCGTTACCCTTTACCAATTCCAACCAGCTAATACTATAAAAAACGGGACTTAGACAAGAATTTTTGGCCCCTTATCCTACAAAAATTGGACGTCGAGAAAGACGTTTCGGTAAAGGTAACTCCAGAAAAGGTTTCTCATTCATCTGTGACTCAATTTCAGATAGAAGCTCAGGCACCGTCATCTTCCTCTGAGCCCCGTCCCTCGTTCGGACATTGAGACAATGTTCCTCAACCTCTTTAGCCCCTAAAACCAATATATAGGGAATCCATTCCCTTTCCGCGTCCCTTATTTTCCGGCCCATGGAGATGTCCCTGTCGTCATAGTCGATTCGATATGGCACTTTTTCCAAAACCTGCCTGCAGGCATCATTGAATTTCTCAGACACCGGAATAAGGCGCAACTGAATGGGGGCCAACCAAAATGGGAATGAGGCCTTTTGTCCTTTTTTCATGCGCATGGCCTGGGTCTCCAGGATAGCGTAGAGCACCCTGTCTATCGAGCCGGAGATAGAGGCATGCAAAAGAAGCGGATGCTGTTTTTCTCCATTTTGGTCGACATAGGTTATATCAAATCTTTCGGTATTCTCCACATCTATCTGCACGGTTGAGAGGCAAGCCGCTTTGTCAAGGGCATCAATGAAATTGAATTCAAGTTTTGCTACAAAGTAAAAAAAACGTTCGTCCCACAGTTCAATCAAGGTCGGGCGGCTACAACAGGCAGCCAGTTCTTCAACAAAGGGCCTATTTTGATCGGCAAAATCCCGCACAAACCGTATGGCCACCTCAAAATCAAGCCCAAAGCCTTCCATGCATTGGATGGCCAAATTAGTCTGGCGTATGAATTCTTCTTTGGCCTGTTCCATATCCCTGGCAAGCGTATGAAGGTCCGGCATGGTAAAGGTTCGAAGACGCTTTAGGCCTGCCAGTTCGCCGGATTGTTCGCGCCTGAATGAATAATGGGTCAGCTCGTAAAGTTTACACGGAAGATGGTGATGAGAAATCTGCATGTCGTGCTGAATCAGGTATTGCCCAAAACAGGCCGCAAAACGGAGAAAATATTCTTTCTGGTCGGAAAGAAGCACATATTGTCGAGCCGGGAACCGCTGCAAGTAGAGGCTCAGCTTGGGATGCTGATAATCATACATGATAGGGGTCTCCACCTGCATGCCCCCATGACCAACAACCAGCCTGCTCACGTAGGTCTCGGCCAGGCGTTTCATCAACTGGCCCTTTGGGTACCACCGAAAATTGCCCTGATCTGCGCCTGGCTCATAATCGACCAACTCCATGCGCCGCATCAATTCAATGTGCGGCGGAGCCTGATCAGATATACGCGT
This sequence comes from Deltaproteobacteria bacterium, assembly GCA_003647275.1. Classification (GTDB taxonomy): domain Bacteria; phylum Desulfobacterota; class Desulfobacteria; order Desulfobacterales. The sequence continues at coordinate 4,346 of QMMN01000066.1, forward strand.
TCCAGACTTTTCATAACGGAACAGCCGCTCCAGGTTAGGTCGAGTCGAAAATGAAAAATCTTCCGCCGATACCTGTTCACCATCAGGGGTTATGATCATCCATTCGGACTTCAGGGTCTTTTCCGCCTTAAGCGCCTCGGACTCTTCGGCCTTAGCACTTCCTTCTGTCTGCCTCACAGGTATGATCGTTTTGGCCAGCTCTGACAGCGGATGCCCCTTGCAAGCAATCTCAAAGGCCTTGTAATAGCCAAAGGGAGCCCGCAAGATCTTCAGGTGGTCGCGGCCTTGAAGGTGTCGGCAAATCTCATCTAACAGCCGCACAGCCACTCTGGGGGGAGAAAGGGTGCTTGACAGATGGGCATATGGATAAATCACCAGATGATCTGTGCCAACCTGACCTGCAAGTGACAAAATCTCTCCAGTGACCTGGCTGACGACAGAATCGATATCGGCTTCATCACCTTTTTCGGCTGCCATAAAGACCACCAAGCATTCAGCAACCTCACCCTCAGGGCTGGCCTTTTGCAGTTCGCTTGGCATGGCCACCGACGTTTCGCCTGTCACACGAAACGAAAATCTGTCTGCATGAATCAAAAGAATGCGCATATTACTAAGTACTCTAACTCGTATATTCGATAATGTATTTTATACAACCATCACGGTCAAAGCAAAACCAAAAAGTGCCTAAAGTCGAAAGTGCCTAAAGTGAGCTAAAGTTGAGGAAAGCGCTTTCAGCGCAGTTAATTTTAAATTGACAGAATACCTTAACTTTAGGCACTTTAGATCACTTTAGGCACTTCAAACTTTTTAAATGCAAAGGTCTCTAACAGCCTGTCTACGTGCAACCTATTTGATTGCTCCCATTATTAACAATCTCACGAAAGAACAAAAGGCACCTGCAATATTATCTATCCAGATGCCTTCTTCAATTCATAACTCTTTTAAATCATAATCAAAACCGACGTCACCCAGTCTCCCGTGTTCATACTAAAAATTAATAATATACAATAACATAAAAAACGCAAGGGAAAAATGTCATGCGTTTGTTTCTTAAATGATGATTTTTTGTCCTATTTTTTCATACACTGAAAGATCGACCTGAGGTCTAGGTGAACTTTTTACGCAAGTCTCGCACCCGTAAATTGAAGGAATTGTCTATTACGCCTAAGAATATACGACACCTGGTTTCAAAACCTTTTTTCGAGCCAATTTTGACCATTTTGTAAAAAGTTCTTGGCGAAGCGGAGCGTAAAAAATTGTCACTGTTTGGGGGTGTTAGCCCGAGTTAGCGCATGGGTTGCGGCTGACGCCTTGGACAGAGGCACGACGTGCTACAATTTTAGCAAAGCGAGCTTAGAACTTCTCAAAATGGTCAAACAAGCGAGAGGAAGGTTGTGAAACCGCTTCTAACATTGAGGGGGAAGGAAACTTCACTGAATCCGCCTGCGGCAGATATATCCATGAAAGGCATTGGAGGCCGAAGTGAAGCGGGTTTTCAAATGGCCAATTACGAGAAAAGCCGTGAGAGGCTATTATTAACATCTCAAGTTAGACCATGTTGATTTTAGCAGTTACTTCAAATACTTGACAGGGAGGTGAAACTCGGTTTTTTAGAAAACAGTTTTTACCAGCTCATTGATTTCATCATTATCGTAGGAAAATTTTTTGATGATTTGTTTCATCTCCAGGGATAGCCGTTGATATCCCCACCGGCAGCGCTGCAAGGTTTCTTCCCACCCCTCCCGCTCAAAATACAATGGCAGATTTACGTCGAAAAATGACAGGCTATCGGCATCCCGGATCAGGTTAGAACGGGGATCACCGCCGGTTTCATGACAACAGACCAGGCCAAAAACGTTGTCCACCAAATCCGGTTGTACATTATAATCCTGCATGATTTCTTTTAGAATTCGAGCGCTGTTTTGTGCATGGGCGGTTTTAAACGTATCATAGTCCGTAAAATCTTCACGCCTCACTTTGCGTTTTTCCATAGCGCGTTCAATGTCATGTCCAAAGGCAGCGATTTGCAATGCTTCATCTGCATCCGGTTTTAGTTTCAGCAGCCAATCCAACGTATTTTGAGCGTGAATGGGGTCTTCCGGCACATTTGACTTTGAAATGACTATCTTTATTTTTTTCTTTAAGCGGTTGATACTATTCATCGGTTCGACAGATATATACCCTCCGGACGGTCTCCGTATTCATCAGAACAGCGATAAATAGGAGTGTCCAGAAGGATTGATTGAGTAAAGCGCCAAGGAATATCAAAAAGACCCTGACATCCCGTCCAATGCGAATACCGGATTTGAGACGGCTGTACATGAGTGCATCATATTTATCCGCCGTATAGCTCACCATGAAAGAACCGATGATTGCCATAAAACCTACAAAAAGACTCGCCGGGTTACCATCTTTAAAATAATCATGCCAGGTAAGTCCGAATAACAGGAAGGCGTCAGCATAACGGTCCAAAACCGCATCAAACCATCCGCCAAAGGCACTTTCCTGAAACTTAAGCCGGGCAATTTCCCCATCACAGCCGTCGATGATGGAAGCAAACTGGGCAAGAATTCCACCGGTCAACAGCGCCTGATAGCCACCGGTAATAAAAAGCCCGGCAGCAAAGATGGAAAGCAGAAAGGATATAAAGGATATCTGGTTTGGTGTAATCGGAAATTTAGCCAGATAGCGGGAGATCCGAACGGATACCGGACGGTTTAAGTACCTGGAAATCGGGCCGTCGTTTTGCTTGCTGCGCAGGTCGCTTAAAAGCGCTTTTTCTGCTTTTTTCAGGGCAACCGAATCATCCACATCTATCCAGAACCTTCCTTTGATGTCGAAGACATTGACCTTTCCTTTTTCACCAAGACACCTCAAGCCTCCAGACAGAGAACTATCGCCGTGCTTGGAAACACTTTCCGCAATCCCCTGAAAAATTTGCGGTGAACATAGAAAAATACCAGTATCAAAACCGTTGAATGTTTTTAAATCTTTACCGATGCTCACCACCTTACCGTCCTTAATCTTGACTTTTGTGGCATCGGTCATATCGATGAGCGGATTGTCCATATTGCGGTCAACCGCGAGCATGACTTCACCTTCGGGGAGCTGCTGGCGCCTCAGGCTGTTGAGCAACCCCGAATCAACCAGGTGATCTCCCATCATCAGGATGAAATTTTCATTCAGATACCTTTTCGCTTTGAGCACGGAAAGACCATTGCCCTTATCCCACTCCTCATTTGTAATAGGGGTGATGTTTATGCGGCATTGCCCAGCCAGGGTGTTGAGAAACTTACACACCTTGGCACCATTATAACCCGTAACCACATAAAAATCATCAATCCCGGCCCTGACAGCAGAACGGATCACCCGCTCGACAATAGGTTTCCCCAGAACAGGGACAAGGGGCTTACTATCACACTTGTGCTGCAATCTGCTGCCCCTGCCAGCAGCGATAATCAGACATTTCACGCACATTATCCCGATCTTTTGCGATAAAGCTTTCAGTCATATGAAACGCCTCATCATCAGTAAACTGACGCGGCGGGTGTTTGCAGAAATAAGCGGACGGCGCCTCCAGGACCCCACCCTGGCCGCGTTCGAGGGCCAGTTTGGCACATCGAACCGCGTCAATGGCAACTCCGGCCGAGTTGGGTGAATCCTCCACGGAAAGGCGTAGCTCCAGATCCATGGGCACATCGCCGAACAGTCTACCTTCCATGCGGATGAAACAGACCTTGTTGTCTTTCTGCCACGGCACATAATCGCTGGGACCCACATGAATATTTTCATTGGCCAGACGGTTGGCGGCAACGGCCTGAACCGCTTCTGTTTTGGATTTTTTCTTTGAAGCCAAACGATGACGGTTGAGCATATTGAGAAAATCGGTATTGCCGCCGGTGTTAAGCTGATAAGTGCGCTCCAACTTGACGCCGCGTTTTTTGAACAGATCGGTCAAGGTGCGGTGGGTAATGGTGGCACCCAGTTGAGACTTGATATCATCACCAATAAGAGGGATATTTTTTTCCCTGAAGCGCTTTGCCCATTCCGGATTACTCGCTATGAACACCGGGATGTTGTTGATGAAAGCAACCCCTGCCTCCAGCGCGCACTCTGCATAAAACCGGGTAGCTTCTTCCGAGCCGACAGGCATATAATTCAGGAGGATCTGGGCATCGGTATCCTTGAGGATTTTGACCACCTCTGCCAAGTCAGGTTCCGGCTCATCCGCTGGGACAAACGTGTATTTGTCTTCATATTCTTGCATGTGGTCAGAGAAACCATCCAGAATCCTGCCCATCTGAACAGTGACTCCAGATGCGTAAAGATCAGGGCAGAAAACCGTCGTACAGTTGGGTCCGGCAAAGATTGCTTCATTCACATCTTTGCCGACCTTGCGCCTGTCAATATCAAAAGCCGCAACCACCTCGATATCTCCGGGCTTATATCCCCCGATTTCCCAGTGCATCAGGCCGATGGCATCTTGGAAATTTTTATCTCTGTAATAATGTATTCCCTGAACTAAGGAACTGGCGCAGTTCCCCACACCTGCAATTGCAATTTTTATCTTGCTCATAATTGGTTTACCTCCTTACGATTTGAACTGCAAAAGCGAGCGCTCATTTGATAGGCTGAGGTTTTCCTCCATAATGCGCTAATACATGCCCTCACCATCAAAACAAAATAGATGTAAGGATTTTTGGGGAACCCGGATTACTGCCTCAGTTTTTTTGTAACATTGGTGTGTGTTACTGCGGTACAGGATGGTCAGGGGCGAAGACTTCAATTTTGCCGTTAAGAAATCCATGTTTTATAGAATTTCTTTCAGCGTTTTTAAAACCTTCGTCTGAATAATGATTTAGATTTTCTTGAATTCGGAAGGCTTTTCGAAATCTCTTATGAAGCTTTTGGATACCAGCATTTCCCCTAAAATTCCCTTTCATGTCTACCTCCGCCACAAAAAATAATTAGAGAAAAATGCTTTGCAAATGCTATAATATCAGGTAGATATGAAGTTAGAAAGAAAAAAAATAATCATCATTATTTGTCTGTCAAGAGAAAAGATTTGATTTTTTTATATTTGCGGGTGGAGATATAATCAAAATGAAAATGTTTTAATCTGAGTCTGATTCAGCCGAATTTCCCCTTTATAGATAGGGATTATTGCCAACCTATGGATTATTATCGAAACATGGTTTGATTTAATATTGAAGGACTTCTATATTGTGTCTAAGTTTCCAAACCAAAAAATACACAATTTTGCCAGATTTGTAACCCACTCTTGGTTTTTTTGCCCTGTTTCTTAAAACTATGGACAACATTAGAACTTCTGGGATATAAGATGGCTTGACAATGATGTGGGAACATAGCCTACGAATACATCTCCTCGGTAAAACCTGAGGGGTATCTCACTTGGTATCGTGACGCTTTATGCGGTCAATTTTTTTCTTGATGCCACAATAGAATACAAAAAAATCCACGGGACCCGGATTAACAAATATGAGGAGGAAGACATTACCATGAAAAACTTGAAGTTCTTTGCTGCCACGGCAGTGTTTGCGGCTTTCTTGTTGATCTTGGGTTGTGCCGGAATCCAAAAAGCTAGAGAGGAACAGGAGACAGCCACGCCGGACCAGATCCCGAAAACCCTGGCTATTTTGCCCTTTGAGAATAATTCGGTCACCGATCCCGAGCACTTTGCTCCTTTGAGCAAAGGGCTTTCTGCTATGCTTATTTCTGACCTTAATAAAAGCGGAACCACGCTTAAGCTTATTGAACGTAGTAAGATCCAGTCCTTATTAAAGGAAATTGCGCTTAGCCAGAGCGGGAGCGTTGACGAGTCCACAGCTATCAGGGCGGGCAAAATCCTCGGGGCCCAGGCCATCGCCTTTGGTTCGTTCATTGTGCTAGGGAAGAAGGTGCGTATTGACACGCGGATCATCAAGGTGGAAACGAGTGAGGTGCTCATGACTGAATCCATTGTGGGTGATAGCGATGGTTTCATCAACCTGGAGCGCGAGCTGGCTAAAAAGATTGCCAATTCTCTTAAGGTCGCCTTCCAGCCTAAGACTGCCACGTCCGGAAGCGATATTAATGCGGCTCTCTATTTTTCCAGGGGCCTGGATGCCTTGGACCGTGGTGACAAGAAGGAGGCCAAACGATTATTTATGAAAAGCATTGAAATTGACCCTGCTTACAAGGAGCAGGTGGATAACGTGAAAGGTTTAAGCCGATGAACAAACTGATCTCGCTTATGGTTGCATTGTTCATTGTTCTTGCCCTAAACACAGGTGTGGCTGCGAAGGACAAGTTAGTACAAATGGAAGGCATCAGTGTTTTATCCAAGGCCGATGCCATACGGCAAGCACAGCGTTTGGCCGTCGAACAGGCGGTAGGCGTGTTCATTCAATCTCAAACTGAGATGGAAAATTTTGAACTCAAGAAGGATAAGATTATTGCCCGAACCCAGGGCTACATCACACGGTTTACCGTCCTGCAAGAGGAAAAGGCCGGGGATCTATTCAAGGTCAGGATCAATGCGCTGGTCTCTTTAGATAAAATTAAGGATGACCTTTTGGCTATGAAGATCCTCCTGGACAGCATGGAGCGTCCGAAAGTCATGGTCCTGATTGAAGAAGACTATATAGACATGGATAACATGGGTATGGACATTGCTGCAACGGAGATTTCCTCCCTTCTTGCAGCCAAAGGCTTTGATCTGGTAGACAAGGCACAGATAGAGACGGTCAAAAACATTGATCAAACCAGGCAGGCCTTGGCCGGGAATACGGCCGCAGCCAAAAGTCTGGGGTTAAACTTTGGAGCCCAGTATGTAATATTGGGCAAGGCCGTGGCCCAAGACATCGGCGAGGCCTATCCTGGCGCTGGTTTAAGGTCTGTTCAGGCCAGCCTGCATCTCAAGGTCATTCAGACCCAGACCGGACTGGTCTTAGGCTCTGTGGTCAAGACCGGAGTCGCGGCCCATATCAGTCCACTGACCGGCGCTACAAAGGCCCTGCAGAAATCCGTCCAAAAGGCCGTGAACGAATACCTGGTGGAGACCATCACCAACTCCTTCCAGGACTATCTCAATAATGGCGTTCCAATGAAACTACATATTACTGGCGTGAAAAGCTTCCGACAATACAAACTGATTGCTTCGAACATGGAAACCATGAATCGGGTCGTTAGCAGTAAGAAGGAAGGATGGAACAAAGCTGGCGGCCTCCTTGTGCTGGACTTGCGCTTTAAGGGAACGAGTGAAGAATTGGCCGAACTCCTAGACGGCTTGAATTTGGATAATAACAGCCTCGAAGTGGTAGATTTTGCTCCAGACAGGGTCGATTGTCATTTTCGATAACCACATTCTTTGTTAATAAACCCTTCAGAGCACCTGTTTATGGATCGCTCCTCAATATCTGAGATGTTCGACGCATTCATCCTCCCTCAAACTAAAAGCTGCTGCTGGGGCCGAGTGTTTCGTGGAAGCAGCTGGAGCTTCTTCGCTCACTGCAGCCATTCGGCCAATCGCAAATAGGCCATCCAGGATTTTGGGAACGACATCTTCGGTTTTCGCCCTTGTCAGAATAGAGCGAGTCTTGGGTTTCTTAACATCTTATGGAGCAGAAGTAGTCCTTGCTATAATTGCTATAAATTGAGAAAACTATTGCAGCATGTTCATACAGAACATGGAAAAAGGGCCTATCACCCGCCACCGCCGCCGCCTGACGTTGATTCGGCGGCTTGCGCATCGGCCTCTGATTGTGCAGCCCGGGCTGCACTAATGGCGGCCTCGACTGTAGATGGTGCCATACGACTAAGCCCTGAAATATCCGGAGAGTCAGCTCCGGGACAAGAATCACTCCCTTCTCCGGCCAGAGCGAATT
>QMMN01000067.1 GCA_003647275.1 Deltaproteobacteria bacterium
AGCGCAAAGCTTCACTTCGTGCCCACTGTTCCATCATTCCATCATTCCCTGATCGAGGTTGCAATAGGATAAATAAATAGCTATAATGTCAATAGGTTGTAGAAATTCCGAGATACTAAATTACTAAATCGCGCTTCATATGACGACTAAACCGAAGATCGTTTTTGCACTAGGTATCGTGGTACTTTTTTCCTTCCTTTTTGTTATTGGGTTGGGTGACCGGGGTGCGGTTGATCTTTACCAGCTCAATCTCCGAAAGGATCGTTTAAATAGGTCAAATCTCGATCTAGAGAAGAAAAACCGGGCATTATACCGCAGCATCCAGCGGTTAAAATATGATCCTGAATTTGTAGAAAATATAGCAAGGAGCGAACTGGGGATGGTAAGAAAGGATGAGGTGGTTTATCAATTCAGGAAGAAAAAAACCAAAAAGCCGGTGATAACCCATGACTGATGATCAACTTCAAGGTGTTTTAATGGATGGAGACGGGAACGATACCAGAGACCTGGCGCCTACGGTAACGCTGGCAAAGCTGTACGAAGAACAGGGTTTTTTGGATAAGGCGGCATCAGTTTACAAGAAACTCCTTGTTATGGAACCGGACCGGGCAGACTTGAAGGAGATGCTGGAGGCTGTTGAAAAGAGACTGGCGGGCTCAACAACGGAGCTTGAGAAATCAAAGACAAAAATCATGTTGGATCACCTGACAGGGTGGCAGAAAGTGACTCAGGAGAGAAAGAAAATGCTGGATCAAAAGGGTGAGAAAGGACGAAAAATCCTAGTCATACACGGCCCAAACCTGAATATGCTTGGCCGTCGGGAACCGTCAGTGTACGGCACATTTACCCTGGAGCAGATAGACGCAGAGATCAAGAAGACCGCTGAAGAATGCGGCATGAGTGCTGATACCTTTCAATCAAACCGCGAAGGAGACCTGATCGAAAAGATCTATGAGGCATTAGATGGTTATGATGTGCTTATCATTAATCCTGCTGCCTACACGCATACCAGCATCGCCATTAGAGATGCCCTTTTGATGTTGGACATTCCGATTATTGAGGTGCACCTTTCCAATGTTTATCAGCGAGAACCCTTCAGACAAAAATCCATGATCGCAGATGTGGTCACCGCTCAAGTCGTTGGTTTTGGAAAAGATGGCTATATCTTAGCAGTCAAAGGTGCTTCAAATATGACGCGTCGCGAAGCGGACATAGCGCGCGACGCATAGGGCAGGGTATAGCGTTGTATGATTTGTGCTTTGCTCTATGCGAAAGAACATAGGAAACCGGGAGGCTTCATAACCTAGCCATGTATGACACATCAGAATTCAGAAAAGGCCTAAAGATAGAGGTCGATGGGAAACCCTTTGAGATAATAGATTTCTTGCATGTAAAGCCTGGCAAAGGCGGTGCATTTGTCCGGACCAAGCTCAAAAACATGCTCAATGGTCGTGTGTTGGATCAGACCTTTCGTTCAGGAGAGAAGGTCGGCAGACCCGATCTTCAGGAAAAACAGATGCAGTACCTTTACAGGGAGGGCAATAACTATTGCCTTATGGACAACGAGACCTATGACCAGATCTTTCTATCAGAGGAGCAGATCGGCGACAGCAGGCTGTTCCTGACTGAAAATGAGACTGTTAATGTGCTTATTTTTAACGAGAAGCCGATTGGGATTGAGCTTCCTATCTTTGTCGAACTCAGCGTCATTGATACCGAGCCCGGTATTAAAGGTGATACGGCCAGTAAGGTCACAAAACCTGCAACGCTAGAGACCGGTGCAGTGGTACCTGTGCCTATTTTCATAGACGTGGGGGACAGGATCAAAGTGGACACCCGTACTGGCACGTACGTAGAGCGGGTAAGATGAAATCACTTTGATTCAGCCCCAATCAAGGAAAGCGAAAACACCGAATCGAAACTTATTGATCTTACCACCACCTACCCCCAATATCCCGCTTTTCATTGATAGACTATTTCAAACCACAGTTTGATCCTGTTTTACTATTGACAAATGTTCGGTTGCGCGTTCATATTATGAACACACGCATCTTGAACTGCACAAGCGAGCACATTCCCTGCAGCCCGCGAAGCACTGCCGTCAGGCAGAACCTGCAGGGAGCTTTAATACCATAGAGCCGAATAGGTGAAATTTCCAATGGACCATCATGATATCCATGCCCTTAGGATACTCGAAGAGATCGAAAAGGATAACAGCCAGAGCCAGAGGCAGTTAGCCAAAAAGCTCAATATGTCCCTGGGATTGGTTAACTCCTTTATCAAGCGGCTTGCGCATAAGGGCTATTTTAAGATTACCACCATTCCAAAAAATCGTGCCAGGTACATACTTACCCCAAAGGGTTTTGCTGAAAAGACCCGACTGACCTATGAATTTATACAATATTCCTTCCATTTTTATAAGACAGCCCGGGGAAAACTGAAAGCACTTCTCCACACCCTCGAGAATGCTGGTGTCCAAAGCGTTATTTTCTATGGTGCCAGCGACCTTGCTGAAATTGCATATGTATCTCTTGAGGAGACAAGCCTGACATTGGTTGGGATTGTGGATGATTTTAAGTCTGGAGAAAGGTTCCTGGGTCTTACTATCATGCGCCCTTCAACCCTAACGCGATTGAATTACGATAAGATCATCGTTACGTCCATCAGCTCAAAAGATGCTATCTACGAAAATTTGAGCAAGCTGAACATCCCTAAGACCAAAATTTCCTGGCTTGAATGAAAACCAGATGCTGAATCCTTGATGCTGCACACAAAATGGCACGAACTGAATTCTTATAACCCGTATCCAGGATCAAGCATCCAGCATCTGGTCCCTCTGGAGGGCGCTAAGTTGAACTGAGGGCAGTGGATAACCTGTTGGCAGTGCAGTCGACTTAAGAGTCCAGTCGAGGGATGGGCAGTTTGAAGAACTTAATCCCTTCTTGTTTTAATATCTCTTCTTCAGCCTCAGTGCTGGTTCCCCTGATATTGCGCTTCTCGGTGACATTGTAATGCATCTTTAGGGCCTCCCGAGAGAAATTTGCTCCCACATCTTCAAAATTATTTTCCAAAAAGTCCATAACCTTTTCGACCATCGCTTGGTTTACAGAAATGTCGTTTCCCTTGTCCGACAGGGTTGGACCTGCCTTGATGCTAAATCTTGAAGGAACCGAGACAACCGAGGTCTCATTGCATACAGGGCAGACGATCAGCTTTTTCTGGCTCTGATCCTCATAGGCCTTTCGGTCTTCAAACCATCCCTCGAAGGTATGACCATTGGCACATTGTAAGTCATATACGATCATAGCAACAGACCTGATTTCACCATTAAAATATATCTATCATATTACTCAATTGATTTCAAAACAAATTAAATTATTGACAAAAAGGATATTATTAAATTAAATAAAATATCATAAATAATTTCAGTTTGCAACTCTTAGCCAATGTGGGGCGTTGTCAAAATGATGAAACTTGGGGTTCTATTTTTTGCCTGTTTTTTTCTCATGGTGATCCCTGCCCATTCAGGAAGCATGTATATTACAGATAGTATACATGTAATGCTTCGAACAAGTCCAGGGTTTGACCGCAAAATTATTGCCATGCCCAAGTCCGGGACTCAAGTTGAGGTGCTGGAAGAAATAGATGAGTGGGCCAGGGTACGACTTCCCAATGAGAAAGAGGGATGGGTGTTGACGCGCTATTTGAGCCCAGGGCCACCCAGCAAGGAGGTTATCGCCAAACTGAAGAGTGAAAACGAGGCATTGGCGCGGCAGGTAAAAACGCTGGCTGAAGAAAATACTCAACTTAAGATAGAACGCAATGACCTCGGGAAAGCCCTGTCTGAGCAGACAAGGACCGCAAAGGCCCTCAGAAAGTCCTTTGAAACCCTTAAGGAGGAATCTTCAGACTTTCTGGCCTTGAAGGCTGCCTATGAGAAGACTTCTAAGGATCTGGCAGCAAAAACAAAGCGGCAGGCAGAACTCGAAGAGAAATTGCAAGCCCTTCAGCACACTCAAACTCTGCGATGGTTCATGGGTGGCGCTGCTGTCCTTCTTGTGGGGCTTATCGTTGGATTCATGGCTCGACGTCCAAGACGGCGGTCATCGTTCCTGTAAAGGTTTCATGGACCAAGACGGAGTTATCATTCCGCTAATATGACCAGATTGGGCCTGATTCTTTCCAAACAGCCTTTCCTTTTCCTGAAAATGCACAACGAGCGCATTCCCCAAAGCTTGCTGTGGGGTTAGCGAGCGAATCTAAAAATGGCAAACTTCCTTACAGTTGAAGATTCCCGGCAGCAAGCTGGAGGGAGCTTCAATAGTATATAAATTTCTTCGCACGAGGAGCAGCCCCGAAAAGCTTCAGGCCCAGCCTTTATGCAACAGGGTATCGGCGTCATTTCTTTCATTTGCTCCTTTAATAGCAGACGCACAAAGGGTTCACGAAGATGATATTTACCTTTGGCGGCCATAGATGGAAGGGTAGATGCCAGGGCTCGCACCAGCACAGACATACTTGGAGCCAGGATACACGCCGCCGTGTCGTTAGAAATACAAATACTGGGAATGAATGATGGAATACAAGTTTGATTTTTTGGTCATTGGAACCGGGATTGCGGGTTTGACCTTTGCCCTGAAGGTGGCTGACTATGGCCAGGTGGCCATCGTAACCAAGAAAGAGGCCATGGAGACCAGCACCAACTATGCACAGGGCGGCATCGCTTCGGTCTTTGACCAGTATGATTCCTTTGATCTCCATATCCGGGATACCATAGAAGCAGGTGACGGTCTGTGTAAACCTGACGTTGTGGAGATGGTCGTAAAGGCTGGTCCAGAACGAATCAGGGAACTCATGGCATGGGGGGTCGAATTCAGCAAAGAGACCACCGATCAACTCCATCTTGACCTGGGTCTGGAAGGGGGCCATTCACGGAAGAGGATTGTTCATGCAGGGGATTTCACCGGGCACGAGGTTGAACAGGTGCTGGTGGACCGCGCTCGCAATCATGAGCACATCACCATCTTTGAAAATCATATTGCGGTGGACCTGATTACCTATTCCACGAGGATGAAGCGGGGCGTGGTGACGGCAGCCCATGAGGACTTCTGCTGCGGTGCATATGTGCTGGATACCATGACCAATGAGGTTCATACTTTCCATGCCAAGATAACGGTCCTGGCCACAGGAGGGGCTGGCAAGGTGTATCTCTATACCAGCAATCCAGACATAGCCACGGGTGATGGGATCGCCATGGCCTATCGTGCTGGAGCCCTTGTGGCTAACTTGGAATTTGTGCAGTTTCACCCGACTTGTCTTTATCATCCTGAGGCCAAAAATTTTCTCATATCCGAAGCGGTGAGGGGTGAAGGTGGAATTCTGATTGATTCAAAAGGGCGGGCCTTTATGGAAGATTATGACCCCAGAAAGGACCTGGCCTGTCGGGATTGTGTTGCCCGTGCCATTGACAGCGAACTGAAAAAGAGCGGAGACGAATGTGTATTCCTGGACATTAGATCCAGAGACCCTGAGTTTGTGCGGAAGCGCTTTCCGAACATTTACCAAAAATGCCTTTCGTTTGGGATAGACATGACCAAGGAACCGATCCCGGTGGTGCCTGCTGCTCACTACATGTGCGGGGGGGTGGTTGTTGATTTGGATGGAAAGACCGCCGTGCAGAGGCTCTACGCACTGGGCGAGACCGCAAGCACGGGCCTGCACGGGGCCAACCGTCTTGCCAGCAACTCCCTGCTGGAGGCACTGGTTTATGCCCATCGGGCAGCCCATCGGGCTGCTGAGGAGCTCAAGACCATGAATGCCGAACTGTGCCCGAATTTGCCTGCCTGGGATCCCATGGGCACCACAGACAGTGATGAGGCGATCGTGGTCTCCCATAACTGGGACGAGATTCGGCGGTTCATGTGGAACTATGTTGGGATCGTGCGATCCAACAAGCGTCTATTGCGCGCCCAAAACCGCATTGAGATGATCCAGAAAGAAATCCAACACTATTATTGGGATTTCAAGATTACCTCGGATTTAATCGAACTACGCAACATCGCCATGGTGGCCGAGCTCATCATCCAGGGTGCCATATTGAGGAAGGAGAGCCGCGGTTTGCACTATAACATTCAGTACCCTCAGAAGGACGACAAATTCTGGCTCAAAGATACCATACTTCGCAGGCCCTTTGTAGGGTAGGCGTGGGGAACTAATTCCTTAATTTTGGGCCAGCATTGGCAATCTCAGGTGGAGCGTCCGGGAAATTCTTCTGGAAGTTTTTGACAAAATAGGCCGCCAGTTCTTTGGATTTGTCGCGGTATTCAGCAACATTTGTCCAGGTCTTCCAGGGCCTAAGCATGAGGGGGTCCGGGATGCCGGAACAGCTCGTGATCATTTGAAGGCCAAGGTCTTCGTGTCGTTCTGTTTGGGCATGCTCGAGTTCTCCACGGATAGCTGCAGCAATCATTTCTCGGCTGTGCATGATGTTAATTCGGTGGCCCTTACCAAAGGGGCCTTCTGTCCAGCCGGTGTTTACCAGATAAACGTTGGTGTCATGCTCCCTGAGGCGTCTACCTAGAAGTTCTGCATAGGTCAAAAGCTTCAGGGGCATGAAGGGGAGGCCAAAACAGGGAGAAAAGGTTGGTACTGGTTCTGTGATGCCCACCTCCGTGCTTGCCAGCTTACTCGTGTAGCCGGATAGGAAATGATACATGGCCTGCTCAGGGGTGAGCCTGGAAATGGGGGGGAGCACCCCAAAGGCATCGGCGGTCAGGAAGAATATGACCTTTGGATGTTCTCCCACGCCTGTAAAGCTTACGTTCTCTATGTACTTGCACGGATAGGCGGCCCGTGTATTTTCGGTGATTGAGGCGTCTGCAAGATCAAGGACCCCATCCTGCATGCCCACATTTTCAGCCAAGGCGCCAAATTTTCTCACAGCACTCCAAATATCCCGCTCTTTGACCCGATCCAGGTTGATCAATTTTGCATAACAGCCCCCTTCAAAATTAAACACACCGTAAGGGGACCACCCGTGCTCATCGTCGCCGATGAGTTTGCGGTGAGGGTCAGCCGACAGGGAGGTCTTGCCCGTACCGGACAACCCAAAGAACAGGGCCACATCCCCGTCTTCACCTTTATTGGCTCCGCAGTGCATGGGGAATACGTCCATGAATGGCAATAGGTAGTTGAGCAGGGTAAATACGGCCTTTTTGGCCTCACCACAGTAACGCAGGCCCCCGATGAAGATCTTTTGACTGGAACAGTCGATGATTGCAAATCCATTCGAATTGAGACCGTATTTTTGAGGATCTCGAAGCCTGAATCCAGGCGCAAAAAGCACGTGGATGGGTTTGTTCGGAATCTCTTTTGTGGTGGCGGGAAGGTCCCGAAATACGTTGTTGGCAAACAGGGCGTAAGTCGGCGATTCGGTCACAAAGTATAACGGAAATCCGTACATGCGGTCCGCACAGACCAGCCGGTGTTGCAGATAGAGGACGGGCTGCCCGCTCAGGTACTTGGTGATTTGCTTATAAAGCCGAAGCGCCACATCGGGTTTTATGGGATGGTTGATAGGCTTTTTTGACTTGGCATCAACAACTTGCCAGTCAATATGGTCATGGATCTCGGGATGGTCCACAATATATCGATCTTGAGGGGACCTGCCCGTGTGCCTGCCATGGCCGTACTTCGGGTGATCCTCCCTGGTCCTGATGACCAGCGTGCCTGTCCGACTCAGCTTCCCCTCTTCTGATTTGACCGCACAGGTGACAAGACCCCCAACATCTAAATTAGCAATAACCTTGCCTTTAGGGTGAATCCCGATCTCTCTTATGTCGAATTGTTTTTTCCTCATCACTTAGATTCTCCTCGCCTCAAAAAATAAAAGCATTCATATAGCATGGAGAATAGCACAAAGCAACGATAACATCACAATGTAGGGACCTGACCTGCGATAACATAAACAGCGATGCAGGCAGAACCTATGGGCATGAGGGATCGTTGGGATGACTTGTAAAGGGAATGCCACAACCCCGTTTGTCACAAAGACAGACGGTTTTTTTTGTTAAAGTTTATCCTTTCACTGCCTGCAAATATAATCAAAGCCCTGATATCTTAATCGCAGAAATTTCGGGAGCAGCTTGTTAAGACATGCCCCTCACTGACTTTCCAGATTGGACCCACACTTGGGGCAAAATTTGTAGTCCTCTTCAATCTCAGCATCGCAATTTTTGCAGCGTTCGCGGGGTGGGGCCAGTTCCATTAAAAGCGCTCCCTTTTTCACAGGGACCATTTTTTTATCAGCCCTGTAATCTGCAAACACGACAATCCTTTTTACCACCCCATCCACCGGCGAGGTCACAGCGTATTCTGTTTTCATAAGAGAAAGGTTTAACACCTCTTCACCGGCCTTTACAGCGTCACCCTCTTTTTTGTGTACCAGCCACAGGTCTGAATCAAATGGGGCGGCAATATGATAAGGATTTTGCGTGTCGGCCATTTCACGCCCTGGCCCTGTCACGGCCTTTTCCTTCACTTTAATGTCTTCCACGAAAATTTCATAATCAAGCTTGTACCTCACCCTTTTTCTGCCGTAACGATCGACCTTTCCGACACGCAAGATCTTGATCGTGTGAACCTTCCCATCCGAGGTTACAAACTCGCGGTCATAGCCGGTCTGAAGCCCTTCGAACCAGATATCATCCGGCAAGACGTTGGGGTCGCCGTACTTTTCAAGGTTCTTGATCAGTTTTAGGGCGTCACCAGGATGATTCAGATAGTTAACTATTTCATTTTCCGTGGGCGTCCGTCCAATATGTCCAGCCAGCTCGGCCTCAACCTTTTTCATATCCACAGGAGGGAGTACGGTAAGCGGGCTTTGCTCGGTGCGTTTGGCCATAGCATCACGCCACTTATCACCAAATACGGACTGATAGACCCAATCAGATGGCCAACCAAGAGGAAGCTTCCCAAACTTGCCCAAAAGGAGATTTTTTAGGGCATCATTAGCGTGGGCAAAGAGTATCTGCCGATCTTCCTTGATCCTTTCATCCAGTTCCTGCTCCGGCGTAGAGGTCACTGCCTTGAGGATGTTAATCACCCGTTGCACCTCTGCCAACCCGCCCCGCTCGTATGCTTTGACCGCCATCATATAACCGTTGGTCCAGGTAATTTGAGAGCCCGGCGTCACATCATGGTAACGAATGATCTTTCGATACAGTTCAAGGATCAGCAAAATATGGGGCAGCAAAAAGGCGTATCCCTGCTTCAAGGCGCCTTCCTGGCTGCTTGATGTGGCCCCCCCGGGAAGGCCGTGACGTGTGACATCGTGGTCGGGGCCTAAAAAAGTCGGTCTGCAGTAGCGATCATATATGGGCATGATCTGTTTTAAGACAAAGGCCGTTTCTCGAATCTTGTCTTTGTCAAGCCGTGTCTTTAAACCGAGCTCCCCCTCAATGTAGGCAACCAACGGCATGACCGCTGCCTGGCTGTAAAATCGTACAGCCGGTCCGTCAGCCACATCCAGGATCTTGGCCCCGGCCTTGGCCGCACTGCCCAGTGCTGACACAGCCAAACCGTCCGTTGTGTGCCGGTGATACTGGATAACAAGCTCTGGGTAGTTGTCGAGGATGGCTGAAATCAGATCATAGATAAAGCGGGGCGGACAGACCCCGGCCATGTCCTTGAGACAGCATATAATCTTTTTGGAGGCTTCTGCCTTCCCGCATTCTAAAATGCGACCGGCCATTGAAAGAATATCATTCAACACGGAAAGATAGTGCTCAATGGTAAAGCCTTCGGCCCAACTCAAACTGATGGCCGGCTGAAAGATTCGATTTTCAGATTTCAGTACGATCTTGGCAAAAGGTGCCATGTTATCAATGTGGTTCAGAAAATCAAAGCAGCGTATCACGTGATAGTGCTTGACGATCATTTGCCCTGTCCGCTCCATGACTTCTCTTGGTTGAGGCGCATAGCCCAGGACGTTGGTAGAGCGAATAAGGATCAGTTTCTGGGTATTCGGGGCAAACCGGTTCCATTCCTCGGCCTCCGCCCATGGGTCTGTCATACAGCCCAGCATCGCCACATGGTAATGGGCGCCCCCGCCGTTTTCAATCGATACATAACCACACTGGTCAATCAAAGGGCCGATTAATCGGTCGTCAAAGAGTCGGAATCGGTTTCCGGATTCTGACTGGGTGACGTCCCGGGGGGTGGTATTGCAGAATTCCACAAATTCCGACTCTCGAAGATAGGCCAGGACCATATCTCTGTGGTCATCAGGGTTAAACGGCGGTCGATAGTCATTATTTGTAGGTTTTTCAGAAGAAGAGACCTGGGTTACGGGCATGGGGCCGACTCTTGAGTCATCAGGCTTTCGATAGCGGCCAAGGCCGATATGGGGATTGTATCCCATCGCTGCGATCTCAGCCATCAGTCCCGCGAGCCGAAGATGTTCTGGAATGATTTCCCGATAAGAAATCAGTTCGGGCGTACCCTCGATGAATTTGGTGTGGACCTCGCCTGACCTGAACTCGGGATGTGTTACAATCTTTTTGTGAAATGGTATGGTTGTTTTCAGGCCGCCAATGAAATACTCTGACAGGGCCCTTTCCATGGTGGATACGGTCTTTTCCCAGGTCGAGCCATAGGTCATGAGTAAGGCGCCTAAAGAGTCATAGGCCTTGGGGAATTCATAGTCGCCAAAAACGCAGGAATCAAGGCGAACACCTTCACCGCCAGGGGAAAGGTAACGGGTGATTGTGCCTGAATTGGGCATAAAATCATGCTGCGGATCTTCAAAATTGATCCGGCACTGCATGGCAAAACCCCGTGATTTGAGTTGCTCTTTTGTCAGGCTGAGCTTTTCACCAAAGGCAATCCGTATCATCTCCTCGACGATATCTATGCCATAGAGCAATTCTGATATACCATGCTCTACTTGAAGGCGGGTATTGGCCTCGATAAAATAAAAGTTTTGCTTGTCATCAACCAAAAATTCAATGGTCCCGATTGAATCGTATTCGACTGCGGTGACCATCTTGATGGCAGCCTCTTTCAGGGCGTTGCGCAATTCCAGGGAGGCCAATTTCCATGGTGATGGGGTAATCTCTAACAGTTTTTGGTACTTTCGCTGGCACGAACAATCCCGTTCGTCAAGTGCAACCACGTTTCCGAATTTATCGCAGATCACCTGTATTTCAAGATGCCTGACCAAGGAAAGGTATTTTTCAATGTACAGATTGGGATTGCCAAAGCTTGCTTCAGCCATGCTTGATGCCCGATAAAAATGCCGGTCTAACTCCTGCTGGGAATTTACCACCACAACCCCTCTGCCTCCCCCGCCCCCTTCACTCTTGATCATTACAGGGAAGCCGATCTCTTCAGCGATTTTCTTTGCCTCTTCCAGAGAAACCGCCACATCGGAGCCCTCTACCACAGGAATGGAAAGAGACCTGGCAATATCTCTTGCCTTCACTTTATTGCCAAGCTTTCTCATGGGGCCTTCGGATGGACCGATAAAGATAATATCGTGCTTTTCACACATGGAGGGGAAGTTATTATCCTCGGCGGCAAAGCCCCAGCCAGGATGAAGGGCTGCAACATTGTGCTTTTTTGCAACCCGCACAATTTCTTTAATGTCCAAATATCCGTCTACACTCGAAAGGCTATACGCCCTGTCAGCCTTGGATACATGAGGGGCGGTCTTGTCTACCGGCGTGAAAAAGGCTGCATAAATAGCCCCCATCTCCCTGATGGTTCGTCCAACACGAAGGGCCGGAATACCACGATTTGCGACACCGATAATCATGTTCTTAAACGAGATATTCATAAGGCAAGTTTCTCCTGAATGTTTTACCCAAAAAAAACAGCATAAACACCAGGGATGTCTTTCGCTGATGTTTGTGCTGACGTACCTCGCAAAAGGCATCTCAGGAAACCAAGTTGCCCGTTGCTCAGTTTGTCCGTTCTCGAACCTGTTTAAAAGATAGCATTTTGTATGATGTCTGGCAACAAAATTGTGAAGCTCCCCGCCCCGCGAGGCGGGGAGCTTCACAAACCAGATATGCTTTTTCTCTTAAAAATGGGTTTGGGCAACACCCTGAGAGCTTTGAATTAATCCCACACACCTCTGATTTTAGGATTTGGGCTAAGTTTTTGCGAAAGATGTTGGTTTAGATTTTATGGTTTATGTTGAAATCGATCAAAATATCAAGAAGGAGGCG
>QMMN01000068.1 GCA_003647275.1 Deltaproteobacteria bacterium
GTGAAAAACAGAAACACGCGGCGCAAGCGCCTGCGCTGCGCGTAAGAACAAAACACCTTTTAAACCCAATATTCCATTATTCCAACCTTCCACTATTCCAATTGGGGCGAAGCCCCTAAGTTCAACAAAGGAGATGACGATGCCACGAGGAGACGGAACAGGCCCGAGAGGCCAAGGCCCTGGAACAGGTAGGGGCATGGGACAAGGCGGCGGTGGCCGACGAGGTGGCGGCGGCGGCGCAGGTCCCGGTGGAAACTGTGTTTGTCCAAGCTGTGGTGAAAAAGCCCCCCACCAGCCTGGAAATCCTTGCTTTGAGCAAAAATGCCCCAAGTGCGGGACTGCTATGACGCGAGAATAGGTCGTATGGTTATTTGCATTGCGAGCGGGAAAGGGGGCACAGGCAAAACCACCATCGCAACCAACCTTGCGATGTCACTAAACGGGAAAGTGCAACTATTAGATTGCGATGTGGAAGAGCCCAATGCCCATCTTTTCCTAAAACCTGAGTTGAATCACACCGAAAGGATAACGACACCGGTCCCAGAAGTCGATCTGGAGAAGTGCGATTTCTGCGGACAGTGCGGCGAGATCTGTCAGTTCAGCGCCATAACCGTCATTGGGAAAAAGGTCCTGACCTTCCCGGAGCTCTGTCACAGTTGCAAGGGGTGCATGATGGTCTGCCCAAGGGAGGCCATAAGCGAAAAGGGCCGGGAACTTGGTGTTCTGGAAAAGGGGTGGTCTGGCCGGGTGGAATTCATACACGGCCTTTTGCGGGTTGGTGAGGCCATGTCTCCGCCTCTGATCAACCAGGTCAAGGCGCATATCGATCCCGAAAAGATCGCTATCATCGACGCCCCACCCGGGACATCTTGCCCGGTTATCGTAACCCTGAAAGGCTCTGACTTTGCGATCTTGGTCACCGAGCCCACGCCCTTTGGTCTAAACGACCTAAAGCTTGCGGTCGGGGCTGTACGTATTCTGGGGATACCCCTTGGCATCATTATCAATCGTTGTGATGTCGGAGACGATCGGGTTGCCACATATGCCAGAGAGGAGAACATACCGATCTTGATGGAAATTCCGAATGACCGAAAGATTGCCGAGGCCTATTCCCGTGGTATCATGATGGTGGATGTTGTGCCTGAGATGAAGGATCGGTTTCAGGCCATGTATGATAAGATAAGAGAATTGCTGTAACAGCTTAGGAAGTCAGGAGAATTATTCCGGTTGATTACATGAAAGAACTCACGATCATAAGTGGAAAGGGGGGCACCGGCAAGACCAGCGTAGTCGCCTCTTTTGCGGCCCTTGCCCAAAACAAGGTCTTGGCTGATGCTGATGTGGATGCGGCTGACCTCCATTTGATACTCGCCCCTGAAATAAAGCATGAAGAAGATTTCAAGGGAGGGCGAACCGCCCAGATAGACCTGGATGCTTGTACTGAATGCGAGGAATGTCTGGATCGGTGTCAGTTCAAAGCCATTAGTCCGACGTTTGTGGTCGACAAGATCGACTGTGAAGGGTGCGGGGTGTGTGTGCACTTTTGCCCGGTTCAGGCGATCGATTTTCCCCAGAACATCTGTGGCAAGTGGTATATCTCGGAAACGCGGTTCGGGCCCATGGTCCATGCCAAGCTGGGCATCGCAGAGGAAAACTCCGGGCTCCTGGTCAGTTTGGTCAGAAACCAGGCCAAAGTATTGGCCGAAGACCGAGGGCTTGATACGATTATCGTGGACGGCCCCCCCGGGATAGGATGCCCGGTGATCGCCTCCATAACAGGCACCAGTGCAATCCTGATTGTGACCGAACCCACCTTGTCAGGTCTGCACGACCTTGAGCGGGTTGGAGGACTGGCTGCCCATTTTAAGATACCAACGCTCGCTTGTATCAACAAGTTTGACCTAAACGAGGAGATGTCAGACCAGATTGCAAGGTGTTGTGCAAGAAATCACATCGCATTGGTAGGTCGTATCCCGTATGATACCTCTGTTACGCATGCCATGGTGGCCGGCAAGAGTATTGTGGAGTTTTCAGACGGGAGCGTATCTGATGCCATCAACAAGATATGGGAAAAGGTTGAGAACTGTTTGACCCAAGTTTGACCCAAATTCCCGCTTGGAACCGTTGGCGAGTGAGGAGGACATTTTCCTCAAAAGCCGTGATAATATTTATCGAGCTTGATTGAAGCTTCTTTCCAAGTCCGCGGTATCACGACTTTTTCAGAAAACGCCCTCCTTGCCAAAAACGAAAGAACCAGCAAAGGAAACAGTCATAAAGCATGACAGAGCATTTTATTTACGGTCCGGTTCCTTCAAGACGGTTAGGCCATTCCTTGGGTGTTGATCTGGTGCCCTATAAGGTCTGTTCGTACGATTGCATTTATTGCCAGCTCGGGCGAACCAAAGCAAAAACCATCGAGCGAAAGCCCTATATCCCGGTGGGCAGCATCTTAGACCAAGTATATCAAAAGCTGAAAGAGGGCGTTTGTGCAGACTACATCACACTGGCAGGTTCAGGGGAACCGACCTTAAATAGTGAAATCGGGACATTGATTCACGAAATTAAGAAACACACAGAGATTCCGGTCGCTGTCCTGACCAATGGCTCACTGTTGGGAAACAGCCAGGTCCGTGAATCCATGATGGAGGCCGATGTGGTGCTGCCCTCTCTTGATGCCTATGATCAACAGGGATTTGAGGCCATCAATCGCCCGCATCCTGAGATCAGCTTTGAAACCATGGTGCACGGCCTGGTTGCCTTCCGAAAGGAATATCCCGGCCAGATATGGCTTGAGGTCTTCATCCTGGACGGCATCAATGCGACCGAGGCCGATGCGATCCAATTCAGAGACTGGATTGCAAGGATAAACCCTCAAAAAATTCATATCAATACGGCGGTCCGTCCTTCAGCAGAGGCCCATGCACGGCAGGTCTCCTCAGAAGGGATGGCCAGGTTTTGCAAAATCCTGGGCAAAGAGGCCGAAGTGATTGCGCCGTTTAGGGGTTCTGAAAAGCATGAAAGGAGGGCCAATGTTGAGGAAGACCTTTTGAGCCTCCTTGCAAGGCGGCCCTGCACGTTGGACGACATCTCTTCTGGGCTGACAGTGCATAAAAATGAAGTTTTGAAATACCTTGAGCCTTTGGTCAGAAACCATACGATTGACATGGTGAAAAAGGGGTCTGTGGTCTATTATCAACCCAAGAAACGCCAATGACGTTAAAAGATAAAGTAGAAAATGCGTTAAGGGGGGTCATCGACCCCGGCACAAATCTGGACATCATGCGTATGAAACTGGTCAGAGACCTTTTGATCGACCAAGACGGCAGGGTTTGTTTGACGTTTCAGCCGTCTTCTCCAGTTTGTCCCATGGCGTTCAAACTCGCCTACGACATTAAGACGGCTGTTCAACAGACAGAGGGCGTTAAGGAGGTCGAGGTCAAGGTTTCAGGATATAACAGGGCCGATGAGCTCATGGAGGTCTTGAAACAGAGTGGGAATCCATAAGGGGGTGTTGTCATGCCAATCTATGAATATCGATGCCCAGACTGTGGCCATACGTTCGAAAGGCTGCAGTCTTTGCAAGAAGGGGCGGTTGCCACCTGTCCGGAGTGCGGAAACCCGGCAAAGAAGGTGATGAGTGCTTCGGTTGGCTACATCATGAAGGGAGCCAACCATCCGGGTGTTGGCCGCGGTGCCCGAGAAGGAGGCTCGTGCTGCGGACATTCCTCACCCTGTGAGCATCCAAAACGCTGTTGCATGAAATGATCGGCCTGGCTTTGGCTGTTTTCCAATCCCCGGCGAACAGCAGGCTGTTTTTGACATAAATTTTCAGGGGTTGGAGGGGTTGCATTTCAATTCGGTGGCTGCGGTTTCCCCCCCTTGCCAAGTCACAGAAGAATTGACGATCTTTGCAGAGTCGCTTAAAGACCCCCACCCCTGATCAATTATTTTTTGACGATAAACCAAATATAAACAAACAAGAAGGAGGCATCACGAGCGATGAGGATAGCTGTTACGTCCACCGGGAATGAGCTGATTTCCGATATGGATCCCCGCTTTGGCAGGGCCAAATATTTTATTATGGTAGACCCAAAAACACTGGAATACGAGGTTGTAGAAAACAAACAAAATCTCAATCTGCCACAGGGAGCGGGTATCCAGGCGGCAAAGACGATCGTGGATCAAAAGGCTGATGTGTTGATCTCTGGTAACTGCGGCCCCAAGGCCTTTGATGTTTTGAAAGCTGCAGGCATCAAGGTTGTAACCGGTGCCAAAGGACGCGTTATCGATGCCATTACCCAGTATAAGAGTGGCCAGTTACAGGCTGTGGATTCCCCCAATGTGGAGGGGCACTGGGTTTAAAAAAACAGGACACATTTGCTACTTGGCATTAGGGGAAATGAAAAGTTTCGCTCTATGCCTGTTGCTCCTTGGGCCACAGGGACTTCCAGGCCTGCAATCTAGCCAACGAATGCATATCATTGCGTGAATCGCTAAAATTCCGACACATTACAAAAACAGGAGGTTTTCACATGAGTCATACAAAAAAGGGCAGCCATTGCGCATCTCAACAGAACGCGGACATGGCTGCACAAGATCAGGCAATCCAAGAATCCCTATCTTTAATCAAAAACAAGTTCCTTGTCATGAGCGGCAAGGGGGGTGTTGGCAAAACAAGCGTTGCCGCCAATTTGGCTGTTGCCCTTTCAAAAAAGGGCGCCAAAGTTGGGCTAATGGATGTAGACCTTCACGGCCCTGATATCCCCAGAATGCTCGGACTGAAGGGGCTTCTTGAAATCAGCGCAGATAATCGTATGATTCCCAAGCCTTACTCGGATCACCTGAAGGTGGTCTCCATTGAATCATTGACCCAAGATACGGACGAGGCTGTGATCTGGCGGGGGCCCTTGAAGATGCATGTCATCCGGCA
This sequence comes from Deltaproteobacteria bacterium, assembly GCA_003647275.1. GTDB lineage: Bacteria > Desulfobacterota > Desulfobacteria > Desulfobacterales. The sequence continues at coordinate 4,931 of QMMN01000068.1, forward strand.
GTTCATCTCCGATGTGCATTGGGGACAACTCGATTACCTGGTGATCGATTCCCCTCCTGGTACAGGGGATGAACCGCTCTCTGTGGCACAAACAATCCCGGGTGCCAAGGCGATCATTGTAACCACACCCCAGGAGGTATCCCTGGCAGATATCAGGAAATCGATCAACTTTTGCAGAACCGTTAATATGCCAATCTTTGGATTGATAGAAAATATGAGCGGTTTTGTGTGCCCCCATTGCGGAAAACCCGTGGACCTGTTCGGCACAGGAGGCGGTTTTAGAACGGCCCTTGCCATGAATGTCCCCTTTTTGGGTCGGATCCCCTTTGATCCAAAGATGGTGGCGTGCGCAGATGCAGGGGAATCGTATCTGGAAAAATATTCGGACTCAGAGCTCACAAAGGCCTACAACGAAATCGTCGCAAAAATCTTGGAAGGGGACCAGACCACCACGTCCGAGCCCCAATCAACGCACAGCAAAATTCAAGAAAAAGATACAAAGGAGGAGAAAGTTATGAAGATTGCGATCCCTGTGGCTGAAGGCCGGCTGACACCCCATTTCGGCCATGCAGCGGAATTTGCCATTGTTCATGTGGAGAATCAGGAGATAAAAAAGAAGGAACTCCTGACGCCTCCACCCCACGAGCCAGGTGTGCTCCCCCGATGGCTTCACGAACTGGGGGTCAACGTGATCATTGCAGGGGGAATGGGGCAAAAGGCCTTGAGCCTTTTTGGAGAAAACGGCATCCAGGTTATCACAGGTGCCCCCAACCTGACCCCTGAGGAGTTGGTTCACCAATACCTGGCCAATACCCTGGTCACAGGAGCAAATGTATGTGACCATTAAATGTAAGGATGGTTGAGCAGGCAGGCGAGAGGTTCTGCCTCTCGACCGTTCTTGGGGGCATCAGCGCCCCCCGGTTGGGATAACAGCCTGGTAACTGAGGAAACAGGCATCATCTAATGGGGCTCAATAATGCCAAGACGCTTTATTTTCCGGCGGAGGGTGTTCTTGTCGATGCCAAGTTCACGGGCCGTAATGACTTTTTTCCACTGGTTTCTTTGAAGCGCCTCCTGGATGGTGCGTTTTTCTACTTCTTTTAGGGTCAAACCGGTGGGCACAAGCATAGACCGGGTTTCCGGGACAAGGTGTGGGGGTAGATGACTCAAGCAAATCAGTTCCTCTTGGCACAGGACAAAAGCATGCTCTATGGTATTTTCAAGTTCGCGCACATTCCCAGGCCAGTTTTGAAGCATCAGGACAGCCATGGCATCTTTGGACAGGCCCACGATATGTTTCCCTGTCAGATGATTGAAGCGCTCGATAAAGTGGTCAACAAGGAGAGGAATATCCTCTTTTCGTTCTGAAAGTGGTGGCAAAGATAGCTTGACAACATTGATACGGTAGTACAGATCCTCCCTGAACCTCCCTTGTTGAACCATCTCTTCCATGTTTCGATGCGTTGCTGCGATCACCCTGGCATTTGTCTTGAGCGCCTTGGTGGCTCCCAAGGGTTCGTACACCTTCTGTTCCAAGACCCGAAGTAGCCGCACCTGCACGGCCTGTGAGATATCCCCAATTTCATCCAGAAAAATGGTGCCATTTTGGGCCAAGGCAAATCGTCCCGGCTTGTCCTTTTTGGCGTCCGTAAATGCGCCTGCTTTATAGCCAAAGAGTTCGGATTCGCACAAGGTGTCGGGCAAGGCCCCGCAGTTTACGGCGACAAAAGGCCCCTTCTTTCTTGGACCGTTGTTGTGAATGGCTCTGGCAAAGAGTTCTTTCCCTGTACCACTTGCCCCTTCAATGAGCACTGTACTATCACTTTGGGCAATTTGAGGAAGGACTGAAAAGAGCCTGAGCATCTTTTCGCTCTTGCTGATAATGTCCCCGAACGATTGTTGTTTTTGAATCTTCTTGCGAAGTTCATGGATAACGGTCAGATCGTGGAAGGTTTCCACGCCGCCAATGACCTGGCCCCCCTCATCCTTTAGAAGGCTGGTACTCACACTGATAGGGATCCGCTTCTCGTCCGCACGGATGATATAAACCGGCATATTTCGAACAGGTGTTCCACTCATCATGGTCTGACGCAGCACACAACCCGTCTCACACACATTGGCCCTAAAGACTTCATGGCATAGCTGACCAATGGCCTCCTCCCGCGGGATACCCGTGATCTGTTCGGCGGCCTTGTTGAAAGACATGATGCGCCATCCCAAATCCACGGTGAAAACCCCATCTGAAATACTGTCCAATATGATCTGGTGGTGTTCAATAATCGATCGCTTCAGTCGCTCCATCTTACGCCCCCGTGGTCTCCTGGGGAACAGCAACCCCGGAAACACCTGCCAATATTTTTAAATTCTTAGCAAAAAAGCAAACTTTGTGTCAATGGCCGAAGCCTCCTCACCAGAGGAATACATAGAAAGATTGCCCATCCGGCCATCGTTATGGTTCAAATTGTTCCCTTTGCCCCCTCTGTTATGGCACATTTTGTTCCCGCGGCCTCATAGCCTACCTGGCGGCAAGGATGTAAGACCTTCAATCCCTAGTCTTTTCGGTCGGTTATGAGCTGATATGCCGTCGCCTGTTTTTGGCATGGCGATTGCGACTTGTTTATATAAGTCTTTGTCCCACAACCGATGATACGGCCATGGGTATCCATCCACCCCCCGGTGTCTCGTAACGTGCGCTTGGAGCGAAAAGCAGATCTTGGTGGACGGATTCGTTAGGGGTTGCTCACAAAACGATACGAGACACCAAATTCTTTTAAAAAAGACCCGTGCGGACTTTCACTCATATGGCCCACGTTGCTATACCAGTATTTCGATCGCGAATTGCACCGGTTTTTGACTCTTGTCTGCGGGTCTTGCTCATCCACATCGAAAATGATCATGAGATCAAAAGAACCGAACTCCGTTTCGACAACCTCTCGTCATCTGAACGAATCGCTGCCCTGCAAAGGGCAGGTGTCACAACCTTGATCTGTGGCGGCATTAGCGAGGTCCTGCATACGATGCTTCAAAGTTCAGGCGTTTGTACGATTACAGGGATAGCCGGACACGTCGAGGAGGTACTTGCAGCCTTTTTAGCCAACCGGCTCGATGAACCGCAATTTTATATGCCGGGTCGCAGGGCAAGTCGGGAACGCCCCCTACCAGACCCAAGGGGCTCATTGAAATAACGGTACGATAAAGACATAAGGACAAGGAGCACAATGATGAGTAGACAAGGGGTGATGCAAGCTGCAGGGAATGCGCTCGCTTTTGCGGTTCAAGACCAAAGGAGAATAAAGATGAAACCCATAATAAAATACGGAGCATCCATTGTCCTGACCTTAGCTGTTTTCTTGCTTGTCCTTCCCGCCCGCCATGCAGCCTGGTCCGCCCAGGAGGAAAATCACTGTTTTACCTGTCATACGAACGCACGAAAGTTAATACAGATCACGAGGGAAATTGCAAAAGCCCGGGGAGACAAACCAGGAGCATCCGCCGAAACCGAAGGGGAAGGCTGAGGCGGAGCAGTGGAGCCGTTGGCTCCGCATGAAAAGATCTTCGTTGATAGTGAGTTTGCCGAGGACGAAAATCACGGCGCACTGGGCTGTCACGAATGCCATGGTGGAAACCCAAAAGACCCTAACTGGAAAACCGCACACAAGGGCGTCATCAAAGATCCAAGCTATCCGGATCCTTCCAGCACTTGCGGGACATGCCACGATGACATTGCTGAAAATTATGAAACCAGCTTTCATGTGAGTCTCGCACCATCCAAGAAAATGATCAACATGAGGGCCGATCCCGACAAGGCTGTGCATTCAAAAGTGGATGCAGCCAGAGAGTCTCACTGTAATGCGTGTCACAGCAGCTGCGGGCAGTGTCACATCAGCCGCCCGGAATCGGTGGAAGGTGGCTTGCTGGATGGGCATCTGTTCCAGAAAAGGCCGCCCATGCAAGAAGTCTGTACCGCATGTCACGGAAGCCGGATCGGGAAAGAATACCTCGGTGAAATTGAGGGGGTGCCCCCTGATATCCACAAACAAAAGTACTTTAAATGCGACAAGTGTCACAAGGCAGATGAGATGCACGGGGACGGCAAAGACTATGCCAATCGATATGACGTGGAGAATGGCCCAAAATGTCTGGACTGCCATAAGGATATCTATGATGCAAAATCTGAAAATGCCAAAAACCACTGGATCCATAAGGATCAGGTCAGCTGCCACGTCTGTCACAGCATGCCTTACAACAACTGCACCAGCTGTCATGTTGGCAAGGACAAACAGGGGCTGAAATTTTACAAAATAAAGGGTTCGTTCATTGACTTCAAGATTGGCATCAACCCCTTGCGTACAGAGAAGAGGCCTGAAAGGTTTGTCACAGTCCGTCATATCCCCGTGGACCAGGGTACCTTCAAGTTTTACGTGAAAAATGGGCTGACAAACTTTGACAAACTCCCCACATGGAAGCTGGCTACACCGCATAATGTCAGGCGGAAAACGCCCCAAAATAAAACATGTAATGCGTGCCATGGGAATGAAGATCTGTTTCTGCTTAAAAAAGACGTAAAACGAGAGTATCTGAAAGCGAACAAAGACGTTATCGTTCCGCCAAATCTGATCCCTGAAAAGCGGCGAGACGACTAAATGAGGCCAGTCTTTGAAACCGTTTCTCCTTGCACAAAAGGGGACGTTGCTTCTGTAAAAGGTTACACTGGACACGGCCATTTACGTAGCCACTGAAAAAGTCATTTCTAATAAAGACAGGAGGTGAGGACACAGATCGTTTTATGGTGCTGCCTCTTAACGTATGAGTGGACAGTTCGTTACAAGCCTTAAGCATTAAGGAGGAAGACGATGAAAAGACGTGCTTCGTTTGCCCTTGCCTTTGCATTAGTCGTTGCCTTGACTTTCAATGCCCCCTTGGCCACTGCCCAGGACTTGACCGCCAATGATCTGGTCGCTGAGGCAAAAAAAAGCATCTGCGAGGTCTCAGTCGCTGAAGCCAAGGCCATGTTAGACAAAGGCGGATACATTTTCTTGGACTGCCGTGAGCCAAAGGAATTCAAGATGGGCCATATCCCCGGCGCGATCAACCTCCCCCGGGGGCTGTTGGAATTCAAGATTGACAAGAAAGTACCGGATAAGAATGCCAATATCGTCATGTATTGCAAGAAAGGCGGACGGGGTTGCCTGGCTACGTGCACCCTTTGCCGGATGGGGTACAAGAATGTTGTCAATATAAGTGGGGGGTGGATGGCCTGGGAAAAGGCAGGCTATCCAATTGAATAGGACTTATCCTTATCCAACTGAAAAAGGGCACCGCAGGTTTATTGGTGCCCTTTTTTGTTTGCAGATTTGACTTCCTTGGGAATAATTATTATCTTTACAAAATAATGTGTTACATCAGGAGCGCATAGAGAATAGAAAAATGGCCGTAAGAAAAATACTCACCTACCCTGATTCGGTTTTACGTGAGCGGGCTGAGCCGGTCACCAATATCGACGGGAAGATTCAGCAGCTCATCGATGACATGGCCGACACCATGTACCACGCCCCTGGCATTGGGCTGGCAAGCAACCAGGTGGGAGAACCGTGCCGTATCATTATGTTCGATATCTCAGGCAAGGATGAACCCAATGACCTTGTCGTGCTCATTAACCCGGAGATCATTGAGGCCAATGGGGTTGTTGTAAACGAAGAGGGATGTCTGAGCGTCATAGATTACAGGGCCGACGTAAAACGTGCAGAATGCGTCACCGTCAAGGGCTTGGATAGAGAGGGAAACCCAGTCACGCTCAAAAGGGAAGGTCTTGGGGCCATTGTGCTGCAACATGAGATCGATCACCTGAACGGCATCCTGTTCATTGACCATATTAGCAAACTGAGGCGGGAGCTTTACAAGAGGAGACTGAAAAAGTTGTTAAAGCAAAAGGAGGCGCCTAAGCTTTAGGCTACATCGGCATCAGGAGGAAGCGATCGCCCTTTTGCTTGACGCAAAGCCCAAACATGCGGATTGTTGTGTTAAGGGGTCTGCCGAATAAAAAAATCCATCGCATTCGGGTCCATACCGAGCTTCTTTATTAAGAAAGGCCTGATGTAGTGGTCATACTGCAAAAGGTCAAGAATCCTTTCCCCTGCTTTCTCAGAATCCGGTCCCCGCAGCCCCTCTACAGCTGACGCCAAGGTCTCATAGGCGCATCTTTGTTCGTGGGCGTCTATGATCTTAAGGATGCCATCCTCTGGCTTGATGAGGTCCTTTCTTTGAAGGTACGGCCTTTGCATGACTTCCTTAAATCTCTCCAGATCCCAGCATTTCAAGGCGCGGCATTCAACAGGTCTGTCCTGATAAATCTTGCATGCCCCCTGGTCATCGTCATAAAACATGCACGCCCAGGCTTCACCCTGCCCTTTAATCTTGATAATCTCCTGTTCAAGGACCATCAAAGTCTCATCAATATTGCGGACCACTTCACCTTTTCTTAAGGTATAAACATGGGTTCTATTCAAAATTCCCTTCTCAAACAGGATAATATCTTCCTCATGGAGGGTGGGCCCCCCTTTCATACAACAGGTTCCGCAGCGAATACAGTGGGTGCGAGATGTCTTCTCCGTATCAGGCATCATATGATTCGCTTTGACAGTGAGTTATCTAACCCGAAAATTTCATAAAAAATGTCGATAGAGTTTCATAAAGATAACAGCTTGGCATTGTTAGGATGCTTTTGCTTAAACCTTCTGGGGTAACAATTTGTCACTAAGGTTTTGCTAACAAACCATCGACATTTTTTACCCTTTGGGCGAGCCGACGATCTCACCGCATCCGCTGTGTTGTAGCCCACTCGCGGTAACAGACTACAGGTTGAAGAGGCCTGTACGTTGTTGCAGGTCTCTTCGACCGTAAGGAAGCAAGCCATTTTTTTGTTCGCTCGCAATTCAGCTCGCTGTCGCGGTCCCGCGGGCTACGCCTTGCGGCTGCGGCGACCTCGGCTCGTGAAA
>QMMN01000069.1 GCA_003647275.1 Deltaproteobacteria bacterium
CTTGACGATACTCCCAGTCGCAATCCCTTCTTAAATCAGGTCCATTCAGATTTGATAGGGGAGTAATCGAACTTGACGATACTCCCAGTCGCAATCCCTTCTTAAATCAGGTCCATTCAGATTCACAGACACAAAAGAGAGAAAAACCCGTTTGTGCAACAAGGTCGCAATCCCTTCTTAAATCAGGTCCATTCAGATGCACGGTCTCGCCAAGAAAAACCTGGTGGACCGGGTAGAGGTCGCAATCCCTTCTTAAATCAGGTCCATTCAGATGCTGCAGGATATCCGCTCTTGTGGGTACAGACCCACGAGTCGCAATCCCTTCTTAAATCAGGTCCATTCAGATTCCCGCCCGAGGCGATTATTCGCCCTGCGGGGTGCCGAAAGTCGCAATCCCTTCTTAAATCAGGTCCATTCAGATCACGGTCTCGCCAAGAAAAACCTGGTGGACCGGGTAGAGGGTCGCAATCCCTTCTTAAATCAGGTCCATTCAGATTTTTTTAAAAGATGTCTAGTATTTATTGCATAAACGGCCGTCGCAATCCCTTCTTAAATCAGGTCCATTCAGATAACGGCCTTTAAATTGCTTTGAAAATCAGTCTCTTTGATTGGCGTTTCCGTGAACCTCTTGTCAAAAAGTTGGCCAGAAGCTTAGAAGCCCGCATTCGGTGCACCCATCCATTGCGTAATCCATTGAGATTACAAGAAAATATTACTTTCCGCGAACCATTGGAGCGTGATTTTGACAATCTTTGCAATATCAATCAGTTACAAATTCGGGTCAATTTTGGCTCAAGGTTCGCGCGGTCAATAAGTATAAAACTCCGCGTCCGGATCAGTGAAGAGCCCCTGGCCAATGATTTCCACGGTGCCGGCACATTTCTCACATAAGGGGAAGTATTTCACACCATCGTGCTCAGGCACAATGACCCCTTCAATCCGTGCCTTCATCTCAACAAAGACCGCATCATTCACAGATACCTCGAAGATGGACTTCTGTACTCGCACCCCGTAGTCGGCAAGAACCTTGGCCACCTTTGTGATGCGTCTTTGGCTTGCGATGTCGTATGCCACAATCATGTTCATTGGTCACACCACTGTGTAGTCGAGCTGCGTCACCTTAAGGCCTTGGCCGGAGATCACCACCTTGTTGATGCACCTTGAGCAGATCTTGTAGATCCTGACCGAGTCACTCGATATATCAAGGTTGTCCTTGCAGTAAGCCCTGATGATCTTAAGCCCCTCTTCGTCAATGTCACACTCAAACACAGACTTTTGAGTGTTCAGGCCAAAATCCTTGAGGAAATCATGCATCTTTCTCAAACGCCTCGGGCTTGTGATGTCATAAGTAACGAGCACAATCATTTCAGCAACACCGGTTGATATACCTCAGCCTCACCCTCGATCACCTTGCGATAGTGTCCAGCCTGATAGATAATCACATCGCCGTAAGTGAGTCTGCGCCCTGCAGGAGGATAATAAAAAGCAGTCGTCAGCTTTTTTTCAAACGCCTCAATGATCCGCTTGAATGCCTCATCGCGCAGTTTCACCGGGTATCTTCCCGCAGACTCAGCCAGGGCAGGTGAATCTTCGACCATTCTCTGTTCGGGAAGATCAAAATGTTCTTCCTCAGATTCATTGCCGGATATAAGCCCGATGGGATCTCTGGTCACATCAGGCACTTCCTGGTCCCTGGCCTCCGATGGCGTGCCTACTCCGGGTTTTTCCACATAGAAGTCTTCTTTCTGAAGGATCTTCAGATTGAAAAGCGACAACGTGAGGGTGTCTGCTATAATGGTGCGAAATTCCTCCATCAGATCGAGCACCAGCGAATAGCGTCCGTAATCGATGGCGTGCAGAAACCCGGGATAGGGATCAAGACCGGCTATGCGAACGGCAGCATATACTCGGTTCATGAGGAAGGTGTAAAGGAGCGACAGCACAGAATTGACAGGATCTGTGGGCGGACGCCTGACCCTCCGCACAAACCCCATCTCGTGAACAAAACCCCGCGGAAAAGTCCCAAAGTAGATGGCACTGCCTCGACCTTCATAGCCGCGCACACTCTCAAGGTTGTTTGCTGACTCAAGCTGCCGCATGAGCTGATGGATCTCCTCTGCTTTCTGCCCGGGTACAGGATCTTTTCTGCTCCGCCTGATGCGCATGAGCAGGGTGGCCATGTTGGCAAGTTTGCCTGCCACAATACAACGGGCCAGACGCAGAGCGAAGTCATGATCATCCAGCAACATGTATTGGCGTTTATGCAGAAACACATTCCTTGATTCCGGGGCAGCGATCCGGCCCATGTATCGGCCATCATAACTCATGAAAACCGTGTCTATGTTGTTTCGCATGAGCTGGGCGAGGGCACGGTGGGTGATCTCCACGCTGCCGAAGATAACCACCTGGCGCAGCTTGTAGGTAAAGAGGGTATGATAGACAGCGTCCCCCTTCTTAACCAGCAGGTGTTTACCCTCTTTAACGATCTTTGCACCCTGGGTTCTAATATATATGACCATGAGCCACCTCCCTTTTTGCCACGGCACTTTAGGAGGTGGCCATGGTCAGGAGCAAGGATTGCAATGTTGCAATAATCAAATTGTCAAAGAGCGATAAGCCATTCGAATCAACTTGCAACTTCTATTAAATTCTCATGTGCTTTTCAGTTTTGCCAAGCAACTCTGATAACTTTTTCCCAAATTTATCTGCCCCCATTGGGTTCTTTCTAAATCCTGCGTGATTCAGATCATTCCTGTAATCCGAAAGGTCTTTAAAGACATTCACCAGCTCGGGATGGGTTTCATATAACTTGCAGAACCTCCTGGTAGTTTCCGGATTTCTTGTAGATGGGTCTTTCCAATGGGGCCGGGGTATCCGTTTCAAATGAATCGTAACCGCCTGAGAGGCTATATCTCTATTCTTTTGATTTTGAGGATTTTCACCCACTTTAATGACAAAATGTGTAACCAGTATTTCTTGCAGTATCGTGTACCCCTGTTGGATAAGATTGTGTTGAAGACACCATCTTGCTGCCTGTATTCCGTCCAGGATCGTATCGCCTTTAAAAAGGTCCATTTGCGCCTTGATTCGCTCAAAGAGTGGGTGAAAGGGCTGAAGAAGTTGAATACGGTCAGCCTTGTTCATCTGTTCTTTCAGGGAACTGACGACACTGCTAATATTGAGCCCCCGACATGTTGACAAGGCCTTAGTAAATGCCTCCAATTCTTTCGTAACATTTTGTATGATCGATGCATCTCTATTCTGACCTTGCGTTTCTTTCAAAACTGGCGTTATAGCTCTCCTGGCCAACGAACAGGCAGGTACGGCATCACCAGCCCCCAGAAATCGATCAATAGCCAAGGTCCAGTCCATTAAAACATCGAAAGCAGTTAAATCAAAAATGGGTACACGTCTTTCATCCGGTGGTATTTTCTGGGCGGCATGAGGACTGCCAAGCACCTCAAATGCTCCGTAATAGATCCCCTGAAGTGTAATATCCTTCATGACTTTTGCGTAATTTAGCACAACAATGGCAAGCATGGGGATTGAACGAAACGCATGGGTAATGTCAAAAATGACTTCGTCACCTTGGTTCAACTGGTCAAAAACTGTCCCAAAAATATCCCAGATTTCCGGCGCGGTCTTACCTTCCGGTATTGGCACATTCTGAAATGGTGAAGGTAACTTCAGATCTTCAATGCATTTCTTGAGGCCCCTGCGTTTCAGAGGCTTTTTTGTTTTCCAGTCTTGATGTCCATTATCCTGCCAATTTTTTGAACGGGCCTCATTCGTCGTAAATATCAGAATACGGTCATCGCGCGTCCACTCATGACAGAAAAAATGCAGGGTAGCTTCCTGTACAAATCTGACATTTTGCAATTCTCTATCATTTTTGAAGTAAGTGCATGGCAGGTAGTCGCTGGTCCCTAAAAAGGCGAGGTAAACTCTGGACATAATCAAGACCCGTATTTTCTGAACATCTGGTGGTTGAATTGATGAATCAATTTTACTGAACCATCGTTTTCATGTTTTTCAACGGCCGCGCGACGTGTTGTAGAATATATGGGAATCAGGCCGATCTCAAAAGCAAAATTCACTATTATATAACAAGCGCCAAAATCACCCTGGATGAGCACATAGTCATTTTCGTTGCGTGTGATTTGAGCCACTTTTTTACCGGTTCTAAGTAGCCCATGATTTTATGTAAATCAGAAGGAATCTGGCTCCACAGGTCCTTAAGGTCAGAAGGAAGGTCAAGTATACGGTCCACGCCTAGGGACTCACGTGCATCTTTTTCCTGTATCTCTGTGATTTGATGGTTAAAGATTAAAAATAAAGAAGTAGTCATATTCTGCACCGCTTGTCACTTTCTATTTTGGACAGATGTTGTTCATTCCGCGCAACACCGCCATAGCCCCACCCAATTGGAGCTCTTTGTCGCCTAACCCGACCAATGAGCTACATAATCGTGCTTTTGGGTATGGTGTTGCACCTCCAAAGAGGGAGTTTTCCCTTGACATCAGGATAATAGTAAATTACAATTTTATTATAATTATTTTTTTGTAAAATAACATTTTAAGGTGATGTATCATGCTACGGCGTATTACCCGCAATAAACAAGTGACCATTCCCAAAGCGTTCATGGACCGGCTCCATCTGCACGAGGGAGATTATGTGCGCATCGAATGTGATGGTTCTTCCATTCAAGTCCAGCCCGTCACGATTGATGAATTCAGCCGTGACGATTACAAAAAGCTGGCTGCCAAGCTCGATCAGTTGAAAAAAGAGCGGGGCGCCCGCTACAAGGACTCCTCTGCCGCTCGCAAACACCTAAAACGCCTGATGAAGTAACGTGCAATACGAATTCAAAGCCAGCTTTGACCGCCGTTTCAAAAAGCTCTCCTCCTCCCGTCAAAAAAAGGTTTATCAGGCCATCGACTCTTTCATGAAGTATGTGGACGGCGAGGCTGAACTTCCTCACGGCCTCGGGCTCAAAAATTGGCATGGCGACTACTGGGAAATCCGGGCCGGGCTCAAAGACCGAATTCTTTTTGAGTTTACAGACGAAATTGTTTTTCTGTTTGTGGGCAACCACGATGAAATCAAGAATTTTATGAAAGATAAATAAAAAAGGCATTAAGACAATCTCTACGCTTCTCCCAATATTTGTTTGATTTTGCGAACCTTTTTTAACTGTGCCTTTTTCTGTCCCGTCCATATATTTTTCTTTATTCGCCATTCCTTTATTTTTCTAGCTACTTCAATCTTTTTTTCTGGAGAAAAAGAATCTATCCTATTGAAGATTGCTCCAACTTCTTCATCCGAAACATCTGGCATGGATAACCGCGCGATATCTCTTTCTTCCGGTGACATAGTCTCCCATTCAGCCCGTCTTTTCGCCTCAGCTTCCTGACGACGCTGTTCTTCGGCCTCACGTTGTTGGCGTTCTTCTTCCTCTCTTTGCCTGACCAGCTTCATTTCACGGCGTGCCTTTGTTTCTGCTTCCTTTCTCTGTTTGAACGCTATGCTCTCGCTTTTGCGATATTCATGTTCTGTCTGTTCAGTCTTTTTCGCCATCTCCTCGGTCATGGGCTCAACAATAGCCCAGCCAAAGGGGCTTACGCCATTTTTTGCATTCGATTTTCGTGAATCCGATGCCAGCCAAAATGTAGTGGCGCCATGCTTGAAAACTTTTTGTTTCTGTCCCTTCCCTTGCATAATCCTGATCTTGCGGTATTTCTCAATCGTGACTGATTCAGCACCGGAATGTCTGCCAAGACGCAAAAGGAAGCTTTGTTCTTTCTTATTCACTGCCAAAGGTTCCAGTCCGGCTTCTTGCAGTTCCCTGGTTTCACGGGCCATTTCTCCCATGTAAAAAGAAATGGCTCCGTCCAAAAGGGATGTGAAGGTCAATGGATTTGTTATGCCAGCTTTGTCCTCTGGTTTTTCTATGGATATCCATCCTTCAAATATAGCTCCTGGTTCGATGACTTCCAATATCTGATATGGCCCGCTTGCCTCAAATCGTGACGGGATTTTCTTTTTATTAATGGCATAGACAATCCTTGTTCTAACTTCCCCGACCGGCATAAAATCGGAAACTTTTAACATTCTGAAAGGATCGGTGGAAAAACTACCTCCGTTCAAAAGTAGCTTTTCCAACTTCTTTGAGGCATCCTTACCGCTTGGAAAAGGCACATTCTTTTGTTTCGCCTGCTTATTCAAATATGCTGTCCGCAGAGATCCCTTTATGGCTGAACCTGGAATATAAGGACGTCCTGTATTGGGATGAAAAGCTGTCCGATCAATAACAAAACGGTTGAGTTCTTGTTGAATCCTTTTCGCGTTATTAGCGGAAATAGCAAGGGTCTGCTCGTAATGATCAACCAGCCCTTGGCAGATGCTGACTGTCTTCCCTGCGGCTTTTTTCCCTCGCATAAACTTGTACAGTTCTAAAATCGAAGAGACATTTCCCTTCCTGCATATTTCGACAAGTTTTTGCTTACCCGAAGTGTCAAGCCCTTTGATAAAATCAATAGGATCAAAGGGAATCAGTTTTCTTGCCTTTTCATCTATTACAAATTCTGTCGGCTCATAAACTTCATCGCAACCAATATGCACTGGTGAAACTATATGAAGGCAGAATCTCCGCTGTTCTTTCATGTTACATCTCCAGTTTGAACGGTAAATAAAATGAATAGCCCTGAGCAACTGTTTGAGGCATGCTCTTGGAAAGTCCGCAAATCCCCTGACCAATATACGGCCTTTCAAATAAAGCCTTATCCCTAGGCACAAATACCGCCCCCTCATCTGCCATAACTACAGGATTCTTAAATGGATTCCTGGACAAAGCAAGTCGGTCTCCGTGTTTGCCAAAACGGATAAATGGGGTAAAGTAGGTTTCAAAAAATGTATTCTTTTCCGGGACAACGGGCGCCAGCGTATAGCAGGCATTTGCCGACCCATCACCTGGCAGATCCAGCTCGTCACATCCTACTAGGTCAAACCGGCCTATCCCTGTAGATGCATCCTTCCCATAGCCCCACTGACCGATCCTCTCCATAGCGTACTGCACACGTTCTATACTAGTTGCAGATTTATCTATGAGAACAAAGATGGCAAGTTCAGTCTCAGGATAATAAAACCAGGTATTTTCTGAAAAAGGAGCAAATCTTCCTTCTCCGGTAGTCATTGTCTGGCGGTTTATGGTATTGTGCGGTTGATTAAATGAAATACAAAATTCCGTTTTCTCTTGCTGCCGCATCTGCCGGCGGATTTCAGCGGTTGCCACTCTTTTGGCCATATTAAGCAAGTCTTTGTCACTGAAATAATCTAAATCACTAAGCGCAAGAGAAAGATCTTCACCTATTGCCATCCATTTCTTTTTCTTATTTTCTTTTCGTTCCTTGATATGCATACATCTGCTCTCTTCCGGTGATCGAAAAAGAACAGATAATGGGAGGTCAGGTCTTTTCATTGCATGTCTGGCCTTACCAGTGTCAGGATCATAGAACTTCGGCCAAGCAGAAGAAAAAACAATAAATGGTTTCTGTTTATAGGCATCGATCCATTTTCCCAAACCGCCGTTGAGGAGAGTCGAGTCATGGGCTGCCTGCCAGCAAAAGTGGCCGAAAATAGTATCGCCTTTTAATGGCGTACCAAAACCGGATTTGGGCTTGATGATTATTTCATAAAGATTCAATGCCTCATTCCCCCATTTTAAAAGGACTAATTGTTTCAAACTTGTCCCTGATTTTTTCGTCGTCAAACTCAAAGGCTATCCGGCCATAACCACGGCTACCGTTGCCGCCAAGGGCATCCATTTCCAGTAGTTTCAATCCTTCAAGCAAGTAATCGAGCAAGTCTTCTTCATCATTATCAAACTGTTTAAGGGTCAAAGAAAAGTCGAACTTGGCATCAGCAGGCACCCTTTCGGTAAACCGGGGGTCTTTTGCAGTTCCACTAATACGATCAATCCAGTTTTCAGATTTCACCTCAGTCAAAGGAAGTCTTTTTTCACTGGCTTCCTTTTTCCACTCGTCATTAAGAGGACAATCGGCAAAGGAGACTCTAGTCGGCCCTAGTTCTTCGGCGATTTCATCCCTGTCTGCTCCACTACCGCCAAATATCTTCAATATCTTTTTACATTCGTTTCTTTGGTCGCCATTGAGTCCTTTTAAATCCTTACATGTCAGCGGACTACCACCTGTCTTTCCCATCAAGCCGCTTCTCAGTTCCAACAGAGACCGTACTTTGCCTTTTAATGAAGATCCAGGAATGTATGGTTCAAGCGTATGAGGATGCTTGATAACTGGGGTGTCTGTTCCTCCAATGTGCATCTCCATGTCGCCAGCACCGATGTGGAGTCCGCTCTTTAAGACTATCCTGCCTTTGACTTCAACTATATTTATTAGTTCCATGTTCAAGCTCCCCTTTCTTATGACGAACGATATACCCTATAAAATCCCATAAAAGCCTCAAAGAAATTTGCAAATATCTCTAAATCCTCCCTCTCGGAAATCTGTTTTATGGAATGCTTGATAAACTTCAGGAAGTCTTTAGAGATTAAACCTCGCCCTTGAGCATATGCAGCCTTGGCAACAAGCATGTTGACATAGGGCAATATATTATCCCAATCCTCTGGATTGCCTTGGGCGAGTGAATTCAATCTCAACACTTCATCATAAAACTTTCTGAGTTGCGTTCTTTTGTTTTTCTTGCTGTCCACCTCTGAAATTTCTCTTGCCAAGTTTTCCGCTGTCTCTGAAAAGAGTTTTGGATTCAGTATCCGCTTTTCCTCATTCGTCCAAAAATCAATTTTTGTCATTTTTTTGCCCCCCTATCTGTGGCTATAAATAATGTACCAAAGGGCTATTTTCAGCTTCCCTTTATATTTATCAAGCCATTGTTTTGCCTTCGAAACTTTCTGGATAGCTTCTTTTCTTTCCTCCCCCTTGAAGCCTCTGCCGATATTTCTTTCTACTGAATAACAAAACATAGCAGGCCACTTCAGGCATTCCAGATCTGCTATTGTTATTTCCTTTTCTTGCAGAACAAGCTCTTCCAGTTTGGCTAGTTTAATAAAATCATTAAGTCTATAGATCATAGCGTTATTAATAAATCTCTGGTTGCGCCATATTTCTATCTCTTCCTTGATTTTCAAAAGATCCATAAATTCGGGCCATTTTGCGGTCTCTCCGAACAGGGTTATACTGTCTCTCCCTTCGCCTTTTGACCTTTCAAGGGCAGACTCCGCTGATTCGGCCAGATTATCCAAGGGTATATTCGGCTTATGAAGGCTAATACCTGCTGAAAAATGTATCTGCTTATTGTGGCAAACATAATCCGCAAATGAATAGTGCAAAACCTCAGCCAGTTCTATTATGCGGTTCCATGGTCCTATTAGAAAGAGATCATCTCCGCCTGCGAACACCGTGTAAACATCCTTAAAACGTGTATCTGTTTTCAGTAAGTGTGGCAGGTAAATGGCGAAGTACCAGTTCATCTGCCTGCTCAAAGTGGCCATTCGTGATAAAGTAAGCCTTTCCCGTTTAAGCCCACAGGACATTAACAACCCCAAGTTGTCTACGTCTGCCTTTAACACTCCCAGAGCCTCTATCCCACGAAATCCTTCGCGAGATTCCCTTGCAATCAGCCCTTTATTGGCAATATGCTCAAAAGTCTTGGGGGTCCCGACCTCCATATGTTCGATGCGTGCCAGCTTTTTTTTCTCACTCTTTGCTCCTTCCAGCAATCTGTCGTCCTGAAGGTCTTCTTTGGTATACTTCGGGACATATCCGTTTAGGAACCGTACTGTTATGTCTTTTGCCACCGTTCCATCTTCGCTGATAGAGATATCCCAGTATTTTAAAAGTTGCCCTGACCTTGCCATCTCTTTCATCATTCTGGTCATTGGCGCGAAAGTGGCTTGGTAAAAGTCAAAAATTGGTTCAAGCAATTTTTTATCAGAATCTTTGATATCAGCCTCTTTGGCAGTTACAGCCAGCCGTACCTTTTTAACAAGGTTTTCTCCCAGAAAAATATGGTCCCGGCATATTTTGCATGAAGATATGCTCTCTGCAAGATATCGATTGTTTTCCGCCACTGGACTTGACGGCCTTTTGCCGCAATACGGGCACAAAGGATGTTCAAGTGTATTGTCAAAGCTGTCTAGGTAGCCTCTTACTGTACCACCGTATTGTTCAAGATCTATCTTTTGTAGCTTCTTTTTTTCCATAACTTGGGCCAGATCATCCCACATCTCAATAAATCGGCCTTTCACAAAATCGTTAGCCGTCGCCTCGAAAGTGGCTATGCCCATGGTACTTTCACCATAAGATATCTCCATCAACCAATCGTTAACCTTGTTTTCAACGGTACAAATCACATTTTTCGCCTCTGGGGTGTTGGGTGCTATGATAGTGAACTTTCCGGCGGCGTTGAGCACTATGGAAATCGAGGGAATGCCAATTTTTCGACAGAGCATATCAGCAGCAAGTTCAGAAAAAAGGCTAATGGCGAATGATCTGCCGCGAAGCATTTTAGCACGATGTTTTCGAACATCTCCACCTTCGCAAAAGATAAAATCCTGAATGCCATAAAAGTCACCGCTTATGATCAAAAATTTCTTATCGCTATAGTCCTTGATCGCCTTGACGGTCAGGCTATCAGTTTGTTTATGATAAAGGTAAATTGCAACTGCCAAGGCAGCGGTGGTCTTTGAATGATCGTAAAGGGAAATATCGGGTATCACATTGCCTGCCCGTGCAGAAGGGATGGATGAAGTATAGACCATCATGAGGCTCTCAAAATGCTCGAACCACAATGCAAGGTTTTCCTCTTTATGAAGCAACTTTTTGAGTGAACGCACAAAACCGTCAAAAAGTTTCTTGTACTCAGCTGTTGCAACCTCGTTATCCACGGGATGTAGGTATTCTTTACGCTCTGGAAAGATATACTTAGGGGATATCTCTTTCAGAGGGTAACAATAGGAATAACTCACAGAGGTCTCCGCATCTTTTTCTTTTTCATGCATAATCTGTTCAAAAATAGGCAAGAGTCGCGTTTTTTTGTAGTCCTGCCAGGCAACAGAACGGTTATACTGATCCTCAAATTCGTCCCTATCCCACCCACTACTCACTCGATCGGCTATGGCTATAACCCACTGCATCGGTGATTCTGGCTTGTGATGTCCAGCCGCCAAATTGATAAAGCTATCCCCTAGTCCCCATTGAGCACGATTGAATTCTGGCGGAAGAATTTTTTCCATATGCTCAATAAATGCCGCAGTATAAACA
Organism: Deltaproteobacteria bacterium; assembly: GCA_003647275.1. Lineage (GTDB taxonomy): Bacteria > Desulfobacterota > Desulfobacteria > Desulfobacterales. Next base: position 11,298 of record QMMN01000069.1, read on the forward strand.
GTATGCTTATGGGTGTAAGTCCCCTTATAATGGGGTTGGTACAGGTCTGCATTGTTGTTCAAATATTCTTTACTGACATCGAGGACACCTGCGTCTGCAAATTTTCCGATATCATGTAAGAAGGCCGCACACGCGATTTTTAAGACATCATCTTTCATATATGCTTTCTCCTGTCATCATTTAACTACTTGCTGTCTGAAACTGACTCGTAATCTATGCCGCCTCTCTACGTAGCATGTTTATTAGTAAGTTCCCAACCATTGCAACGTTGCACTCTATGGTTACTGCCCTGGCAAACTCTCTGGCAAGTGCGTGTAGTCACAAAAACAATGCCAATCTTGCTCTTGTCCATCTTGATCCCGTATGTGGTGGGCCTCTGAGTTGTAATTGGATTCCTTCTCCCGCTAGGGAAGGGGGCTGGGGGCTGTCGATCACCACTTCTTGGGCAAACCCTTTGTCAGGTCATGCGAAATGCGCTCCTTTGCCAAACACTTGTGGGCCTTTTCGTCAAAGGTAAGCCACATTCCCTTCATTTCCTTTGCCACAGCGGCATAGCATGCATCGTATCCGGTCAGCCCTTTTTTCACAAAA
>QMMN01000070.1 GCA_003647275.1 Deltaproteobacteria bacterium
CGCCTCCTTCTTGATATTTTGATCGATTTCAACATAAACCATAAAATCTAAACCAACATCTTTCGCAAAAACTTAGCCCAAATCCTAAAATCAGAGGTGTGTGGGATTAATTCAAAGCTCTCGGTTTTCTTTTCTAAGTATTTTGTCCAACTTCAACAAACCGACCCCCGCACAGAAAAAGTAGTGATTTTCAACAGCTATCCTTTACAGTTTCTAACAATTAAAATCTATTAAAATCTATCAACAAGCCCGACCTATGTCAATTCCACAAAAGTTGTATTTTTAAGTCCTACTTTAGGACCATTATTTTGCGGGTCCATGTAGTACTTTAGTTGTAAACAGACTGTTGCCCAAATAGCCGCAATGCAGATGTCGGTGGTTTTTTGCTGTTTGAAAGCTGAATGCGCACCATATGACAACCGCACTTTCTACACAAATTGTAGGGCAACCTACAATACTTGTAGGTCCTTGATCCCTTTTTCTGGCAAAATAAGCAAATGGGGAGGGGGAAATGGGTGAAAAGAGGGTGAAGACATTATAAGAGGACCCAGATATCCGGTCACCGGCCAGACGTCTCCGAATTTCTATTATATAAGTGAAGTCAAAAATTAAAAGCTACAAAAACCCTTTAACTTCAATGAATTGTAGAAATTCCGAAACGTCTAACTGGCCAGATCGTGGGCAATACCGTGGCATTCCCCGCATTTTGTCGTATCTATCATCATTTTCTGGGAGTGGGGTTCTCCGTGACACCGACTGCAAGGCGGAATCTCTTTGTGGACGGGATGGCACTCGGCACACCTGACAAGGGTATGTTTTGTTTCCTTTTTCTGCAGCAAGTCGTAAACTTCCTCGTGGCAGCCAGCACAAATAGTCGATTCTGTGTCCTCACCATAGGATATCTGGGTCGGTTTGTGCACAGGATGGCAGGCCATACAGTCCTTTGAGGCAAGCGTTATCTCTGGGCTATGGGATTCATGGCAGGTGCTGCACTCGGGAATATATCCATGCTTTTGGGCGTGGCAATCAGCGCAGGTGACATCACTGGTATGCCTGCTCGGGTAATTTGTTATTTCATGATTCTCTTTCGCGTGACAGAGACTGCACGAGGCTTCAATCTCTGACATGGGCATTTGTAAAGGCTTATGGGGGTCAGCATGGCAGTTCAAGCACGGGGTCACGTTTTTATGGTCGCCGTGAAATGGCCCGCCAGTTGCGCTGACGTGGCAGGACGAACACTTGGGCATAATCGCGTCATAGTTTTGCTTTCGAGGGTTGTACACGTGGTACTCTGTGTGGCATCGCACGCACTCGATCTGGTGCCTGCCCCCGTTTTTCTTGATAGTCTCAAAGATAGAAAAGTGACACTGGCCGCACTCGGCCGTTGTCAGCGGCTTTATATCCATCTCATACGGCGGTCTGTCCTTGGCTTCTTCTGGGGGGGTGGCGACACGTTCTGCTGTGGCTACAAGCTGTTCTGCTGGAGCTGGTCCCGTGGCCGCTTTCGATTGAGTCCTAACGCATCCGTAGACTGTGATTAACCCAATAATTCCAATGACACTGGCGACGACTGCCACCTTTTTTGAAATCATCATCTGATCACCTCTAAATTAACGTTTCGGAGTTTCTGTATATTTTTTTGACAGTTTTTTGACAGTTACTCTAATCCCTAACCCGGACAAGCCGGAACAAAATAAAGAATTTTTCGTGTCGGTGTCCGTGTCCCGTGTCCGAAAAAGCGAAATTTACGGACACGAAACACGGGCACGTACACGTTTGCATGCATATTTCTGTCGTGATTATCTTTTAAATTTTCTGCCCAAAAAAACACGAATTTTAGAACTAAATTCTTATCTCAAATCATGTGCTGTACTGTGGCAGCCACCGCATTCCGGAAATTTTTGCATCATCGCATAGGGATGGGGACTGCCGTGACAGGCCGAACAGGGTGGTATGGTTTTGTGTTTATCTCGATGGCAATAAGCGCAGGCAAGATCGTGGTGTTTTGTGGTATTCTTTTCAAGAAGGGCCGCGGCTTCCTCGTGACACGCCCCGCAGTAATGCGACGGGGTGTCCTGGCTATACGAAATGGCAAGAGGCATATGAACCGGATGGCAGGAGAGGCAAGTCTTAAATTCCATATCTTCTGTATGCTTTTCATGACACTCCATACAATCCGGGATCTGTCTGTGTGCTTTATGGCACTCGCTGCAAGCCACATCCGTATGGGCACTGGGGTGCTTTTTCACCTCATCACCTTGCTGCTGGTGACAGGTAAGGCACGGCCCGGTAATATCGCCTTCGAGCTTTAAATCAAGCGGGGCGTGGGCATTGGAGTGACAGCTTGAACAATTCTCCAGGTCATAATGGGGCTTCCCGCTATGGCACATGCTGCACGCTGGAATAGCATCTGCCCCCACGGGGGGGTGCTCCACGTGGCAGTCCTGACAGCCAACATCGGTCTTGTGCTTGCCCCCTTGTGCCGCGATGGTCGCAGGCTCCTGGGGATGACAATGGACACATTGTGAATCGGTCAGGGGCGGCACGTCCGAAGGATTCTCGGCGCTTACGCGACCACTAAATACCGCAAGCGCTACAATGATTATACTTAAGCTGCTGAACAAAGCGAATCCCCTTTTTCTGCTTAGCATAGCCATTCTATTTCTCCTCCACGGTGACTGGCTGGATCTGCCTAATAAATTTTGCGTCCACCGAATGCCCTCACAGGACAATATTAACTAAAGTACGAGAATGGCTATCATTACGGAACAATAATGTCAAGTATTTTTTGACCGGCTTGCTCCCCGGACAGTAGGGCTTATTGGTGCGGACACATGACGCAATGGCGGATGCCGGGTATAGGTTTTCAATCTATTATTAGTTTCTATATAGTTTCCAGTTCCCTTCAGTCCCCTCCTACCTGGGGAGAGGAAAAATAACTTAACAGGCTGTTGCCCAAGTCGCCCCAATGCTTATGTTGCTGGCTCTTTTTATTGCTTTAAGAGAGTTAAGCGAGCAGCTATTTGGGCAACAGCCTGTTAACATAGGTTGTAAACGGAAACAATATGTGCTAATCAATTAATTAAGATAAGGGCTTTTTCCTGTGGACGGTCCGATCACCGGGCCAGCAGGAAAATATGGAAAAGTGGATTTCATAACAACGAACGGGGAAAGTTGTAAAAAAAACTAATCATATTAGCATAACGAACCGATAAGTTCGATATGGAGGTGTCTACAGGAAATTTTAAGCCATTACAGACTAACACGTATCCATTTTTTACAAATACTTTGCTGTGCTTATCGAGTTGAAAAAGACCACAAAACATAGTGCCTACAGGCGTATTCCAAGCATTCTAAAAAGGCCATTTTTTGGCATTATGTTCGTTGTTTTTATAATGGCCATACCAGATACACCTCAGGCCAAGGTGACGGGACTGTGCTCCAACTGCCACACCATGCATAACAGTCAAGGTGGGCAACCGGTGGCCTACGACTTTGATGGCACCTCCTTCACGCCGACCGCCACACCTAAAGGCAACTTGCTGATTTATAGTTGCTTAGGCTGCCATTCGGCTACCGATGGCACGACCTGGAAGGATTCCACTACAGGGGCCCCAATCGTATTCAACACCGTCGAACCTACCTACAATACAGTCAAGGGCCTTGCCGCAGGCAATTTCTACTGGGTAAAGACCGATGATACCAAGGGCCATAATGTATTTTCTGATAATCCGGATGACAATCTGAGTGTGGCACCTGGGGATTCGGGTTTTAGCGGCTGCGCTACCAACGATTGCCATACTAACTTTCATGCAACTGTTTCTGGATCAGGATTCTCTCAACTCGACGGCAAGCAGGGTTGCACCAAATGCCATATGGTGGACACTGCTGGTCCCAAAGGTTTCCATCATGCCAATGATGGAACGGGAACAAAGTATGTAGGTAGTGCAGACCAAGGCTGGTACCGCTTTCTCGAAGGACATATGAGCGGGGATGGCCATGGTGTTGCAGGCGTTGAGGATGATGACTGGGAGCATATACCTAGTTCAGATGACCACAATGAGTATCTGGGTTTTCATGATGTTGATGGCGGCTACGGTTTTGGTGATCTTGGCCATACAATGACCGCCTATTGCACAGGCTGCCATGGCGTATTTCATGATAACCAGGGAGGTCCAAGCCCGTGGCTCAGACATCCCTCAGATGCGAGGTTACCAAGTTCAGGGGAATATGCAAATTATACTACATATGATCCCCTGGTTCCTGTAGCCCGACCCAGCCTGGATGGCACTGTAAGCGCAACGGTGACACCGGGCACAGACATGGTCATGTGCCTGTCGTGTCACAGGGCCCACGGAAGCCCATATTACAAGATGATGCGATGGGATTACGCCAGTACAACTCTTTCAACAGCCTTGTCCGGATGTAATGTTTGTCACACGTCGAAGGATTAAGGATAAATATCAAGTTTCGGGAACTGAGGGGTTGGAAGGGGGAAGCCAGTGTGGAGTCGACGCTCATGATAACAATGAAAAGCATATTAACATTTATTAGTTGTCTGATAACCCTTACTTTTTGGGGAAGCAGCCTTGCATATGCCGGCAGTTATACTGATTCGGCCCACGGGAGTACTACTTACGGGGTTGATCGAACCAGTACATCTCAATACACGAAAGGCCACTGTGCCCATTGCCACGAACAGCATGCCAGCATCGGCGGCACAGAGCCTGCGCCAAATACCCTTGACGCCACGGGGCCTGATAATTTCTGCCTTTTGGCAAATAATTTTGATACGACAGCAACGACAGGCCCTTATACACAGGATGATAATGTCTGTTTTTATTGCCATTATGGAGTTGATACCTATCAAAGTCCAGCTTTTTCCAATTACACCTATAGTATAACCTTTGGAGGGAATCCAGACACCACCCCTGCCACGATCTTTGACGCATTTAATAGCACATTCTACCATAACCTGAATGATGTGCTTAATTTCGCGAAAGGTTCAAGCGGCTGGCCCTCTACGTTTACGGCTGACTCCAATCCCTGCACCGCTTGCCATAACATCCACATTGCACAAAGAAGCTGTGGCAAACCATCTGGTTCGTATGACCCCACCAAGTCTGCCATATCCAGGCCCAGCGATCACGACAATCTTTGGGGAGACGACGATGGCACAGTTAATCCTAGCGAAAGAATGGATGCTTATACCTCCTCTTATCAGGCACCGTATTGGAATGGATCGACAACTTATTTTGAACCATACTCAACCAATACAACCCAAGATGGGTCGAATCTTCCCGACTACGTTACCTTCTGCACTGACTGCCACAATTCGACCAACACGATATACAGCACGACCCTAGAACGAAACCTGAAAACCATCGATTGGGCTATTGAAAAGCACGGCCAGGGCGATGCGACCGACTATATCACGGTCGATGCGCCTTATACATCCGGAAGTGGTTCATTGGGTTACGTGCTTTCCTGTTTGGATTGCCACGAGCCACACGGTTCACCCAATGCCTTTCTGATCAGAAAAGAGGTAAACGGCGGGGCGCTGGGCGGAGGTATTGCCAGTTTTTCTACCACCGACTGGCACTACCTGTGCGACAGGTGCCATCAAGACGATAAAGAGTTATATGCTTCATGCCAGGAGGATCATTATTACCTCATTCACCATAACACCACTTACGGTGGTGATCCCTATTATACAGGCGGTAGTTGCAGCTCATGTCATAGTGGATCGGGAAGCGGATGTGGGAGCAGCCGGAGCAAGAAAGTTTGTACGGACTGCCATTATCATGGGTCAACTCATACTTATGATGGGACGACTTGGCGAACCTTTTAAGAGCCTTACACAGACCGTATCATCTGTATTGGCAAGCGCAATCTTTCCTTGCTTAAAGCCCTGAGAATTTAGGAAGGCACAATTGACAGTGTCGGTGACCAGATAAACAATTACGGGCTGATACAAACAAGCGCTTGGAGCATATGGACAGACGCTCTGAGCGCATTGAAAGAGATATCGCGGAGATAAAGACCGATATCAAGGCGATAGTCCCCCGATTGACCGGGTTTATCTTCTGCTGGCATTCGAAAATAGAAAACATAAAACAACCCCTGAGCTTCTGTGAAAGCAAATTAAACATCTATCCTTCAGAATAACCCCATCCAGCTCCCACCTTAATCCTGCGGATTGGCGACTTGACAGGCTTCTAATATCTGGCTATTATAGCCATATTTTTAAAACGATCAAATCAGGATTTAAAGGAGGTGTGTGGTGATAAGGGCGAACGTGACAGAAATAAAAAATCGGCTAAGCCACTACCTTAGACTGGTTAAGGGGGGAGAGGAGATTGAAATTGTTGACAGAAAGACCCCATTAGCCCGTATCGTCGGCATAGGAAAGCCACCTTGCAATGAAAAAGGGTCCTCATGGGTAAAAGAGATGTATGATTTGGGAATCGTTAATCTACCCAAGGAGACTCGGGTCCCCTCGGATTTTTTGAGTATAGACCGCATTCCCTCATCTGAAGGAGGTCCTTGTGGCGTTCTGCAGGCCCTTTTGGAGGAAAGGGACAAAGGGCGATGAGATTCTGGGATTCCTCAGCCATCGTGCCTTTGTTGGTTCTTGAAAAGGAAACAGAAGCGTGCGTTAAGGCTCTTCAGTCTGATCAGGAGATCATAGTCTGGACAATGAGCAAGATCGAGGTATTCAGTGCTTTATGTCGCCGACTTCGGGAAGGCTCAATAAAAGAACACCTCTTCGATTCAGCAAAGAAAAGAATGAATCACTTTTTCGATATCGCTTTTGAGGTTATTTCAGTGCCGAAGGTCAAAGACAGGGCCTTACGGCTTTTGCAGGTGCATCCCTTAAGGGCGGCCGATGCCATGCAGCTTGCTGCGGTTTTGGTCGCGACCCAAGAAGACACTTCAAGGGTGCCGATAATGAGTTTTGATGATAGGCTCATCCAGGCAGCCAAGCGTGAAGGCTTTGCTGTTAATCCAGACTAGCGGATTTCCTATTGCCTTAATTGTCTTTGCAGATTTTCTTGGCGGGACTTTCACCCCTTCCTAATCCGCCTGGGGCGGACCCGAGGCCGAACAACTGTCAATGAACGCTATTGCTGATGACGTGGCATGAAAACATCGAAGATTTTGGCAAGGAGATTGCGCCTGATAGCACCTTCCGTTTTGAATGCCGACCGGGCCTGAGCTGCTTTGGCATGTGCTGCAGCACAGAAATCACCCTGACGCCATATGACATTGCGCGGATGCGTGGGCATCTGAGCATGGACACGGGGGCGTTTCTCTCCACATATTGTGAAACTTACATAGACCCTCTAACAGGATTTCCCTTTGTGGTCCTCAAGCGTCGAGAAGATGGCAGATGCGTTTTTCTTGGGAACCATGGATGCAACCTCTATGAGAGCAGACCAAGCTGTTGCAGAAACTATCCCTTGGCACGGGTTATAGATGAAGACGGCAAAACCGGTAAGCGGTTGATCAAGTATTGTTTGCAACAGGAGGCCACTTACTGTGAGGGTCTGGGTAGAGGACCTGACTGGACCATAGGGGGCTATTGTGAGATGAACGGGCTAGGGCCTTACGAAAAGGCAAATGATTTATTTTTGGATATCCCGTTTACCTTTAACAGACTTCCTTACAGTGTAAGGCAGGACAGGGAAGTACAAAGTATGGTCTTTGAGGCTGTGTTTAACTTTGACAGGTTTTTTGAAAAATATGGACGACTTCCCCGCATTGCTGTGCCAAAGGATAACCATGAATTGATCGTTTTGGTCAGAAGCATAGCCCTTAACCTGATCAAGAAGATAGCTCATCTGAAGTTAAAGGACTAGTCGCCCCTGTTGCCATTTTTACGGGCCAATATGCTCCACGAGTTGTGGCAAAAGTTCTCCGGCTTTGCCCTGAATGGAGCAGTCAAACAGAGAACTCTGGGCTGTCCTTGAACGGTTTAACTCTGTTACAAAGGCACCGGCCCTTTTTGCCACCAGGCCAAAGGATGCAGCAGGCTGTACAATGGCTGAGGTCCCCACGATCAGCATGACCTCTACCCTTTGAAGGCATGTATAGATCGCATGTAAGATCTTTTCATCAAGGGCCTCGCCAAACCAGACCACATCGGGTCGAAGCAATCCTCCACAGGTTGTACATTTCGGAGGTATCTGGATCGGAACCTCTTTGTTTTCAAAGCTTTTCTTGCATTGCAGGCACCTGACACGCCAGAGGGTGCCATGCATCTCGATGGGATTTCTGCTGCCAGCCGCTTTGTGCAGTCCATCCACATTTTGTGTGATAAGGGTAAAGTCCTCTGCCTTTTTTTCAAGCTCAACAAGTGCATAATGCCCCGCGTTGGGCTTCAGGAGTTTAATAAGGCTGCGCCGCCAGTCGTACCACTGCCATACCAGCAAAGGGTCTCTGTCAAAGGCTTCCGGGGTTGCAAGGTCTTCAGCCCTGAAGTTTTTCCAGAGGCCATCTGCCCCCCGAAAGGTAGGGACCCCGCTTTCCTGTGAGATCCCTGCCCCGGTTAAAACCACAACCCTGGTAGAGGCCTTAATCTTCTCTGCAACCTGCCTGATGGCCCAGGTGTTCATGGTATTTTGCTGTTGCGCCTATGCTGTACTGGCTAAGGAGGGCTGTTAACTCATCATCCGGTTAAGAATCTCTCGCCCGCTCCCTTTGGTCGCTTGAGCCCGCAGAGATCACTGGGATAATTTTCTTGGCCTGATTTTTTGAGTAGGAAAAATCAGGCCAAAAGCCCAGTGTCTCTGTGACCTCTGTGAGAGAAAAAATGTTTGAACTATTTTGCGTACTGCTCGTCCAATATCTTTTGAATCGCTATGGCACACTCCACCTTGTTTTCATTCGGACAATCGATGTCCAGGATCTGTTTTTCCAGGTCGATCTGTTTAACCTTGGCTTGGAACTTCTCAGCTTCCTCGGTGACAAGCTTTATGATCTTTGCATCATGTTTACCTGTAAGGGGCACTTGTATCTCCTTTCATGGGGCCTATCCCGGATATTTCACGAGCTGAGGTCGCCACAGCCGCAAGGCGTAGCCCGCGACGCTGTAGTCTGTTACCGCGAGTGGGCTACAACACAGCGGATACGGTGAAATCGGCTCGCCCAAAGGGTAAAAAATGTCGATGGTTTGTTAGCAAAACCTTAGTGACAAATTATTGTTACCGCAGAAGGTTTAAGCAAAATCATCATTACAATGCCAAGCGTTATCTTTATGAAACTCTATCGACATTTTTTATGAAATGTTCGGCCTAATGCTATTTGAGCATATTCATATGTTCGATTTTCATACACTTGTTCATCACCACCTCAAGGCCAGCGTTTTGGGCCTTGTTTGCCGCCTGATTATGGGCAAGGCCCACCTGCATCCAGACGACCTTGGCCCCAATTTCTATGGCATCATCCACAACAGGAGGTATGGCCTCTGGTCTCCTGAAGATGTCTACCACATCGACTGGAAAGGGAATGGCCTTCAGGTTGGGATAGCATGTGTCGCCCAGTATCTCTTTTTGGCCGGGATTGACCGGAACGATCCTGTAGTGGTTCTCTTTAAGGTATTTAGCCACTTTGTAACTATCCCTTTCTGGCTTGGGGGACAGGCCGACAATGGCCACGGTCTTGTGTTTCTCAAGGATGGCCTTGATCTGTTCAGAAGGCGGATTGTATTCTGGGATTTGAAGCTCTCTGCAGCATGCTGCAGAGGATCTTCGACCGTAAGGAAGTTTGTCATTTTCAGATTCGCTCGCTAACTTCACAGTCCCGATAAATCGGGCCAGGGAATGCGCTCGCTTTTGCGGTTCCCACTTTTGATCTGACACAGCATTCTCCTGTTGCGTAATTTAGATAACCATATTAGATGGGATCTCAGGGGTCAAGTTTTAACCAGGCTGTTGCCCAAATCACCCTTGTGAAAATGTTGCTGGTTTTTCGTGGCTCACAAGCCCTGTTAGATAACCGCTATGTCACCTTTTCTTTCGTCGGAAGGCAACTATCTAACAGGGCAAGCCGTCAGGGGGGATCTTTTTTGAGGTCAGGTCAAATCTCATCCTGCCAGTTAATGGCAAATGGTCTCGGGCGTCATGTCACAGGCACACGTTGATGCGGCAAACAAGCTCCCCAGCCGATTTGTAAATGGGTCAGGACGGTATGCCGAACATGGTGCCGTTGTGGGACTTATCGGGTAATATCAGTGACCTGACCTCAAAAAAGATCCCCCCTGACGGCTCCTTGAAACCGCACTGCCTTGCTGTTTGGGCAACAGCCCGGCAAATCACAAGCCAGACAAGCCTGAACCAATTCCCTCATTCAATCTTCGCCCCTTTCGTGGTTTCGAGGATCATCTCTCAGGGATTTGGACACGGCTCATCCGCATTCGGGGGAGACCAATGGGACTTATCTCTTTCATCAGGAAGCTCGCACAAATACGCGCTCAAAGGCCGGACATACCCGGGAGCTATCGCGAAGATCCGCTGGTCAGGACCATTCTGAACCGGCGGAGTGTAAGGAAATTTCTGGACTGTGATATCAAGGATGAAGAAATGACCCTGATCCTGGAGGCAGCCAGGCTGGCCCCCTCCACGGTTAACATGCAGACGTGGTCTTTTGGTGTTTACAATATAGAAACCTGGAGAGAGACTTTTGGGCGCTCTATTCCGTTCGGGGCTAGGAGGGCAGTCTTGGTCCTTGGAGATATCACCCGCATAAAACAAGCGACCGATATTTTTCCGAATTCACCCCTGGTGGAATACACAGTGAGCATTGTAAATGCCTCTCTGGCTGCCATGAATATGACCATCATGGCACAGGCCCTGGGGATTGCAAGCGTCATGCTATCCGATACGGGTAAGACCGGCTTTTTCAGTACCGCGTACCTGAAAGAAAGGCTGAAACTCCCTGCTGGGGTTTACCCCCTCATGACTATTGTTTTTGGCTATCCCAAGGCTCGAAATGTCCCTATGCCTCCAAAGTTCAACATAGAGGATATCACCTTTTCTGGCACTTACAGGCAGACGCATGTCGCCAAGATTCATGAGTGGTTTTCTTTGATGGAGGCCGGGTATAGGGCCAGTACCTTCTTTTCCTCCTTTCGGGCAAAGCTCAGCTATTACAGGCAGAACCTGAGTCGATCCGAAAGGGAACTGAGAGATATTGTCCTGGGAGAAAAGCCGAAAATGTAAGATAGTGTCCATCCAAAAACCTTTGAAATGTCGGGCACTAAACGAGTTTCCAATTCGAGACTGTTGAATATTAGCCCTTTAATTTTAATAATGGGCTTAGTTTTCCAGTTCTCTTATATTCGAACATAATATCTAGAGTCAGCGTGATGTCATGCTCAACAACATGCATAGTTACGTTA
>QMMN01000071.1 GCA_003647275.1 Deltaproteobacteria bacterium
CTCCTTTGAGAGAGCACCCCGAAGACATCAAGGAGCTGGTCCTTTACCACATGGCCAAACTCTGCGAAAGTTATGGGATAGGGACCAAAGGCTTTTCCCCTGAATTCTTTGAGGCGCTTGCTGCGTATAACTGGCCCGGAAATATCCGGGAACTGGTCAATACTCTGGAGAGGGTGCTTGTTTCAGTCCGCGATGAGCCCACCTTATTTTCCAGGCATCTGCCGACTTGGATCCGGGTCCAGGTGGTGCGGGCCTCGGTTGGTAAGGAGGCGCCAACTCAAGGCAAAAAAGCGAGAGGTGCCGATAGTGGTGGAAAACTTCCGACATTTCGGAAGTTTCGGCAAGCGGCTCTTGTTGAATTAGAACAACAATATTTACAAGACCTGATTTCACAGGCGAATGGCGATATCAAGGAGGCTTGCCGGATATCTGGCCTGTCCCGGTCCCGTTTGTATGGTCTCCTAAGAATACACAAGATATCCAGGACTGACTAAACCCATCCTGTGACCGGCCTGTACCCCGCACGCGGAGCGCTGTCGCAAGGCAGAACCCCCACCTTTTAAGGCTGGAAGCTTCATTCCCTGCTGATGTCGCATTTTTTTGGACAATTCCTATTTTTTAATACAATTCCTATTTTTTAGGACAGATTCCTGCTTTTTGCCCGGTTTACAGTCCCATCTAATCATACGTTTTTGTCTAAGATTCTGCAGGGTTGTATCTTGTTGGGTGGTGATAAAACAATGCTGGCATACTTCGTGTATGTATGTGTTTACGTCCGTGTTCATAACTTTTTTTCACCCCCGTCCCCCCATACTTTAGCCCCCACCAAATAGGCGTGGGGGCTTTTTTTTGTCTGCCTCGTCGCCCAATGCCGAAATCGGAAATATAAGAGAGTATGCCCGTTTTTTTGGGGGGAGAAAATAGCTGATTTTGGCTTGTAAGCAGTTGAAAACAAAGTACTTGACTACTTCACGACTTACGATTAAGTAATGCGCAATTATCAGAATCCCCCCATTGTCATCTTATCACAGCCTTTATATGTAAACTTAGGGGGCAGATGAACCTCAAAATGTGCCTACCTAACGCCCGGCAGAAAGGTTTTCTGCTCTGTTGGTGAGTCTAAAGTGTGAAGCCTCCCCGCCCTCCACGGCGCGTTGCCGCTGAGCAAGATAAGGGAATATAATCCAGGGGAGTTGATTCTTGAAAAGGGCAGCTATGATAACTGGCCAAGAATTCGTTAAGGCAAAGGAAGAAATAACGAGGCTAAGAAGCGAAAAGAAGAAAAAGGAAAACTTGGGGATAGCCATAACATTTAATTCACTCTCGTTTAAGTTTAAGAATGTTGAGCGCCTGCTTGAGATAAAATGGGCTAAGGTTTTTGGATGAGGGCAAATGATTATAACATGGGCTATTGTCGGAGAGGTCGAATTTTAGGATTCATCTATTTGGCGGGCTTGCTGTTCCTGGCACGGGCTTCAGTGAGCTTTGGGGCCTATGATGATGTCAGGGGTTTTCGCGTGGCAGCCGATCTTTTGAACCAAGGAGGTTATCTGGAGGCCCTGGCGGCCTACCAGGAGATTGTGACACATTCGGAAAGCTATGAGAATCGGGCCAAGGGGCTTTTTTTTATAGGAACGATCTACAGCCTATATTTAGATCAATATGATGAGGCCTTGCAACAATATGGCGTCCTCATGCGGGATTACTCAAGGAGCAGCTTTGCAGCAGATGCCCTGTTTAACACAGGGATGGTTTTTTACGAAAAAGGGGCGTATGAACAGGCGTACAAGAGCTTTAAGAGATATCTTGAGCAGTATCCGACCGGAAAGCACAGCCAATCGGCAGAGGTTTGGGCTGAGAGCGCAAAGGCTGAAATAGGGGCTGAAAAACCGAAAGCACCCAAGCCCCTGCCTGGATTGGCTATAGACGACACCACACTCAGGGTATTGATTCGGGATGGGGCATCCCGTGTCACCTTTCATACAGCAGGCCTTATCACGATTTCTGACCCGTTTTCAGGGCGGATCGTTTATACGGACCACGGCTCCTTCACATTGACTGCCCGGGCCGGCCGACTGCTTATCAATGGAGAGGGTTTGAAGCTTGCACAGTGCATTGTGGAAACAAAGGAGGGACTCTTGGCGGTTGACGGGAGACGTTACAGAGGCTCTTTCCGGGTTTTGGCAAAAAATGACGGTAAGATCCAGGTGATCAATAATGTAGACCTTGAGGCGTATCTTTACGGCGTGGTACCAAAGGAGATGTCTCCTGGTTGGGCTGGAGATGCCCTAAAGGCCCAAGCCGTGTCGTCCCGTACTTATGCTCTGTACGTCAAGGGCAAAAGTACGGACAAACCCTACGATCTAGTCGCTACTACCACGTCTCAGGTCTATGGAGGTTATGACGCAGAAACCCCTGCCTCCACCAGGGCCGTGGATGCAACCCGGGGCGAGGTCATGACCTATAATGGCCGCTTGGTGATCGCCTACTTTCATGCCAACAGCGGTGGTTTTACAGAGTCTGCCAAAAATGTTTGGGGGGCTGACTTACCTTACCTTAGGGGAATACGCGATCCCTATAGTGACAATATTCCAGGAGGTACGTGGGAGCTCTCGCTTTCTTATCAGGCCATACAAGACAGGCTGAATCAATATGGTCTGAATGTGGGGGCCATATCCTGGGTCCGTCCCGTTGACATCAGCCCCTCGGGTCGTTCCCTTAGAATAGAGGTTGTATCAACTCGCGGCAGAACAGTCCTCAAGAGCAACGATTTTCGTCTGAAAATGGGCGCAATGGAATTGAAAAGCACCCTTTTTCGTCTCCATGAAAGTCCAGATGGGCTTCGGATTCGTGGCAAGGGGTTTGGACATGGCGTCGGTATGAGTCAGTGGGGGGCATACCGTATGGCTCAGGCCGGACATGATTACAGGGATATTTTGAGGCATTATTACAAAGATATTCAGATTGCAAGTTTCACATCTTCCAGGTAGTGGGCTTGAGAGCCGCACCCATTGGACTTGCGTTTCCCCGGGAGCTTTTCTTGACACCCTGTCTTGTATTTGCTAAATTTAATCAAAAATTCCCGGGTATGTATGGTCCCGAAGTGGGGGATTCATGATCAGGCTGTGCTTTTAGAGGCATACCTGTGTTATAGAAGGTGACAAGATTACAGCGGCACAAGAGAATTGATGAGGTGATCTGGTCGTTTTACCTAAAAAGGAGATGAGACCTTAGAAAAAAATTGACAGGCCCTCTCAGAATTGTTAGGCAACCTTCAGTCTTCTGTAAAAATATGTGATCAGGGCCGTTAGCTCAACTAGGCAGAGCAGCTGACTCTTAATCAGAAGGTTATAGGTTCGATTCCTATACGGCCCACCACATAAGCTTAACATGATCAATAAGCCCCGAGGCCGTTGCTTCGAGGGCTTTTTTCGTTTTGGGCAGGTTGGATCGACCTGCTTCCCGCCACGCAAAGCGCTGCCGCAAGGCAGCCCCCCGCCTTGCCTGGCCCTGGTGCGGTAGCGAGGCAGGGTAGGCTGGGTCAAGGGAAGCTATCTGAAACAGATGTTTTCCGTTCTGGGTGTGCAAGCCCGGGAAGCGACCCCCCGTGCTTCAGGGTGGAGGACGTTCATTTTCGGGACGAGCAGATCAAAAAGGTCATTTGACAATAGCCGTAAATTGACGTACAAAAATTGCACAGGCAGTTGTCACAACGACGAAAGAAGGGGGCTGATTTTTTGAAGTTTACGGTTGTAAAGAATATCTTAGAAGCCAATGAGCGGATTGCCGAGGAAAACCGGAGGTTATTTAAAGAGGCAAACGTCACGGTTATCAACCTGATGAGTTCTCCGGGCTCGGGAAAGACATCCCTGCTTGAGCGCACGATAGATGCCTTGGGGGTGCGGGTTCGCATCGGTGTCGTCGAAGGGGATATACAGTCTACCAGGGATGCCGAAAGGATATCCCAGAAGGGCGTTCAGGTGGTTCAGATCAACACGGGTGGGGCCTGTCACCTGGACGGAAACATGATGCGGGATGCCCTTCCGGCCTTTGATTTGTCGGAACTGGATCTGCTGATGGTGGAGAATGTAGGGAATCTGGTCTGTCCTGCTGAGTTCAAGATAGGAGAAGACCATAAGATCATGATCCTTAGCGTAACAGAAGGGGCTGACAAACCTGAAAAATATCCACTCATGTTCCATGAGTCGAGTGTGTTACTCATTAACAAGATAGATCTTCTTCCCTATGTGGATTGTAATATAGAGAGGATCAAAGAAGCTTCCCTTCGAATCAATCCCAACCTGGAGATTTTTGAGATATCGTGCAAAACAGGAGAGGGGATCGATCGATGGGCCGAGTGGCTGTCGAGCCAGATCCAGCCCCAAGGATAAAAGGGGTAAAGATCCAAATCAAGGGGATCGTCCAAGGGGTCGGTTTTCGACCCTTTATCTATCATCTTGCCCTCACCAACAACCTGAAAGGTTTTGTGACAAACACCTCAAACGGCGTCTGTATTGAAGTGGAAGGCCCGCCAGAATCCTTGCAGACCTTTCACCAGGCCATCCTTGACGAAAAACCACCGCTGGCCCACATTTCTGCCATAGATACAATCGAGCGGCCGCTAAAGTCGTATGCTGATTTTACCATTCGCAAGAGCGAAGTGCAAGATCACCGCAGCACACTTATTTCGCCTGACGTATGCGTTTGCGAGGATTGTATAAAGGAACTGTTTGATCCCAAGGATCGCCGAAATGGCTATCCTTTTATCAACTGCACGAATTGTGGCCCGCGCTATACCATTATCATGGATGTTCCCTATGACCGCCCCTTGACAGCCATGAAGGGATTTCAGATGTGTGCCCAGTGCGAGGCAGAATACCACGACCCGGCCAACCGCAGATTCCATGCCCAGCCCAATGCTTGTTGGGATTGCGGCCCGATGGTGCGTCTCTGGGATCACGCAGGTCGAGAAATTTCGGCCAAAGATCCCATAAGGCAAACTCAAGCCCTTTTGAAACAGGGCAAGATTGTAGCGATCAAGGGATTGGGAGGGTTTCATCTGGCTGTGGATGCCACCAACAACGATGCAGTGATACGCCTGAGGCAGAGGAAACATCGGGAGGAAAAGCCCCTGGCCATCATGGCCTTGAGCTTGGCCCATATTAGGCGGTTTGCCCGGGTAACAGAAGCTGAAGAATCACTCATCAGCTCACCCCAGCGGCCGATTGTTCTCCTTGAAAAGAAGCCCAATCCTTACATTGCCGAACAGGTGGCGCCCAGAAACCGCAACTACGGTGTGATGCTTCCTTATACCCCTTTGCATTTCCTGATGCTTCACGACGAGGACCTTCTGGCCCTGGTCATGACCAGCGGCAATATCAGTGAGGAGCCGATTGCCATTGATAACGAGGAGGCTTTTGAGCGTCTGGGAAATATTGCCGACTATTTTTTGAACCACAACCGCGACATCTATCTCAGGAGCGATGACTCTATTGTGCGCGTTATGGGCGGTGTCTCCAGACAGATCAGGCGGAGCCGGGGTTACGTGCCGGTGCCGATCTTTCTAAATCGGTCTTTAGAGCCGATCCTGGCCTGTGGCGCAGAATTGAAGAATACCATCTGCCTGACGCGAGGGAAGGAGGCCTTTTTAAGTCAGCACATTGGAGACCTGGAAAACCTGGAAACCCTAAATTTTTTTGAGCTGACCATCTGCCATCTCAAACGCATATTAGAGATCAAGCCAAAGATCGTTGCCTATGACCTTCATCCCAATTATTTGAGCACCCAGTATGCATTGCAGCAAGAATCCGTGGTGCAGATTGGTATCCAGCACCATCACGCCCACATTGTAAGCGGCATGGCCGAGCACGGTCTCGCGGGGCCAGTCATCGGAGTTGCCCTGGATGGCACAGGCTATGGCACGGACGGGCATATCTGGGGTGGCGAGGTGCTGGTGGTGGAGGAACATCGATTTGAGCGGGCCGGGCATTTTGCATACCTGCCCATGCCGGGTGGGGTAGCAGCCATCAAGGAACCCTGGCGAATGGCTGTGAGTATCCTTTACAAGGCCTTTGAGGACCAATTTTTCAACATGGATTTTCCGTTCTTGAACAGCATACCTGAAGAGCGGATCAAGGCCTTGGTCCACGTAATGAAAAATCATATAAACAGCCCCCTGACGTCAAGTTGTGGACGGCTATTTGACGCGGTGTCTGCCATTTGTGGTGTGCGAAACTGCGTGGCCTATGAGGGGCAGGCTGCTGTAGAACTTGAGGCTATGGCAGAGGCGGATTTTGGGCGCGTTTATCCCTTTGAAATCCAAGAAAGGGATGGCGTGCAGCAGTTTTTGACTGCACCGATCATCCGATCTGTGGTAGACGACCTTCAAACAGGATGTTCAACAGGCCTGATCAGCGCCACGTTTCACAATACCTTGGTTGCCTTGTTTTTGGCGGTGTGTCAGCGGTTGCGGGCATCACGAAAGCTGAAGCAGGTGGTCTTGAGCGGGGGTTGTTTCCAGAATGCACGTTTGCTGGTTCAACTCAGCCAGGCCCTTGAATCACACGGCTTTGAGGTTTACACTCAGGCCCGGGTTCCCAGCAACGATGGGGGCATTGCACTGGGGCAGGCAGTGGCTGCAGATGCCATATATAAGGCTCAATGAGCCTGTTGCGAGTATGGACATGCGGGGATGTCCTCAGGCCGTCAGGCGCAATGCGGAATAAAAGAGAAGATCAAATGGGCAGACCAGTTCCAGCATTCAGTATTCAGCAACGAGCAACAAATAACGAATAGCGGAGGGATGCACCCATGTGCTTGGCGGTTCCGATGGAAGTCATTGAAATTCATGGGCAGAACGCCCGGGTCGGGCTGGGTGGCGTCGTGCGTGAGATCCGTCTCGATATTGTGGATAAGCGGCCAGAAGTTGGGGACTATGTAATCGTTCATGCTGGTTTCGCGATTCACTGGGTCGACCCTGAAGAGGCCAGGGTGACCATAGAACTTTTTGAGAAGATGGCGGCCTACGATGAAGCACCTGAGTGAATACAGGGACGGCGCACTCGCTTCCAAGATAGTAGCCCGTATCAAGGCCATCTCCAAGAAGCCGGTACGGCTCATGGAGGTTTGTGGTACCCACACGGTCTCCATCTTCAGATATGGTATCCGCGAGCTTTTGCCTTCCCACCTTGTCCTGATCTCCGGCCCTGGTTGCCCTGTGTGCGTGACAGCGATGCGTGATATCGACAAAGCAATCAAAGTCGCCCGGATACCGGATGTGATTGTAACGACCTTCGGAGACCTGATGCGGGTGCCCGGGTCTGAGTCTTCCTTGCAAAAAGAAAAGGGCCTTGGCGCTGACGTGCGCATGGTCTATTCGACTATGGATGCCCTCGAGATAGCCCGACAGAACCCTGAAAAAAAGGTGGTCTTTCTTGGGATCGGATTCGAGACCACTGCCCCCACCATTGCCGCCGCCGTTGTCGCGGCCGAAGCAGAGGGTATCAAGAACTTTTGGGTCCTCTCATCACACAAACTTCTTCCACCTGCCATGGATGCCCTGCTTTCAGGCGGGGAGCTGGACATTAGTGGATTTATCTGTCCCGGACATGTAACCACCATTATTGGAACGGCGCCTTATGAACCGGTCGTGGCCCAGTATCATACCCCCTGTGTCATTGTGGGTTTTGAACCCCTTGATATCCTACAGGGGATATATATGTTGGTGACCCAGATAGAGGCCGGCCAATCCAGGGTAGAAATCCAGTACCGTCGTGCGGTCGTACCTGAAGGGAATCCGAATGCCCTGAAAACCCTCTATCACGTCTTTGAACCTTGTGATGCAACATGGCGAGGACTGGGGGTCATTCCAAACAGCGGCCTTGCCCTGCGCAAAGCCTATCGAGCGTTTGACGCGGATGCGCTATTTGACCTTGAGGTGCCGGATGCCCCGGAACCGCCGGGATGTCAGTGTGGCGACATCCTCCGCGGCGTCAAGACACCGATGGAGTGCAAACTTTTCCGAAAAGCCTGTACCCCGGAAAATCCCATAGGTCCCTGTATGGTTTCTGTTGAAGGGACCTGTGCTGCCTATTATAAATACAGCCGGTTGTGAATGGCGGAAGTCAATAAAACCGGGGCAGCCTTTTGCTCCTGGCCGTTCGTGGCCAGCACCGGGGGGCTTTGAGGACCCCCGCTCTCTCATTACGCATCATTTGGGATTGTGCTTTCATGAATACAAAGGATCTTGCGTACTTTAAGGCGTGGTTTTCTAAGTACGTGGGTGCCTACTATACGGATGATCCAGCGCACAACTGCAATATCAGGCTAAAAGAAGAACATACCACGCGGGTGTGTAAGGAGATCGTCATGCTCGGCAAGGCCTTACGCCTTTCAGCAGACGACATGTTGCTGGCCCAGACCATGGCCCTGTTTCACGATATAGGCAGGTTTCAACAGTATACCACCTACGGCACCTTCAAAGACAGTATTTCAGAGAACCATGCCAAACTCGGGTTGAAGGTGTTGACCAAACATAAGGTGCTTTCGGTCTGTTCGGACGTGGAGCAAATGCTCATCACCAAGGCAATTGGCTACCATAATGTACGCGCCTTGCCGGAAGACGAAGATGATCGCTGCCTCTTTTTTGCGCGTCTTCTGCGCGATGCCGACAAGCTGGATATCTGGCGGGTTGTGATCGACTATTATGACCATCGGGATAAAACCCCGAACTCGACCATTGAATTGGACCTGCCCAACACCAGCACCTATTCGCCTGCCATCTTGAATGCCCTTCGCCAGCACAGGACAGCTGACCTCAAAGACATGATCACGCTCAACGATTTTAAACTGCTTCAGATCAGCTGGATATATGATGTGAATTTCAACCCCACATTTCGTGCTGTACACGAACGGCAATACATGGAAAAGATTGCTGCCACGCTGCCGCAAACCAGAGAAATTTCCGAGGTATTGGCCGTAGTGCAGGCATATCTGAAGGAGCAGAAATCGTAAGCATCTCCTATTTGTATTTGTTAATTTTTTTACCAATCGTCTGATTGCGTAAGGGATCAAAGGGTATTTTTCCCTTTCATAGAGCGCGCTGCAGGACACAGAGGCTTGATCTGGCGTTAGCCAGCCTGTTTCCATCTTTCGGATATACTCAGCGAAACTTGCCTAGATATGCTTCCCCAGCGTTGGCAAAAGTCAAAAATTTGACAAGCTTGGAGATTCTGAGCCGAGTTCCTACAAACTTATCCTATCTCTAGGCGGCCCGGAAAACCTCTAATTATCTAAAATATAAGCAATTACCTTGGCTCAACATTCGGGTATAATTCTTGCATAATTAGGGGAGAATCCTTATAAAACTGATGTAGATACCACGCATAGTATGAAAGATACATGTGGAGGGAGTTTTTTGTTTTGAAGTCAAGAGGAGAATGTTCTGATGGCTCGAAAACCTACTTATGGGGAATTGGAACAAAGAGTCAAGGCGTTAGAAAAAGAAGTCGTTCAGCATAAACTGGCAGAGGAGAAATTGAAAAAACACTGCGACCGCCTTGAAGAGATGGTGGCCGGGCGCACCGCTGAATTAACAAAAGCGAATGAACGACTTAAACAGGAAGTTGCAGAACGCAAGCGGACAGAGGAAGAACTACGTGATACTATCAAGCGAGTGGAAATAGCTTATGAGCAATCAACAATATACGCACAGCAACTCAATGAAGTCATAGACGACCGTAAGCGGGCAGCAAAGCAAATAAGAGAATTAAGTTCCGTTGTTGAGCAGTCTATTGATGGTATAGCGATAAGCGATCTGGAACCAAAACTTACATATGTGAACGATGCTTTTGCACGGATGCATGGTTATTCCTCCGAAGAGATGATTGGAATGAAAGTTGTGAATTTACACAATGAGGAACAGATGGAGGAATACAGGCTATGTCTGCATCAGATAGAAACACAGGGCTCATGGGCGGGTGAAATAGGGCATATCAGAAAAGATGGAACACCTTTTCCCACATATATGTCTGTTACTTTGTTGAAAGGAGATGACGGAAAGCCCGTAGGAATTGCGGCAGTTGCAAGAGACATCACCAAGCAAAAACAGGCAGAGGAAGAAAAGAGAAAACTAGAAGCCCAATTTCAACAAGCCCAGAAGATTGAAGCCATTGGCACCCTGGCCAGTGGCATCGCCCACGACTTCAACAACTTGCTCATGGGCATCCAGGGAAATCTCTCCTTGATGCTTATGGATATAGATTCTGCACACCCGTATTATGAACGGTTAAAGAACATTGAAAAGCAGGTTCAAACCGGAGCCAGACTAACCTCACACCTCCTTGGATACGCCAGAAAGGGAAGATATGAGGTCAAGCCCATTGACCTGAACCAATTAGCCGAAGAGACTTCTGATGCCTTTGGCAGAACCAGAAAGGAGATTACGATTCATCGAGAGCTTCCTGAAGACTTATATGCCATAGAGGCAGACCCCGGGCAGATCGAGCAGGTGTTTTTGAATCTGTTTATAAATGCTTCAGACGCCATGCCTGGTGGTGGTGATCTGATCTTAAGGGCCAGGAATGTGACCCACAAGGACATGAAGAGCAAGCTGTATGATCCAAAGCCGGGCAACTATGTCCTGTTAACGGTGACCGATACAGGGACAGGTATGGATAAAGAAACCATAGAGCGCATTTTTGATCCGTTTTTTACCACCAAGGAGATGGGCCGGGGCACTGGTCTTGGGCTGGCCTCTGTTTATGGCATCATAAAGGGCCATGGTGGATATATTGATGTTGAATCCAAGAAGGGGCAAGGGACGACCTTCAGTATTTATCTGCCTGCAGCAGAAAAAAAGATCCAAAAAGCCATCAAAACGGCCGAGCCCTTCATTAGGGGAACCGGAACGGTTCTCCTGGTCGATGATGAAGAGGTCATCCTAAAAGTAGGCCAGGAACTATTAGAGGCCATGGGCTACCGGGTACTCATA
>QMMN01000072.1 GCA_003647275.1 Deltaproteobacteria bacterium
ATTGAAATAGCAATATGTTTCCACTTTACTAAAAGTTGTAGCCCATAAATTTCAGCAAATAGCACATAATGATTTCAATAACTTACAAGACCAGAATAGAGTTTTCCGGAATACGGGATACATATCACACTAAAGTATTACAATATGGTAAGGAATTTGCGTTGTCAAATTAAAAAACAATTAAAAATAAGCACAATTCCTGCCATTTGCATAGAAACCACAAGTTCAATTCTGCCAGATAAAAAGGGGTAAATTCTACTGTGAAGGCCTGACTGCAGATAGGAAAAAAGACAGGAAAATGGGAGAAAGACAGGCAAGCAAGGTTATATCCCCAAATATTCAGCCATTCTGTACATTACCTAAATCGATATGTAATTCTTCCCCGTGATAAGTCATACGGCGAAAGCTCTACAGTTACAATGTCCCCGGGCAAGATTTTGATAGAGTATTTCCGCATTTTTCCACAAGGATGGGCCAGTATCTGGTGCTTATTCTCCAACTCCACCTTATAGTTACCATGCGACAGGTCCTGAATCACCTTGCCCTTTACCTCGATTGCTTCTTCTTTGGCCATCATCAATTCACCCCTTTCGTCTGGATTGAAGACAAAAATGACAGTCCCACACAACGTGCAAGACTAAATGGACCGACCTGCTCCCTGGACGCAAAGCGCTGCCCCAAGGCAAAACCCCCGTCCTTTAGAGCGGAGCTTCACAAAAAAAGGAAGAAGCCCTCTCAGCCCCTCCCTTTCAAAGATTGTAAATGAGCAGCCACTTAGCGCTTCGAGTACTGGAAACGAGCCCGAGCCCCTTTTTGCCCGTATTTTTTCCTCTCTTTTATTCTAGAATCACGCCTAACAAAACCCGCCTTCTTTAGCATTGATCTAAACTCTGGATTAAACTGAAGCAAAGCCTTCGTGATACCGTGCCGAACGGCGGCCGCCTGCCCAGAAATACCACCACCGGTGACATTGACATTCACGTCAAAGCTATCACGTGTATCGGTCAGGACGAGGGGCTGTTCTACGACCATCTTGGCAGTCTCCCTGCCAAAATAATCTTCAAGGGTCCGCTTGTTAATGGTGATAATACCCTTTCCGGGCTTAAGCCAGGTTCTGGCCACTGCAGTCTTCCGTTTTCCAGTACCGTAGTAAGATTCTGCCATGAAATACTCCCAGTTCTAAAGTTGCAGTGCTTCAGGTTGCTGTGCCACATGCGGATGCTCGGGCCCAGCATAAACTTTTAATTTTTTTAACATGTTACGACCAAGCCTGTTCTTGGGAAGCATCCCACGAACCGCATGAACCACTAAATCTTCAGGTCGCTTTTGCAAAAGTTGCTTGGCGGTCGTCGATTTGAGCCCTCCGAGATAACCGGAGTGGCGGTAATAGAGCTTTTGATCCCATTTGTTGCCAGTCAAGGTAACTTTATCTGCATTTATCACAATGATGTGATCCCCGGTGTCAACGTGGGGTGTATATATCGGCTTATGTTTTCCTCGGAGGCGAGCAGCAACGAAGCTGGCCAGTCTGCCCAGAACCCACCCGCTGGCATCAACAACATACCACTTTCTCTCTACTTCATTTGGTTTGGCACTATAGGTCTTCATGATTTAAGCTTCTTTTCTTTTATCCCTCTAAAAATTAATTTAAAATTTAATTTAATTAAAGTGGTCAATTTAGCATTCTTTTGAGTTGTGTCAAGAAAAAAATGATAAACAAAAAGTGCTCAACCTTTCCGCACGGTTATAAACTGTGTTGCCCCACTCTATTTTGTTTGACATTTTGCTCTATTTCCAATACATTAGTAGCAGTTACGCAATGCATCTCAGTAGGTTCCGGTCCTCTGTGTCCTCCTACCTAGAGGTAACCACGGGATGGGAAATATGAAGTGTGTGTTCTCAGTCCCTCAGGCCCCCGACCTAAAGAGGCGTTAGCGTATGTCTCGAAGAATACAACTTTACTCCAAATCGCGAAAATCGTGAACCAAACTGAATCACGAATATCGAATCATGCACGGTCTATCCACGGTCCCCTCGAAATTGAGGTGAAGTTTCATCTGCCTGAGATCAAGCCCGTACGAAACCGCGTGTTCGGCATGGGCGCCACCTACTATGGCCGAGTATTTGAAACGAACGTCACGTTTGAGGATGCGGCAAATAGTCTCAAAAACCAGGGGATTCTCTTGAGACTCCGAAAAGACGATCGCATCCGGTTGACCTTCAAATCAAGGCCCTCCACCCCTGATACGCAATTTAAAGTACACCATGAGCTGGAAGTGGAAGTAAGTGACTTTGACGCCTGCCACGCTATTTTACAGGGTTTAGGGTTTCACCCGAAGCAGGTTTATGAAAAATGGCGAGAAACTTTTATTTTTGACGAGACAAAGCTCCTGATTGATACAATGCCCTATGGTGTGTTCTTAGAAATCGAGGGCCAAAAACCCTACATCCTCACGATAGCGGATCGGCTCGGGCTGAAGTGGGAAGAAAGGATCTTGCTGAATTATCTGGAGATCTTTGAAATTATCCAGTCCGAATATGGCCTCCCCTTCAACGATATAACCTTTGAAAACTTTAAAACAACCCATTTGGACATAAAAAAATATCTCCCTTTATTATATGCAGATAAAGTCTTGATGTAAATATGAAGAGAATATCCGTACTATCCCTTAATCTGCGCTTTGGTCTTGCTGATGACGGACCCAACGCTTGGGACTATCGCAAAGAAAGCGTGGTGAAGCTTTTCAAAGGTCAAAGTCCTGATTTGATTGCTACCCAGGAAGCCAATCATTTCCAGATCGATTTTTTAGCTGAGAACCTATCTGAATACAGGTACATAGGGAGACGACACCCCGCTCCTAAATTCTGGCAGGACAATATCTTATTTTATCGAAAAACGATCGTGTGCCAAGAGGATGTCCATTTTTTTTTAAGTCAAACCCCACACATCCCGAGCCGGTCTTTTGAAAGCCGTTACCCCAGACAGGCTACACTCGGGCTCTTCCACCTCAATGGTGAGCCCTTGATTTGTATTGACACCCACTTTGATTTTGAGGCCCCGGCCCAGATGGGGGCAGCCCGGGTCATCAAAGATCACCTGTCATCATATGGTGACGAGATTCCAACCATTCTCATGGGCGATTTTAATGCCACACCCGAAAGCCTTTGCTATCAATGGCTCACAGGAAAAACATTGAACGGGCTAGATTTTAATGAAACCTTTAAGAAGCCTTACCCCAGCACATTCCATTGCTTTACCGGAGAACCGACTGGCGGTTACATTGACTGGATCCTGTATAGAAAGCCTCTTGGCCTTAGTGCGTGCGAGGTCCTGCAGGGGCCGATTGATGGGATCTACCCTTCAGACCACTTCCCTGTAAGGGCCGTATTCGAGTTATAATAGGAGATTCGTGATGCTTACCGATACCCAATTGAACAAATATGCAGATGTCGTGCTGTGGGGTCTAAAAACCTCAAGGACGGGCAGGTATAGAAAAAATGATATTATTTTGATTCGATACGACCTATCCGCCATTAGGATGGCCGAGTCTGTCCAGACCAAAATTCTGGATATGGGCATGCATCCAGTGCTACGCATGGGGTTGACATCTAAAATGGAGCACAACTTCTTCCAGAAGGCCAATAATAAGCAGCTTGTCTTCCAGGCACCTGGCGAAAAGGAACTTTGTGAGAGCCTAAACGGCAGTCTCTATTTGCACGCGCCAGAATCTCTTACCCATCTTGGTGATATAGATCCCAGGAAGATTGGAAAACATGCGATCTCGAGAAAAGTCTTACGTGACATCCTGGAGAAACGAGAACAACTGGGATCATTTGGTTGGACCCTTTGTACGCTGCCAACCCCCGAACTGGCAAAACAGGCCAGACTTTCTATGAGGCAATACACAAATCAGATTGTCAAAGCCTGTTACCTTGACAGGCAGGATCCTGTGCAGGAATGGAAAACCATTTACAAGGATGCCACAGCCATAAAAAAATGGCTGAATAGCATGGAAGTCAGATACTATCATATCGAATCACAAAACATTGATCTGAAAATCACCCCAGGGAAGCAAAGAAGGTGGATCGGAATATCCGGGCACAATATCCCGAGTTTTGAAATCTTTCTTTCCCCAGACTGGAGGGGGACCGAAGGTGTCTATTTTGCTAACCAACCCTCTTTCCGAAGCGGAAATTATGTGGAAGGCGTGCGACTGACCTTCAAAAAGGGTTCGGCTGTCAAGGTAGAAGCCGATAAAGGGGAAAACTTTGTTGTTAAACAGCTATCCATGGACAGAGGCGCCAATAAGATCGGGGAGTTCTCTTTGACCGACAAAAGGTTCTCTAAGATCGACAAATTCATGGCGAACACCCTTTTTGATGAAAACTATGGCGGACGCTATGGGAACTGTCACATAGCGTTGGGCGCATCATATTCGGACACCTACGACGGAAATCCAGCTGTATTAACAAAAGAGGTTAAAAAGAAACTGGGATTTAACGACTCGGCGCTTCACTGGGACTTGGTGAATACTGAGAGAAAGACAGTAACAGCGCATCTGACTTCTGGGGCGAGGGTGATCGTTTACGATAATGGGATGTTTAAGTATTAAAGGTGCGTAGAATCCAATATTGACCGGTGCTAATTTCATCAATACAGCCCTTCAGCCTATCGGGCCCTCCTGGTGTGATCATCTATTCATTCATTAACCTCTTCATCTGTAATCATTCTACCTGTCTTGGAACATTTTTGAAATATCTTATATTTCTCCAGGGCAGGCCCTTTTTCTCGTTTATTTACGGCGTGATTTCAAACTCAAGAGTCTTGAGCAACTCACCACCTGGGCCGAGTACATCCACATGCCATGATCCCCGCTCATGTGGCTGAATTTTTTTGGAACTGTTGGTTCGCCAGCTGGCAACGCCAACGGCCAAGCTTACCCGGGCCCTTTCCGTTTCGCCGAAATACCAGACATGGGTAACCGTGGTGGGTTCCTGAGCACCCGTAATTTTGGTAAAACAATAAAGTTTGCCTACTGATGCGCTGAAACTAGTGCCAGCGTCTACTGGCGTCCGGTCTACCACATCTTTACAAATTGCAGCATCTGCTACTTTCAAAGAAGCAGCCTCCTGGGCCCTAATCGTCGCTGTTGTAAAGAGGAAACCCACTGTTAGCAGGATCACAAAAATAGAAAAGAATGATTTCATGGGCGTTACCCTCCTTAAAAACAAGTAAATTTTCCCTCCCCCACATCCAGATAGAATGAGAGAAAGCTCCATGCCATTACAAACGACCGCCAACCAAGGAAGTGCTTTGCAGGCATGATTTACATATCCTAAATTTTAGGACTTTTCAATTATTTTGACATATAGACAATATCAGCTCCATCCTTGGCCGCCAGGTATTTCAAGATCCCCTTGAATCTGTGGGCAGTCTTATCCAAATTGGACGAATCGCCTGCATCAATGCCTTGCTGATATTGTGTTACTGAGAAGTCGCGCCTCCCTTTGGCCCAGTATAAACTGCCTTATGCCCATTCTCCTGGTAAAACTGGAGCGTTAAATTCCACAGCGCTTCCCGATGGAGAGAGCAGTTGATCTGAATTCCTCACTCAGCAGTCCATACAAAAATTCTGATACTCTGCGCTCTCAGCAAGAGACAAACATATCACTCGTTGCCCGCGGTAGTAGGCATGGTAAAGGTCCGCGCACCCAGCTCTCGGTCAAGCATAAACAGCCCGCCTGGCGCATCGCCCATGAGTTTTAGCTTATTGACTATCTCACTGGCACTCGCCTCTTCTTCCACCTGCTCGGTCACAAACCACTGAAGGAAGCTATTGGTGGCATGGGCCCTTTCTTCTATGGCAAGATTCACCAGGTCGTTTATGAGGCCTGTAACCTTTTGCTCGTGCTGGTATGTGGCCTCAAAAACTGCCATGGGAGACTCCCATTCCGAGGGGGGAGCCTCTATTGGACCTAGGATCACGCTGCCGTCCCTTTCGTTAACATAGTCGTAAAGCTTCAGCATGGAGCAACTCTTCTTGAGCCTGCACACGTATCCAGTTGGCAAAACCACTCAAACCTATTGATTCAAAGTAGGCAGACATCGAAAGTACAGGATAAGACGAATACATCTCGGCATTGATCTGCCCGTTAAGGGCTTCTTGCATTCTTTTGCTCAGCATGGCTATTCTCCTTTCCACAACCTGTGCAGGCACAGGACTCGCGAAAGGCCGGCTACGTCTAGAAGCGGTTTTAAAACCAGTTGTCGTGACATTTGTAACTACCAGTTCTCACCTAACAGCTCAAAGTATGCTTGCGGATGAGCACACGCAGGACACGTTTCGGGGGCAGATTCACCTTCGTGCAAATAGCCGCAATTGCGACATCGCCATACAACCTTGCTCTCCCGCTTGAATACACGACCGGCTTCGATATTGGCAGCAAGATCGCGATACCGCTTTTCGTGCTGTTTTTCAGCGACTGCAATGGCCTCAAAGACCTGTGCGATATCTTCAAATCCTTCCTTTCGGGCCACCTTGGCAAAGCCGGGATACATCTCGGTGTGCTCGTAGTTTTCGCCTTCGGCAGAAGCCTTTAAGTTCTCCAGAGTACTGCCGATGACACCCGCCGGAAAGCTCGCAGATATCTCCACTTCACCACCCCCTAGGAACTTGAAGAGCCTTTTGGCATGTTCCTTTTCCTGGTTGGCTGTTTCATCAAAGATGGATGATATTTGAATGAAACCTTCCTTTTTTGCCTGGCTGGCAAAATATGTGTAACGGTTTCGCGCCTGGGACTCACCTGCAAAGGCGGTAAGCAGGTTTTTTTCAGTTTGACTACCCTTTAGATCACTCATTTGCCCCCTCCTTTCTCAGTCTTTCAACTAGCCATTTTTATACAGGCATCTTTTTCTACTTCAGTCAGTTTCTTGTTTCTATAGGCCGAATTCTCACAACTCCGAAGAGCACGCCACAGTCAGTGTCTTCGCATACATCGTCCTGCTTATCAGCAACGTCAAACCTATCTTCCATCAATTTGAACGTGTTCCATGATTTTTGAGGAATAGCGGGAAAATAGCAAATAGGAATTAACCACTGGATATTGCGGTGGGCCGCCTGAACAAAAAAGTCGCAGTTACTTGCCAGAGTGAAGCCTCCCCGTGCTTCCGCACGCAGGTTCGCTTCGCGGGCTTCGCGTTCGGGGAGCAAACCGGTCAAAGTTATTGAAAATGTTACGATATTAAAACCATATCGAGTCCAAATTTTTCGTTTACCCCGACCTGGCATGGTTGGCCCTCTACTTGCACTCCATGCCGCCATCTTTTTGGTAGGGTAAGTATAGGAAAGCTGGGGTCGTGTGTCAAGGAAAAGGGATTTGCAACATATGGTGGTGGTTTGAAGACTCAATTTATTTGTTTACAGCTTTCAAAGTAACGGTTAATATCAGCAATCAGTTGAGCTTGCGTATGGAACAATGCAATAACAGGAGATGGAATTATGTTTGAAACCCAGACCGAAGTAAAGCTGCACCATACTGACGCAGCCGGAATACTTTTTTTCGCCAACCATTTCAGAATCGCCCACACCGTCTATGAGGATTTTATGAAGTCAATCGGCTGCGGCCTGGACTATATCATCCGGGCATCGGATTATCTAATACTAATCGCCCACGCTGAGGCTGATTACGAACGCGGACTTTGTCTTGGGGAAAAGCTCACCATTTCCTTGAAGGCCGAAATTGGAAAAACATCTTTCATTTTATCCTATCTGTTCAAGGATGGGAACGGCAACGTGGCGGCAAGGCTCCGAACAGTCCATGTGTCAGTCAACAAAAAAAACGGGGAAAAGATCCCATTGCCGGAAAATCTGCGCCACGGCCTTTTGAGTATTACTTGAGTCCTTTTTGCCTCAACGCTTGCGCAAGTTTTGCAAAATAATGCCGATCCAGTTTGAGCCGCCCATCCCTGACTCCCTCAGGCCATTCATAAAAGCTGATCGGGATTTTAAATCTGGGTAAATAACGCTCCAAATGTAAGGCAACGCCTCTTTTGTCTATCTGTTTACCTTCTGGACTTCGGATGAACGCCACAGGACGGAAGCCGAATTCTTCATCTTCGATTGGTACAACCAGAGCCTCCACAACCTCATTTAAAAGGCATAATACGCCTTCGATCTCTTCAGAATGAATGTTTTCGCCACCGGAGATGAACATGTTGTCTTTTCGCCCCAGGAATTTGAGATAGCCGTCGCTGTCGAGAAGACCAAGGTCACCGGTTCGAAACCAACCCTCATCATCGACCGGTAACGTGGTCATGGTTCCCTCGACATAACCTTTAAAGAGGGTTTTCCCCTTGACCAGGATCTCTCCACCATTATCAACTTTAAGGCTTCGATAATCCAAAACTTCCCCGGAACTGAAAAGGCGGTCGAGGGGCTCGTGTGGATGCGTGGTGGTCACCTGTGAGGCCATCTCCGTCAACCCATAAGTGGTGAAGAGCGGCAGACCGCACTCATAGGCCCTGGTGATCAGAGACGCGGGCACAGCGCTCCCTCCCACCAGAACGGCTTTCAGCCTCTTTACTTTTGCGGGGCTCACTCCCTTGTTCAGCAAACGATAGAGTTGGGTGGAGACAAGTGACAGATGCGTAATGTCATGCACTTCAATTGACTCAACAATGTTCTCCTTGTTGCCGGGGATTACCACCGCCCCCCCACCTATCAGCGTCCGAAACAGAATGCCCAGCCCACCAACGTGGTATAGCGGGAGCGACAAAAGCCAGCGGTCGCCGGGTTGAACGATGATATTTTTGTTCGAGCCAAGCGCGCTATAATAATGATTACCAAAAGAATGCAACACCGCCTTGGGATGAGCCGAACTCCCAGAGGTAAAAATGATGGTCGCATCATGATTCAGGTCGATAACCACATTCGAAGAGGTGATATGGCCGTTCGATTCTAAGCGCCTGATGATGGTATTGAGGTCAATTCTTCGCATCTCATGCGACGTGACACTTGTTAGCCTTTCGATGGGGTCCACAACCTTACTGCAATCGATCTTTTTCAGTAATGACCGTATGCTTTCCTGTGGAAATCTCGGGCTAACCGCACAGGCTACGGCACCCAGTCTCAGCAAGGCAAACAACAATATTGGATACTCCCAGCGGTTGTTGGAAACAATGGCCACCCGCTCCCCTTTTGAAACCCCAGTCTCTTTAAGCCGGGCAGCCGCGGAGGCAACAAGTTGCTCATACTCGCTATACGAGATGACGTAGTCACCGGCAATCAAAGCTGGCAACTTTTCATAGTATTCAGCGGCTGCATTGATCGGGCATCGGATACTATTCATCACTCGTTTCATTGTAGACCGTTTTATATTGCTTCAAGCAGGTCTCTCCTTATTTCATGGGGGATGTCTGGCAATTCGGTGATTCGAAGCCTCCCCATTTCGACCCTGAGGGGATCAACCAGCAAGTCTTCCTCAAACCAGTCGAGCGTGTCCAGTCCGACAGGCACGTCAACCACGTTCACACAGGCAGCCAGGTGCGCAAGCGCCGTCAACCCCACGCTCGACTCAAATGCAGAACTAATGACCGGCATTATGCCACGCGCTGTTGCCGCACGGGCAAATTGCATTGCTTTTTCGAACCCCAACAAAG
Organism: Deltaproteobacteria bacterium; assembly: GCA_003647275.1. GTDB lineage: Bacteria > Desulfobacterota > Desulfobacteria > Desulfobacterales. The sequence continues at coordinate 9,659 of QMMN01000072.1, forward strand.
ACGGCTTTAGGACGACGACCTTTATCCCTGGCATGAACAAAAGCCCCTCGGCCGTCAGCTCCAGCAGACTCTCGTCCAACCCAGTTGGCAGCAACCAGCCGCTTTCACCTATGAGCTTTTCCAACAGGGACAGGGTTTTGACCGGTTCCTCAATGTAGTCAATCTCACAATCAGCCACTGCCTGACCAAAAGCAAGGGCATCATCAATGCTCCAGGCACGGTTAGCATCCAGACGAAGGGTGGCGTCATCACCGATGAACCGTCTAACGTGGCGAGTAATTTCTATGTCTTCCTGTATGGAGTTGCGCCCCACCTTGAGCTTGAATGCCCTGTAATCCATTTCAAGCAGCTTCTCTGCTTTCTGCATAATTTTAGCTGGTGAGCCACTCAACAGCCCATTGACTGAAATCCAATCGCGCGGTGAATTCGTTATTAGCTTGCACAGTGGGAGGCCTCTTGCTGTGGCGATGAGGTTCAACACCGCTGTCTCAAACCCGAATCTCACCGAGGGGGCCAGGTTGTATCCTCTCAGCCAGTTGTCACCCCCCCCTGACAGCGCCTCCAGATGATCCGGCAGCTCACGCCCTAAGACAGAGGAGCGCAACCACATTATTTGAGTCTCAACCAGCGTCATGTCTTCCCGGCTCAAACCGGGAAGAGGCGAAATCTCACCGAAGGCGACATGATCGCCTTCAGTACGGATCTCTATGATGAATCCGGTTCTTTTGCTCAGATGGTGTTCGCCGATGACCAGAGGCTGGCGTAGACCAAGGCTGAACTTGAAAACCTTGAATGCGGAAATTTTGAAGCTCCCTGCAGCAAGCCCTGTTGAATCATGTCTCTGATTATAAGCCATTCATCTCAAGTTCCTTAATCAGATTGTATCATCCCGAATTTCGCAAGTATCAAAGATACGAACCTTAGAACAAGTGGCTGTTAGTTGTATAAGCCCTTATAAATAAAGCTCCTGCTGTGGTATGAGAACATTAGCTCGCAAAATCAAGACACC
>QMMN01000073.1 GCA_003647275.1 Deltaproteobacteria bacterium
AGGACCCGGCCTTGGCTTAGCCCCCTCAAAGGGGGCCACAGTGACCAAGCCAAGAGTGCCTAAAGTGAACTAAAGTGCCTAAAGTTAAGGAGGCGCTTTCAGCGCACACAGATTTAATAACAATACAATTCTTCAACTTTAGCTCACGTTAGGCACTTTAGCTCACTTGTTTCATATATGGCAGAGCCATTGAACTCTGACCTGGCCCACAGGACTAGGTTTTCCAGGTTGAAATAAATAAAAAACAGGGTTGGACCCCTTGTCCTAACACGCCAAAATCAACAACCCCGGAGCAAGCGACGGGGAATGATCGAGTTAAAAAATTCCTTATCTAATTAGCGAAATCATAATACATTGGATGTTATGACCTCGCCCCCGGATGACCAGGCCAGAAAGCTTGCCCTTGATATTACCCAAAGCCATCATGTAGAGGCTCCGGCAGGTTCCGGCAAAACCATGCTTCTTGTGGCCCGGTACATAAAGCTTTTGAGCTGTGTCAGCCACCCCCATGAAATCCTGGCCCTGACCTTTACGAACAAGGCTGCGGGCGAGATGAAAACCCGCATAGCAGGGCTTTTACAGAAGGCCGATCGCGGCCTTCAGCCTGCCAATGACCTTGAGGTGGCCCTGTTAGAAAACGCCAAGGCGGCCATCAAACATCATGAAGCGCATCGGTTCCTCTTGCTTTCCCCGGAAGGGCTCCAGGTGACGACCTTTCATGGTTTCTGCTACACGCTGGTCAAGCAGGCGCCCCTGGAGGCCGAGGTGCCACCAGAGAGTGTGGTCCTTGAAGAGGAGGAACAGGGGCTTGTTCTGGATGAATCAATTCGGCAGATGATCCATGATATCCTCACCATGCCTGACGATGTGCCTGAGCGCAGAGCGTTTGACAACCGGCTTCTCCGCCTGAACAACCGCCTTCCTGTTCTTGTAGAAGAGATAAAAGACCTGGTCAAAAAGAGAGACCTCTTTTCCGATCTTGTTAAAGCTCTGGGGGCTTATCCAAACCTGGACAACTTTGAGGTGGCTCTCACCCAACGTATGGACGGTATCATCATGGGTTTTCTAAGGGGGGCCTCTGAGGCCTTCAGGGCCACACCTCTAGGGCAACACTGGAATGCCTTCTGGCGCCACCTCAAGGAAAAAGACGCCCCAAATGCAGCTGTCCTTCCTGATGATCTCCCTGGAACAGCATGGCCGGACCTGCCAGCCTGGAAGGCCATAGCCGAGGCCTTAACCACCAAGGAGGGGAGGCCCCGCCAACAGATCGGCCCTACTATGGGAGGCTTTTACAAGGGGTTTGCCAAGGGGCCCTGGGGGAAACAGGTGAAAGAGCTTCCCATCGAAGTAAGCCGGATGCTTTGCGACCTAAAAGTCCTTCCCGGGCCAGATGCATCCCCCACAGATATTAATGCCCTGGCCGACCTGATTATACTGGTAGCCCGGGCCGTCACGACATATGAAACAAAATGCCGGCAGCTGCATGTGCTTGACTTCGTAAGGCTGGAACAGGCTGCACTCAAAACCCTGGCCGAAGATACCGTGGGTGACCTGCAACTTTTTCTGGACCATCGTATTCAGCATATCCTGGTAGATGAATTTCAGGATACCAGTCACAGCCAGTGGACCCTCATCCAGCGCCTCTGTGCTGAATGGACCCCTGGTGATGGTCGCACGATATTTCTAGTGGGAGACCCCAAGCAGTCTGTGTATGCCTTCCGAAAGGCCGAGGTGCGACTCTTCCTGGAAGCCAAAAAGGGTATACCGCTTTCTGGCCAGGGACGACTGCCCCTGACGAACATACAGCTTGAAGCCAATTTCCGTTCGCAAGCCCCCCTTGTCACATGGACAAACCAGCTCTTTGGCCGCACTGTCATGGCCAATCCCAAGGCCGCTTTTGATGAAGTCCCTTTTCAACCATCAACAGCATATCCCCGGCTCCAAGAAAATCCTCAAACCCCGCCCGTGTCACTGAATATCTTCTTTAAAGACAACTCGATTTCTTCCCCGGCAGAGGCAGAGGCCCAGTGGTTGGCCCAAACCGTTCGGCATATCCTGGTTGAAGGATCGCCTGGGGCAAGCATTGGGATACTTCTCTTTACTCGAAGTCGTTTACCCCTTTACCTGAAGGCCCTACGGAAGACCGGCTTGGCTGTTCGGGTGAAGGAAGGACTCAAGGTGGCGGAACAACCCGAGGTCGCGCATCTCTACCAGATGACGACGGCCCTGTGCCGGCCCCAGGACGATTTGGCCTGGGCATCTCTTGTCCGGTCTCCCTGGGCCTGGGTAGATGCCACTTTATTGTTGAAAATCGCCCGCATGTCCCCTGTTGCCTGGTCCCAGAAACTCAAGCTTGCGGCCGAACAATATCCAGAGATAAAGCGCATTCAGACGGCTCTGGACCAGGGCCGCCGACGGGTAGGCAGGGACCCCCTGGCAGAGGTGGTCCAAGAGGTATGGATGGCACTGGACGGCCCCGCAAGGGTGGCTGCCAGCTTTGGTGCCGAGGGTGTTGCCAACTGCCGTTTGTTCCTCGAGGTCTTGAAGTCCAATGAAACTGGGATCCCAGAAGAGACCCTCTTGCGTCTTGATTCGGCCATCGAGTCCCTTTATGCCCCTGAGTCTCCAGATGCAGCAACGGCCCTGGTAGACCTGATGACCGTGCATGCGGCCAAAGGACTCGAGTTTGACGTGGTCTTTCTCCCCTTTCTGGACTGGCAACCCCTCGCTGTAGGCCACCACCCCCCGTATCTATTGGAACGATCCTCAGAGCCGCCAGGGCTCCCCCTGATTGCCATGGGCCCCGACCGGAGGCTGGGCAAACCCGAACCGGGCTACCGTCTATTAAAGCGCCTGTCCGATGGTCGCCGTATGGGCGAAGCCAAGCGAGTCCTCTATGTCGGGACAACCCGTGCCAGGAAGCAACTTTTTTTAAGCGGCCTGGCAACATATACCCAATCCGGGCTGAGAGCCCAGAAAGACACGCCTTTAGCCTGGATCCTGAAACACACAACCAACCACGATGGGGGGTTGATCTCTACCTTGCTCAATCCCTCCGGCCCTGCGGCTGCACGGGAAAAGGGCGAGGAGAAGCAACCACTGCCAGACCCAGTGCCTTTTGAGGCCCAGCCACTCCCTTATGTCATTCAAGCCCCCTCCGAACTCGCGGGTCCCTTGGAATATGCCCAAAATGCTGCCACGGGAGAAGCCGAACCAGCAGAACATGCCGCCATAAGAGGGACCATCACCCATCGGCTCATCGAGACCCTCTGGCGCAATGGAGACCTCCCGGATACGGATAGGATCGCAACCGCCCTCGCGGCCGAGGGGATGAACCCAGACACGGCCACGGCTGTTGCGCAAGAAATAGAAGATGAGGTAAGGGCCTGCCAGAAGGAACCCTTTTTCCAGTGGCTGCTTGACCGCACACAGCCTGATGGGGAAAGCGAATACGCTGTGGAGGCCGTGAAACAGCCGGGCATCATACAGACGGGCATCCTCGACTTTGTCAAGCAAGACAGAGACCACTGGTGGGTTGTTGATTTCAAGACGTCACGGCCAGAGCCCGGTCAGGCGGAAGCCGAGTTTGTCAAACAGCAAGCCAAACATTACCGGCCTCAGCTGATAGCCTACCAGGGCATGCTGGCCAAGGCCAAGGGGGTTGATCCGGTTAAAATAAGGGTGGGCCTCTACTTCACAAACCTCCGACAATGGCACGAAATCACACAGAATAATTAAGTTGAGCCCTTGTATGAGGAAAACAGGGGTCAATCAGCGTACAAAGCCCCCCTTTTGCCGCCGTAACGGTTTGAGAAGCAATGTTTCCTGTTGCAGGATATGGGCATAAATGGTAAAATTTATTTTATTTGTCGAGGGACGCGGACAGGCCGTCTCAATGATCCATGCAAACCACCCAAATCACGTTTAATAAAGGAGGTATCCAGATGAAGAAGGGTCAACTGTTAATCCGATGCCTCGTGCTGGGAATCCTTGTTTTGGGGCTCTGTGCGTGTGGAAAGAGTGCGACCAAGCCCGGGGAACGGGAGGTCAAGGTTTCTGGGACTAAGCCGTGGATCGACACCGGGATTGATGTAAACAAAGGTCAGGAAATCATTGTCCGTGCTGAAGGCGAGGTTTATATCAACAAGAAAACCCCCTGTACCCCCAATGGCGTGAAGGATCCAAACATCAAGCCCATCACGAAGCTCATCTGGAGAACATACAATGTGACTTCAGATGCCATGCACGGGGCCCTGATCGGCAAGCTCGGCCAACAGGGGAAGCCCTTTCTGGTCGGTAAGGAGCTCAAATTCAGAGCCGATTCAGCCGGGCGTCTTTACCTTGGGATCAACGACAAGGACATGAAAAATAACCAAGGCGCCTATTTTGCTAAAATCGCTGTGAAATAATCGACCTGGTCCACCGCAAAGCCAATCCGCCACCTCAACCGGCTCACGGTTACCTTTAATGCTGTGAGGTGTAAGGGCTTGATAGATGCAAATATACTGTATGCTGAAAACAATTCCCTGCCTTAGTAGGCCCTGCCATGATCTGGATCTCGACCTCCCTTCCTCATACCCCAGGGTTCAAGGCCTGAAGAAAAAAAGGGCCCTTTTTCAAAAAAGGCGGTTCAGGTGCGAGCAGTTGTTCAGCGAGTGACAGGAAGCGAGGTTCGTGTCCGCGATCAAACCGTAGGGCAGATCGGCCGGGGGCTCCTGGTATTACTGGGCATTTCCCGGTCTGATGGAGAGAAAGACGCGGATTATCTGGCAGACAAGATCGCACACCTGAGGATCTTTGAAGATGATGCCGGCAAGATGAACCGCTCCCTCATTGATACAGGTGGCGAGATGTTGGTCGTCTCACAATTTACCCTCCTGGGTGATTGCCGAAAGGGTCGGCGGCCATCCTTTGTTGAGGCAGCCCCTCCGGAAAAGGCCGAGAAGCTTTATGCGTATTTTGTTCATCGGGTAAAATCAAAGGGTATCTCGGTAGCCACCGGTCAGTTTCAGGCCATGATGGCCGTCTCACTGGTCAATGATGGCCCGGTCACATTGATTGTTGAAAGTAAGTAACAAGATAAAATGATCATGGGGGCATGTTTTGCCTGCAGATTCCTTAGAGGTTTACCCGGTTTGGCAAAAGGGCAACTTGCCCATTATTAAGGAGAACATCATATTGTTTGCAATAAATAAGGTAGAGATGTTTGGGCAACAGCCTGTTTAGATGAGACCTTTGCATAATCCCTTTTCACTCCTTTATATGAACTTTTTGACCCATGCACGGGCTTGCTTACTAAATCCCGAAAACTCGGCCTAACGGCCTCAAACAGTTCAGGATTTGCCCACTAAAGTGGGCCGTTCGCTTCGCCCGGATGGGTACCCCAAAAAGTTCATAATGGCCGCTCAAAGGGGTTATGCACAGATCTCTAGATGTAAACGATTTGATGCTCCCCTTAGTAACTCAGGCTGAGACAACCCTATGACTGATTATATAATAATACGCTATGTCCGAAAAACACGAAGCGCTTCCACCCTGTATGATCTATGTCGATAAGGAGGGAAGATGGTTCCATAAAGGGGCTCCTATTATTCACCGGGGGCTTCTTGCTCTTTTTTACAAGTCCCTCGATATGGATGAACAGGGAGCGTATATCCTTAAATTAGAGGACCAGGTCTGCCGTTTGGATGTTGAAGACACACCGTATGTCGTCGTCAGGACGGACTTTATATCGGGTTCTGCTGATGGAGACAAAGATCGTTTCGTCCTTCGCCTCATAGACGATACCAAGGAAGACCTTGCCCCCGAAACCCTTTCGATTGGACCTGATCACGTCCTCTATTGCAAAATTCGGGGAGGTAAGTTCAGGGCGCGTTTCCTGCGTCCCAGTTACTACCAACTTGCCCGCTACATTCAGCAAGAACCGGATACAGGCAGATACTTTGTTTGTCTGAACAACAAAAAATACGATATAAAACAGGGGTCATTTGAAGCAAGAACGAAATGACCCCATGCTGTAAAGCGAGTGTCCCCGCCTGACCCCTTAAGGAGGCGGGTTCTTGCCCTATGGGAGCTGCTCCCGTGGCGAGGACCGCGCCGGTTACAAGGAAGTGATAGCCAAATAGACCATCGGCATTTATCAGAGGTGAGGCATTCATCTTAGAGCAACTGACTCACGGGAGGATGAACCATGAAGGGCAAATTGAGCAAAAAAGAGGTAGAGCAACTCAGAAAACGACTTTTCCGCAAGCCACAACTTGTGTGGGATGTCGTGGGACCAGGAGAGAAAAACAAGGTCCTTGCGTTTGCTGAAAGATACAAAAGTTTTCTCGATGCCGCCAAGACAGAACGAGAGGCAGTGCGCTTGATTGAGGCCTTTTCCAAAAAGAAGGGATTCAAGGATATCACCCGGGCCAGGGGCGGAAAGCGGTTTTACAAAATCAATAGAAACAAGAATATTGCTTTGGCCGTGATCGGCAAAAGGCCTCTGATTTCAGGTGTGAACCTTGTCGCCTCTCACATTGATGCCCCCCGGCTTGACCTGAAACAAAACCCGATCTATGAAGAAGTGGACCTTGCCTTTCTAAAGACCCACTACTATGGCGGTATCAAAAAGTATCAATGGCTGGCCCGCCCCCTGGCAATCCACGGTAAGGTTCTTAAAAAAGACGGAAGCCATCTCGATTTACAGGTGGGCGAGTCAGACGATGACCCTGTCTTTACGATTGCCGATCTCCTGCCGCATCTTGCACGTAAGGTCCAGACCGAAAAAAAGGTATCTGAGGCCTTTGAAGGGGAAAAGTTGAACGTCTTGGTCGGCAGCCTCCCCCTGGGCGATGATAAAATCAAAGAACGCTTCAAGCTTGCATTGCTTGAATACCTCTTCACCACCTACGGGATTGTCGAAGAAGACCTGGTGAGTTCTGAGATCGAGATCGTGCCTGCGGGCAGAGCTCGCGATGTGGGCTGGGATCGGAGCCTCATCGGTGCCTATGGCCAGGACGATCGGGTATGCGCCTATGCCTCGCTTGAGGCGGTGGGCGAACTAAAGACCCCGGAAACCACGGCTGTGGCGCTTTTCATCGACAAGGAAGAGATCGGGAGCGATGGGAGTACGGGAGCAAAATCTCGCTTTTTGGAAGACTTTGTGGCTGATCTGTTTGAGGTAACCGGCAAGGAGGCCACCGGAAAGGCCCTCAGGTCCTGTTTGATATCCTCCAGGGCGCTGTCTGCTGATGTGAACGGTGCCCTCGACCCGGACTATCAGGACGTGCATGAAAAGCGCAATGCGGCCAGGATCGGATACGGCGTCTGTATCACCAAGTTTACCGGCTCTGGCGGCAAGTATGGCTCAAGCGATGCAAATGCCGAGTATCTGGGTCAAATCCGAAAGCTCTTCAACGAAAACAAAGTCGTCTGGCAGACCGGCGAATTGGGCAAGGTGGATGAGGGGGGCGGCGGCACGATTGCCAAGTTCCTGGCCATCTATGGCATGGAGGTCCTGGACTGTGGCACACCGCTTCTTTCTATGCATTCTCCGTTTGAGATTGCAAGCAAGGCTGATATCTACATGACTTACAAAGGATATCAGGCATTCTTCAACAGTAAACAGGACTCATGAAGACCTATCTGGATTGTATTCCTTGCTTCTTCAAACAGGCGCTTTTTGCTGCAAGGGTTGCTGTTGAAGACGAGAAAAAAATCAAACAGGTGCTCGACAGGATCGGGATGCTCGTCTCTGAGATCCCCTTGAATAGCTCTCCGCCTGAGACCGGCCGGGAGGTCTACAGGACCGTCAGAGAGGTCACAGGCATCAATGACCCGTTTGCCAGCCTGAAAGCCGAAAGCATCAAAAGGGCCCTTGGGCTTTATCCGTCGCTGAAGGAGATGGTGGAGAATGCCGGGGATCCTCTGGAGACCGCCGTTCGGCTTGCTGTAGCAGGAAACATCATCGACTTTGGCGCAAACCCCGACTTCCAGCTAGAACAAGACATTCAAGAATCCCTCCGAAAAGAACCAGCTATTTACCATTACAAGGCGTTCAAGAAAAAGCTGGAAGGCGCCCGTGAGATCCTCTATCTGGCAGACAACGCCGGTGAGACCGTGTTTGACAAGATCCTTATCGAAGTCATGGCCAAACCTGTCATATATGCGGTCAGGGAAAGGCCCGTCATCAATGACGCCACAACCGAGGATGCCGTAAAGAGTGGCCTTGATGCAGTAGCAAAAATCGTCTCTTCAGGATCAGACGCTCCAGGAACCATCCTGAACAGGTGCTCAAAAGGATTTCTTGATTATTTTAAAAGGGCTGATCTGATCATCAGCAAAGGCCAGGGAAACTACGAAACCCTCTCCAGCGAGCAAAGGCCCATCTTCTATCTCCTGAAGGCCAAATGCCCCATCATAGCCAGAGACCTGGGTGTCAAACAGGGCGATACGGTCATCAAATATGCCCTGCATGGAAACTAGGCTCAACTGATTCTGTGTTTGGTGCTGATCACCCAACAATTCTGTACCCGGTCGGTGTTGATGCCATTGTTAGGCCATTTTCCCCGAAGTGACTGTTTTCAACAAGCCAAGCACCATTTTTTTTCATAACTTCTTTACGCAGTCATGCCTATTGCCCAGGTAACGCTTGAAGGCCGCGTATGCTTTACAACTCAGCTGAGAATTTTTCCTGTATGAGAGATTGCCCACCAGACTGATCAGCGGCTGGCGGCGACCCCACAGGTTGCCCCAAACCCGGCGTAGAATGCGCGGCATAGAATAGAAAGTCCGGTCGCAGGAGAGCATCTCGTCACTGATACCATCCAGAGACAAATGCTTATACCGGGCTACCGGGTAGGTCAGCGTGTAGTATTTCCAGTCTTCCGGGAATGTATCGAGAGCGATGCGGCCCTTCGCTTTCATCTGGTCCCACAGACGCGTGCCGGGCAAGGGCGTCAGAAACAGCGCGTTGAGATTGTCCAGGCCGTACTGGCTGGCTGCCTCAGCGATGCGTTTTCCGATGCCCGGTTCATCTACGTCCAAACCGATGATAAAGGAACCCACCACCAGGATTCCGTGCCGTTGGATGCGCCGCACAGAGGCCCGAAAGTTCCGGCCGATCAGCAAATTGAACTTCTGGCTGAGTTCCCGAAGCCCCTTCGGCGTCGGCGACTCGAAGCCGATGAAGACGCCCCGGCAGCCCGCCTTCGCGGCCAACGCCAGGAGTTCCTCGTCATCGGCAAAGTTGATCGTGGTTTGGGCGACCCATTCTTTTTTCAGTTTCGCCTGTATCATAGCGCGAAACAGGTCCTTGGCGCGGGCGATGTGTTCAGAACGCGTGCCCACGAGGTTGTCGTCCACCACCAGAACGCGTTTCTCGCGGATCAGCCGAAATTCCCGAACAACGTCCTCAATGGATCGCATCCGGTAGCGGGCCCCGTTGAACGCTGTCACACTGCAGAAGCTACAGTTCAAGGGACAGCCGCGCGTGGTCTGAATGGCTCCGAGGGCATATCCTGTAGCCAACAAATCATGACGAGCGGCAGGGATATCGCTTATCTCGGCGAGCCCTCCGTCATACCGGCGTTTCAGGCAGCCGTGCCGAGCGTCCTCCAGCACCTGAGGCCAGATGCCCTCGCCTTCCCCCGTGACGACCGAGTCCACACGCTCCATGGCTTCGTCCATGCACATGGTTGCGTGAATGCCGCCCATGACGACGGGCACGCACAGACGCCGGAAGTAAGCGGCCACTTCATAGGCCCGGTTCGCCTGCGAGGTGAAAGCAGTAATGCCCACCAGGTCCGGCAGAGGCATCGACGGATAGTCCGGCGCGCCGAAGTTCTCGTCAATGATCGAGATCTCCCACTCCGGCGGGGTCAGGCCCGCAAGAACCATAAGGCTGAGCGGTTTCCACACCCGGTAACGGTTCCAGCGACTTTCCCTGACTCTGACGATGCTGACGAGCGGGTTGGAAGGATTGATCAGATATAGTCGCATAGCTTATATTCACTCATAGCTGCGGATTTACTTGTCTCCAGCTTTTGCTCACTGTTGTTATTGTACATGGATTGTCGTAATTCCTATTCATTGGCCTATCGGGCTGCGAGATAAGCTGCACCTTTGGGCGCAGCGGATTGGCGGTCAGGTGCACTGACTTGTTAGCTGCCTATCTCGGTATATGATAGAGCATCACCGCAAGATTTACCTGTCTGTTATGATCATCATTTAAATGAAATGTGTAATTAAGCCAAGTTTCATCTTTCGAGCCTTTAAAACCAAGGTAATTGGGATGCTCTTCTATAACTTGTTTGACCGTTTCAAGTACCGAAGTGAAGTTTTTATTTGGCACAAACATAATTACAGCAGCCTTGGAGTCCCGCCAAGTCAGTAGAGTAGAGAACAGGTTCAGCTACCTCCCAATGCAGGTACATCCAGAGGGCCTATCCTGCTCCCCCTCATCAAACTGTGCATGAAGTTCTCCCTCACACAGCTTTCCGATGCTCTTCATC
>QMMN01000074.1 GCA_003647275.1 Deltaproteobacteria bacterium
CCGCTATGTGCTTCCTAATGCGTGCGAGACCAAGATCTTGGTGACCATGAACGCCAGGGCACTTCTTCATTTTTTTGAAGAACGCCTCTGCCTCCGGGCGCAGTGGGAGATACGCGGCGTGGCGGATCAGATGCTCGTGCTTGTCCAGAAAGTCTGCCCGGGTGTCTTTGAAGGAGCAGGCCCCAAGTGTGTGCGCCTTGGGAAATGCCCTGAAGGAAAGATGACCTGTGGGGATTTTGAAGAAGTAAAACGGCACTATGCCTGGAATAGATAGTTTTCAACCCACATCCCATGTATATTCAAGACAGAACACTGAGATTCGGACGATAAGATATGATTGTTGTGACAGGTGGTGCCGGTTTTATTGGAAGCGCGCTTGTATGGCGACTCAACAGGCGCGGTGTTGATGATATTGTTGTTGTTGATCACCTGGGCGAAACAGAAAAGTGGGAAAATTTTGTTTCCCTTCGCTTTTCCGATTATTTCGACAGATCTGACTTCATTGAAAAACTTGAAGCTGGATATTTCGGAAGCAGTATCAGCGCTATTTTTCATATGGGCGCCTGTCCTTCCACAACCGAGAGAAACGCTGATTATCTCGTTGAAAACAATTATCGGTATACAGCCCGTCTCGCCGCATGGCACGAAGAACACCGCTCTTGCAGGTTTATATATGCCTCCAGCGCCGCCACCTATGGAGACGGTGGGCAGGGCTATTGTGATACAGAGGATGAATTACACCTTCTTTGTCCGCTCAATATGTACGGGTATTCAAAGCACATGTTTGATCTCCTTGCACTTCGAAAAGGATGGCTGCCGCATATCGTGGGGCTGAAATATTTCAATGTCTTCGGGCCTAATGAATACCACAAGGGGGATATGAGAAGCCTGATAAATAAAGCCTATCCGCTCGTGAGAGATGAAGGAAAAATTCGGCTTTTTAAGTCATACCGCGAGGAATACAAGGATGGGGAACAGCTTCGCGACTTCATCTACGTTAAGGATGCAGTGGAGATGACCCTCTTTTTTCTCGACAGCCCAAAAATAAATGGCATTTTCAATATCGGCACAGGCACTGCCCGGTCGTGGTATGAGGTGGCAGATTCTTTGTTTCAAGCAGTAGGCAGGCCGCTTAACATCGAGTACATCCCCATGCCTGATAAACTGAGGGGAAAATACCAGTACTACACATGTGCTGATATGACAAAACTACGATCCGCCGGATGCTCACATACCTGTATGGATCTGGATGCGGCTGTAAAAGAATATGTGCGGGATTATCTTAGTTCAAATAAATACCTTTCAAGTTCATTTACAACCTGAGTCTCTTAAAAAATAGGTAAGTGTTCACAGGGGTATCGGCCATACGGTCATTGCGAGCGAAGCGAAGCAATCTCTGAAAGGCTAATAGCAAGACTTTTCCAATCCCACAACCTGGAAATTGCTTCGTCGTCCGCCTGATGCGGACTCCTCGCAATGACAAAAGAGGAGTCCATTGTGAAGGGTTACAAAAAAGGTTACATGTTGAATTTTTTTGTGCTATATATCCCGCCTCACCCATGCTTAGCCAAGAAGGCTAAGAATAGCTACACGATAAAGAAGCAGGTAAATACAAAAAGGCCACGAAGGCTCAAGGAGAGTTACACTCTTCTAAAGTCTCATGGCCTTTTCCAATTTTGAAGCCACGAAGGTTTCCAACCGGAATCCAAAATCCTAAATGGAAGGAATCGATGGAGGCCAGTTACAACATCCTGGTGATTGACGATGACGCGGACATGCGGGATGCCTGTTACCAGACCCTGGCCAAACATGGTCACAGCGTTACTTTGGCGAAAAGTGGTCGTGAAGCCCTTGTCCTGCTCGAAAAATGGTCATTTGACCTTATCCTCCTCGACTTAAAGTTGCCAGGCGAGGACGGGCTATTTGTCCTGGCTAAAATCAAGGATATGGACCCTGAAGGCATTGTCGTCATGATCTCGGGATATGGCTCCATTGAAACTGCTGTTCAGGCCATCAAGCTTGGGGCCTTTGACTTTATCGCCAAGCCCTTCACCCCGGATGAACTGCTCAAACTGGTTGACCGGGTGCTGAGAAACCGCCAGTTGACCATCGAAAACCTTTATCTCAAGCAAAGTCTCAAGCAGGAGGCCCGGCCCACCGAAATCATCAGTAAAAGCCCTGCCATGGAAAAGGTCAAGGAGATGATAGCCATGGTTGCTCCCACAGAGAGCACGGTATTGCTTCAGGGTGAAACTGGCACAGGCAAGGGGCTTGTGGCCCGTAAGATCCACGAGATGAGCAAGCGACGTGGACACCCTTTTATATCAGTCGATTGTGGCTCTTTGGTGAGCACCATATTTGAAAGTGAACTTTTTGGTCATGTGAAAGGGGCCTATACGGGCGCAGATAAAACCCAGTACGGAAAATTTGAGATAGCCCAGGGGGGAACCCTGTTCTTTGATGAAATATCCAACATAAGCTTGGAGATTCAGGCCAAACTTCTCAAGGCAGTGGAAGAAAAGAGCATCTCCAAGGTAGGAGATCACAAGGTAGTCAAAGTCGATGTCCGACTTATATCAGCCACAAACCGGGACCTTCAAAAGGCCATTGCCGAGCGACTCTTTCGTGAAGACCTCTTCTTTCGACTCAACGTGGTCTCTATCCACCTGCCATCTTTGCGGGAGCGAAAAGAGGATATCCCCCTGCTGGTGAATCACTTCTTAAACAGGTTCAGCAGGAGAGAGGGTAAAGCGATTGGGGACTTTTCCTCAAATGCCATGAAGGCACTCACAGAATACCATTGGCCCGGCAACGTCCGCGAACTGGAGAATACTGTGGAGCGGCTGGTGGTCTTTGCACGAGACAGGACCATTACCAGACAGGACCTTGTCTATTCCAATACAGTACTATCGAGTGTGCTCATGAGGGAGCCGCTTTGTTTGGAGGAAATGGAACGCCTGCACATTATGAAGGTACTTGAGCGCATGGAGGGGAACAAGACCCACGCTGCCCGATTGCTCGGTATTGACCGCAAGACGCTCAGAATGAAGATGAAAAAATATCAAATCCCAAAGGAGTTTCAAAGATGAATCCATCTACTGCACCATTAGTGAGCAGAGAAGACTGTGCATTAGTCATAATTGATGTTCAACAAAAACTGGTTCCCGTCATTGGAGAAGCTGGCAAAGTTATCGAAAACATTGTCAAGCTTATCAAGTTTTCTAAAATCGTTGGCCTTCCTGTTGTCCTCACTGAGCAGCAGAAGCTCGGAGAGACCGTGACAGAAATACGAGGAGAAATACCGGACCTTCAGCCTATCTCAAAAATAACATTTAATTGTTTCGGGGCTGAGGAATTCGGTGAACATATACGCCAACTCAATAGAAATACCCTGATTATCACCGGTGTTGAGGCACACATTTGTGTGGCACAAACAGCTTTGCACGCAATGTCTGACTACACAGTCCATGTTGTAAGTGATGCGACATCTTCTCGTTCTGTTCATGATTGGGAGATCGCCTTAGAGAGAATGCGGTGTAACGGTATTACAATCACATCAACCGAAATGCTTATCTACGAATTGCTCACAAGGGCTGGGACCCATGAATTCAAACAAGCGCTACCGCTAATAAAATGAACGGCTCCCTTGTCCTCGTTCTCTTTTCCTTTTCTTTGATTCGGTGGGGTGATCAGGCTTGAAGCTTCAAATAATTTGATCAATCCGAAAAAGACATAGAAGCGAAGCGAATTGTCCCACTCTGAGTAAGATGGCCCCACTCTTCTGTCCTGCCATTTATGACCGCCTTACTTTTCTCCATCTGCAGCAGCTAAACTTACCTTATAAATACAATTAGATACCCATCGATTGTCCCTCGCGCCATCGGCATAACCGTGCTGGCATAGGGATTGCTCTATAGAAGCACGCGAAAAAACGTGTCTCAAAAACAGAAAGAAGGAGGGAGGAGATCTATGGAAGCTTTAGCTATGGAATCCAACAAAGAAAAAGTTGAATCAGAAAAGGAAACCACCGAAGCCTTATTGGCAGAGGGGAGGGTATTTCGGCCCTTGCCTCAGTTGGTTGTGGACGCAAATCTGGACCCCAATGATTATGAGGACGCCCTGAAGCAGGGCCGATCCGATCTTGAAGCCTTCTGGGGGGAGGCTGCCCAGGAATTACACTGGTTTGAGCAATGGAACACGGTGCTTGACCGGTCCGATGCACCGTTTTTTAAATGGTTTGCAGGCGGCAAAACCAATATCGCTTACAATGCCCTTGACCGTCATGTAAAGACCCACCGCAAGAACAAGGTGGCCATCATCTTTGAAAGCGAAAGCGGCGCCCGCGAGCGCATGACTTATTATGACCTCTACAGGGCTGCCAACAAGTTCGCCAATGTCCTCAAATCCCTTGGTATCAAGAAGGGAGACCGGGTGGCGATTTATCTACCGAACATCCCTGAAATCGCCGTTGTGATGCTGGGATGCGCCAAGATGGGTGCCATTCACAGTGTTGTGTATGGGGGGTTCAGCGCTCTTGCCCTTCGAGAGCGGATCAACCACGCTGAGGCAAGGCTTGTGGTGACAGTGGATGGGTTTCATAGAAACGGCAAGATCATGCGCCGTGTGTTGAAAGCGCGAGAATTAGGATTAAAGGAAGGTGATCTGTCAACCCTCGAGGATTAACTGTTAGCATTAGCACGTGAGAACAAGGAGGAAACTATGAGTTCAAGTGTTTATTGGCTGTTCGCATTTGTTTTGGCCTACTGGGTATACTGTATCACATGGGGTGTCAAAGGGGCGTTACGCGCCAAGACCGCATCGGATTATTTTATCGCCGGGCGTCAAATAAGTATCTGGGTCTTTGTGCTGGCGGCTACGGCCACATCCTTTAGCGGATGGACCTTCGTGGGGCACCCGGCCCTGGTCTGGCGGGATGGTTTCCCTTACGCGTACGCCTCTTTTTACGCCATCACCATTCCCTTTACCGGTGTGCTTTTTTTAAAGCGCCAGTGGCTCCTTGGCAAGAAATACGGCTTTGTCACACCCGGAGAGATGTTCTCCACGTATTTTAAGAGCGATACCATGCGTATCCTGACCGTCATTGTTGCCCTCTTTTTCAGCATCCCGTACCTGGGCGTGCAACTGAGGGCTTCCGGATTTTTGTTTAACGTCCTGACCGACGGCCTGTTTTCTACCAACGTGGGCATGATTCTTCTGGCTTCTGTGGTGACCATCTACGTGGCCATGGGAGGCCTGCGATCAGTTGCCTATGTGGATACAGCCCAGTGTATCTTGTTGGCCTTTGGGATTGTTTCCCTGGGCGTCATTACCTTAACCTTCTGCGGCGGCTGGGACGGCCTTACTGCCGGAATCGCAAAAATCGTTCTTGCTGACAAGAAAGTCACCCCTGACGGTTACAGTCATTATATTGCCATTCCGGGGGTGATTCAGTGGGTGCCAGCGGCAGGCAAGTCCGTAGGCGGTGCCTGGACCGGTGTCATGGTCCTGACCTATATGTTTGCCCTTATGGGGATTCAGTCGGCCCCGGCATTTTCCATGTGGGCATTTGCCAACAAGAACCCAAAGCCCTTTCCCCTCCAGCAGGTCGTTGCCTCTTCTATCGGCATCGGCTTTATCCTGATGGTTTTTACAGCCATCCAGGGGATGGGGGGACATGCCCTGATGGATGCCAACATTATCCCCTCATTAGCAGACGGAAAGCAGGGCAACCTGGTACCGTGGCTGATCCACCTCATGGGAGATCACATTCCCTGGCTCACCGGGCTCCTGGCAGTCTGTGCGCTGGCCGCCATGCAGTCTACAGGCGCTGCTTACATGTCAACAGCAAGCGGCATGCTGACCCGTGATCTGTATAAACATTTCCTGAACAAAGAGGCCACTCACCGACAGCAGAAGTTTTTCGGGCGTCTTCTGGTTCTGGTCGTCGTGGGAGCAGCTCTGATCGTGGCCGTCACCTCCACAGACGCTTTGGTCCTATTAGGGGGACTGGCGGTTTCTTACGGGTTTCAGATGTGGCCAGCCCTGATTGCTATCTTGTATGTGCCATGGTTTACAAGACAGGGGATTGTGACCGGGCTAATTGCGGGTCTAGTTGCAGTGACGGTGACATATAAGTTTGAATTCGGGCTGCCCTGGGGTGCCTATCCCCTGACCATCCATAGCGCAGGCTGGGGGATCATATTCAATCTCGGTCTCGCCGTGTTAGTCAGCGCCTTCACACAGCCGGGTGAGAAGGAATTTGCCCGACGGTTCGAATTTCACAAATTCCTGAGGCAACACGCCAGCCTTCCACGGGCAAAACAGCACCTGAAGCCGATCGGCTGGATCATCACCGTTGTGTGGTTTCTGTTTGCCATCGGTCCCTTTGCCGTGATCGGAAACACCATCTTTGGTGACCCGGCTGCACCTGAAACGTGGTTCTTGGGGATGCCCTCCATATGGATCTGGCAGCTCATCTGGTGGGCCTTAGGCTGCTACATGATGTACTTCCTGGCCTTCAAGCTGGAGATGTCCACCCACATCGTGGGTGAAGTGGAGGTGCTGGCCGAGGATATCGGAGACGTAAGGGTGCCCGAAGGAGCCGGACCTGCGAGAAAGCCGGTTCCGGAAGTAACGTAATCTGATAATGAACACGTTGAAGTTCATCGCCCTGACAGTGGTTGTCTGCCTCTGCCTTGGATGCAACAAGCAAGAAGACAGCCCGATAGACCGGCAGGAAAAGGTCTATCGGGCCCTTTTGCTTGACGGCAATCGCCTTCTGAAAAAAAAGAAGTATCAAAAGGCATCCGATCTTTTTACTGAGGCTATTTCCAAACAGCCTGAAAAGGCTGAGGGTTATCTGAACCGGGGTATTGCTTATCTTTGCCTGGAGCGGTATAAGGAAGGAATTCTCGATTTCACAAAGGCAATCCAAAAAGACCGAGCCCTGGCCATTGCGTATGCCAATCGCGGCATTGCAAATGACCATTTAGGTAAACACAAAGAGGCCCTTTCCGACTACCAAAAAGCATTAGCCCTTGACCCGGAGACTGGGAAAAGACCGGGTTTCATGGAAAGGTTTCTTTACAATAAACCTAAGACCCCGAGTTTGCGAGAAAGAGCCGAATTCTTGGAGAAGACACTAAAGACACAACAAGCAATAGAAAATGGTCGAAATCCCCTACAAGAAGATCATTGACTTCTTTCGTGGCATTGTCCCATTTAACGAGCTCCCTCAAGACGTTCTAAACAGCCTTCCCCAAAAAATAGTAATCGATTATTTCCCAAAAGAAAGCCTAATCCTTGAGCAGGATGGCCCTCCGTGTAACTATCTCTATATTATCCAGACCGGCGCAGTGGAGAAGGCTGTTCGCAAGGATGGTGTGGATATCCTCTTAGAATATAGAACCGAGGGAGAGTTTTTCGGAAGCGCCTCCCTTATCAATGTAACTGGCCCTGCATTTAACGTCCGGGCCCACGAAGATACGGTATGTTATTTGCTCCCTAAGGAGACCTTTGATGAGTTGATGCAAAACCATGTGGGGTTTCACGAACACTTTGCCATCCGCGTATCCAAGCTTGCGTACCGGCTAAAAAAGGCCCAGACGGGTATTTTTGCGCCCCGCGAAGTATCCGACACAGTAGTCTTCCGATCCGACAGCCACCTGTTTAATGTTACCGCCGGTGAACTGGTCAGGCGAAAACCGGTGACATGCTCCCCCTATCATGAAGTCGCCTTTGTAGCCAAATTGATGGCCCGCGAGGGGGTTGGCGCTGTGGTTGTGGTTGATGTCCGGAATCACCCACTCGGAATTGTTACAAAGAGCGATATGACCAATCGAATCCTTGCAGCAGGAAAGACAGGATCTGAACCAATCAGGACGGTTATGAGTGCGCCCGTCCTCTCCGTTGCCCCCTGGGAAGCCTGCTTCAGCGCCCTTCTTAAGATGGCTCGCTTCAATTGTCATCACATCTGTGTGGTCCTGGGAAAGTTGCTCCAGGGTGTTATCTCACAACACGATTTTATCGTGCTGCAAGGATCTAATCCCCTTGCTGTGATGAATGACATTCAAAAGCAGACAACCGTTCAAGGGGTTACACGGTTAGTCAGTGCAATGGACCGCACGGTCAAGGGTCTTCTCAGCTCCGGTGTATCCGCAAGAGACATTGCCACCTTTATTTCTGAGTGCAATGACCGCCTGACCCGAAGGATCATCGCCCTGACAGAAGAATCCCTGCGTGAAGAAGGCCTGGGGCCTCCTCCTGTTCCTTACTGCTGGCTTGCCCTGGGCAGTGAGGGGCGCAAAGAGCAGACCTTGCGAACAGATCAGGATAATGCCATCATCTATTCTGATCCGGAGGCTGGCTCAGATCAGGATGTCCACGAGTACTTTCTCCGTTTGGCTCAAGGGGTCGTTTCCGGCCTGGAAAGCTGTGGCTTTCCACTATGCAAAGGAGGCATTATGGCGAGCAACCCACGATGGTGCCAGCCGGAGAGGGTTTGGAAGCGTTACTTTTCCCTGTGGGTCAACAAGGCCTCTCCTGAAGACTTAAGAAACAGCACCATTTTTTTTGATTTCCGCCCCCTTGCAGGTGCTGCCGTACTGGCACAAAGACTCAGGGCTTTTTTGAATCACAACATTGAAAAGAATCGAGCTTTTCTAAGACATCTCACCACCAACGCCCTTTATAACGGACCGCCCCTCGGCTTCCTCAGGACCCTTGTGGTTGAAAAGAGCGGTACCCACAAGAATCAGCTCAATCTAAAGATGAGCGGACTGGTCCCTGTGGTCGATGCCATTCGCGTGCTCAGCTTAAGCGAGCAAATTAGCGCTACCAACACCTTGAATAGACTGGAACTTATCACCCGCAAGAAACTCCTTTCCAGAGATATGGCAGAAGATATTAAGGAGGCATTTAATTTCATTATGCTGCTCAGGATAAATCACCACATGATGCAAAAGGAGGAGGAGATAGAACCGAGTGATTACATCGACCCAAAAGCCCTGTCAAAGCTTCAGGAAAAATGCCTCATCGAGGCATTCCATGTGGTTCGTGACCTGCAAGGGGAACTAAAAGCGCGTTTCCCGGAAAGCATATAGCGAAGATCATGTTAGGCTTTTCCAACACCGGCAAGTTGCCAAAGCTGTATGCTCGGCACACGGGCCAGAATGACATGCCCGATGCTGTCCGCAGACAATTGGAGGTCAAAGAGGCATATCAGCCGGAAAGACTCATTTCAAATACCTCGTTTGTCATCTTTGATACAGAGACGACCGGCCTCCACCTCGAAAGAGGTGATCGACTTCTTTCCCTCGGAGCAGTCAGGATAATAGCAGGCAGGATTCATCTGGGAGATGCCTTCTACGAGCTGATCGACCCGAAGGGCCCCATTCCGACCCCTTCTATCTTCATCCACGGTATTACGCCGGGTATTGCAAGTGCCCGACCGCACATTTCGGACGTTCTCTTGAAGTTTTTGGCCTATATTGGGTGCGACGCCATAGTGGCCCACCACGCCTCTTTTGACATGAAATTTCTAAATCATGCCATGCTATGTTGTTTCGGATTTCCCATTCAGAACCGCGTCATTGATACCGCTTTGGCGGCCGCCTGGATTCGGCGCATAGAGGAGGTAGAGCTCATAGATCCTGAAAGCTACCATAATACACGCTTTGACGCCGTAGCCGCACACTTTGGCATCACCGCTGTGGATCGTCACACCGCCTTTGGTGACGCCCTGTCCACGGCCTTACTTTTTCAACGTTTTATCAATATATTGAATAGAAACGGTGTAAAGAGCTTGAGGCAACTTGTTAGAATTGCGGGCGTGTCTTGACATGCTGGCAGACTGATTTTCCCTTGACAGTGGAAGGTAGGTTCTTGTAAAAACAATTATGGTGCCTTTAGGGGCTTAATAGGGAATCCCGTTAAAATCGGGAGCGGGCCCGCCGCTGTAACCCCGGCCCCAATCACACCGATTGGGGAAGTTATCTCTTTGGCACATCCTCTTATAGGGATTAACGCCACTGTTC
>QMMN01000075.1 GCA_003647275.1 Deltaproteobacteria bacterium
CAGGCACACGTCAATGTGGCATACAAGCTACCAGCCGATTTGTAAATGGGTCAGGACCGTATGCAAAATATGGTGCCGTTGTGGGGCCTGTCAGGTCATATCAGTGACCTGATCTCAAAAAAAGATCCCCCCTGACGGCTCTCAAAAAGTTGGCCGTTCAGCTATTTGGGCAACAGCCTGTCTAGATGTAAACGATTAGATACTCTCATTATCAACCATTTGAAGTAACTACTAAAATCAACATAGCTCGACCGGCCTGCTCCCCGGACGCGAAGTGCTGCTGTCAGGCAGAGCCCCCACCTTGTAGGCGGGGAGCTTCACAACCCTTCACAAAGAGCATCTCGAAAGCAATTGATTCAGCCTTAGCGCAAATAGTGACAATCTTCCCTGAATGGCCAATCGTCTTTACAGCTTGGGGTGTGTAATTTAGGCGATGCTGAAAATGGTGCCGAAGGGGGGACTCGAACCCCCACGGGCGTACACCCACTAGACCCTGAACCTAGCGCGTCTACCAATTCCGCCACTTCGGCATATCAGAAGGCAGAAAAAGGATTGATTTTGAGTTGGGAATCCATTACATAAACTTGTTTATATTATTTGTCAAGGCCGATATGAAGGGATAGGGTATGCATATTATAAAGGATTTGAACGAGATTTCTAAACCACTAAAGAAGGCTGTTGTGGCTATTGGCAACTTTGACGGAGTTCACATAGGGCACCAGGCCCTTTTTCATCAGGTCATCGAAAAGGCGCAAAGCATAGACGGCACCTCTATCGTCATAACGTTTGAGCCCCATCCCCTTCGAGTCATCAATTCCAACAAGCATTTCCCGCTCATCACCCTTTATGAACAAAAGGTTGAATTGATAGGTACAACAGGCGTTAACACCTTGATATGTATCCAGTTTACCCGGGAGTTTGCAGCCACACCGGCTCACACTTTTGTCAAAGAGATCCTGTGCGACCTGATTGGCATAAAAGCGATTATCGTGGGGCAGGATTACTCCTTTGGGAGAAATCGTGAGGGAGACGTTTCCCTGCTCAAAGAAATGGGCGCAACCCATGGTTTTGAAGTCATCATCTCAGATTGGGTTGAACTTGAAGGCCGTCGCATTAGCAGCACCGAGATCCGAAACCTGGTAGGAGAGGGCAGGGTTGAGGAAGCCAAGAAATTATTAGGGCGCTATTATCAGGTGAGAGGGAATGTGATTCGCGGCCGTGATCGAGGTGGAAAGTTGTTGGGTTTTCCCACGGCAAACCTGACACTATCAGACGAACTTTGTCCCAAGACAGGGGTGTATGCCGTGACCGTGGAACACGATAAGGCTCGTTACAAAGGCGTGGCAAATATTGGATATAGCCCAACCTTTCAGAATGGTCTGTTTAGCGTTGAGGTTCACATCCTGGATTTTGATAAGGTCATCTATGATCAGCCCATCCGCCTGAATTTTGTCCGTCGCCTGAGAGACGAAAAGAAGTTTTCAGGGCCTGAAGCCTTAGCAGCTCAGATCAGGCGGGATATTGAAACGGCCCGAGGACTTCTATCCAGCGAATGATAATATGTTTTGTCTGTCCAAAATCCCCCTTTTTGTCACAGCTTAGTTATTTGAGATGCAAATTTTAAATTGCAAATTGCAAAATTCAATGGGGCTTGCTGCAGGGCGCCTCAATGATGTTTTGCAATTACTTGAAACTGCTAAATCATTACCTCTGTTTTTACACCCATCCACACCAGGTGACAGACCTTAAAGCAGGATGTCTGGAAATAAAAAAATCATCCTATCTCTGATCATAGGGCTTTTGCTGTCCGGTATTGCCCTTTATGTCACCTTTAAGAATATTCCGCTTCTGGAGTTGGTGGCCTATTTGAAATCCGTGAACTACTGGTGGGTCATCCCTTCCGTGGTGATTGCATTGGTGAGCTTTTTGATCAGGGTTGTCAGGTGGCAGCTTCTCCTCAGTCCAATCAAGAAAACAGGTTTTTGGCGTGCTTACCACCCCCTTATGATCGGATTCATGGTCAATTGCCTTTTGCCTGGCCGGGTAGGAGAACTGGCCCGGCCGGCTATTTTTTACAAAAGGGAAAAAGTTTCGTTTTCCAAGGTGCTGGCTACAGTGGGCGCTGAAAGGGTCTTTGACGTTGTCATGCTGCTTCTTTTTTTTGTCATTGTCCTGGTGACTGTTGAAATCAGCCCGACCCTGGATCTGACGTTCGGCAACTATCATCTTAACAAGGCCACGCTTGAGGCGATCGGGATGATGATGATAAAATTGTCTCTTATACTGATTGCATGCATTATTCTGGTGAGTCTCAGACAGTCTCGGAGGTTGATAAAACGCACGATCCTGCGCCTGCCGAACCTGCTCTTTTTTGCCAGCAACTCCTTTAAGGAGAAGATCAGGGAGAGGCTTTTCATAAGACTCGCCCACATTATTGATAATGTGGGCGCTGGACTTGCCCTGTTGAAGAGTCCCAAGAAGGTTGGCCTTTGCCTTGGTCTTTCGTTCCTGGTGTGGGTCGTGGCCGGAGTTTCTTATTACGTGATGGCCTTTGGCTGTCCAGGCATTGAGATCTCTTTTCTTGAGATGTATGCGGTGATGGTCATCCTTTGCTTTTTTATTTCACTCCCCTCTGCCCCGGGCTTCTGGGGCCTCTGGGAAGCGGGGGGCGTGTTTGGGCTTTTGATCTTTGGTGTCCCTGCCAAAGAGGCTGCAGGGTTTACCCTGACCAATCATGTTTTTCAGATGGTTCCCGTGATCATTTTGGGCCTTATTTCATTGATGATCATGGGGGTCAATGTCGTGCAGGTCGCTTGCAGGGAAAACATCGAGCAGCAGGCATTGGGCCAAGGGACACGATTTGAGATGAAACAAGCCGCTTACACCGACGAGGTGCCCCAATGAATATCTTAAAGACCGTAAATGTTACGGAAAGCCCGTGGATCAGGTCAAAAAGGGTTGTTTATGAAAACGATAACGGCCAGATGATGGACTGGGACTATATCGAGCGGGTTCATGCCCGTAGCTCAGTCCTGATCATGCCCCGGTTCAAGGAATCGAGCGATCTTATCTTCATCAGGCAGTACAGGGTGATCTTTGACTGCTACGTGATTGGCTTTCCTGCAGGCGTTATCTCAGACGGGGAGGATGTCGAGACTTGTGCCCTTCGAGAACTCATGGAGGAGACCGGCTACACGGGAAAGATCGTGCAAATCTCACCGGAGCTAACGCTCAACAGCGCACTGATTAAGGAGACAGCCTGCTGCGTGGTCGTGGAATTGGAGGAAGATGCCACGCCAAGGGAACAGAAACTTGAGCCTTCTGAAAAGATTGAAGTTTACCGTGTGAAAAAGGATCAACTGGGCGACTTCTTCAAGCGGGCAGCTGCAAGGGGAGATCTCATCGGCGGCGGGCCGTGGTATATGTTCATGGCGATGCAATACCTATGAAGATTCGCACACTTCATCCCTGGGACCTTTCCTGTAAGGAAGCGATAGAGGTGCAACAGCGCCTTTCCGGTCGGGTTCGCCAGTCGCCGCTCTCAAAGCCGGTAAGGACCATTGCTGGGGCCGATGTTTCTTATGCCAGGCAGAGCGCGGAAATCTATGCGGCCGTCCTTGTCTTTAATTTTCCCGATCTTGTCTTAACTGACCAGGCCCTGGCCCTTGATACAGCAAAGTTTCCATATGTGCCCGGGTTCCTTTCCTTCCGCGAGGCGCCTGTACTGACAAAGGCATTCAAGAAGATTCGCAGGAAGCCGGATGTAATTATCTTTGATGGTCAAGGGATTGCCCATCCCAGGGGAATGGGACTTGCATCCCATATGGGCTTGATCCTGGACTGTTCAACTATTGGGTGCGCCAAGACATCCCTTGTGGGAATACATGCCCCGCTGCCTGAAACCAGAGGAAGTACGGTCCTGTTGACAGACCAGGGCCGCGTTGTCGGCGGGGTGGTGAGAACCCGAGAACGGATTAAACCGGTCTTTGTGTCACCTGGGCACGCCATTACCCTGGAAGAATCCATTCGTTTGGTTCTAAGTTGTTGCAGAGGATACAAGCTTCCTGAGCCAACCCGTCAGGCGCACATGGCCGTTAACCGGTTCCGCCTTGATCAGCATGCTTCCGGTCACCCTAGACCGGCTTCTTGAAAAGAGGGGGAAAAACCGCTGCCCCAAAATCTTTTTCTTGAAGTCTGTCGATATTCAGATAATAATCTAAACTTTATACCCCAAAATTGATGGTTGTATAATGTATTTTGGGGTTTTCCACAGTCTTGAAAAGCAGTAATATTTGGATTCCTACAGAGATTGGTTCTTCAAAGTGTCCGGTTTTCTATAAAAGGTGCGGTCTTGGTTAAATCCAAGATCCTGACTCTTTTCAGGGCGTGAGCCGCAAATCTAAAATCCAAAATACGATATATGAGCGCCTACCGCATCATATTTATGGGTACCCCGGCGTTTTCCGTGCCAGCCTTAAAGGCCCTGCATGAAAATCATGATGAGGTCCTTGCCGTGGTTACACAGCCCGACCGGCCAAAGGGTCGTGGTCGTCGTATGGTTCCCCCTCCGGTTAAGGAGGTCGCCAGCACGTTGGGCTATCCAGTGCTGCAGCCAGCCAGGATTAAGGAACCCTGGTTTGTCGAGAAAATGATAGCCCTGGATCCAGACATCTTTGTCGTGGTGGCCTACGGCCGCATCTTGCCGGGCTCTGTCTTGGCCATTCCCCGTCTTGGGGCGATCAACATCCATGCCTCACTTCTCCCAAAATACCGGGGGCCAGCCCCGATACAATGGGCCATCATCAATGGAGAGCAAGAGACGGGCGTCACCACCATGTGGATGGATGAGGGGATGGACACAGGAGAGATTCTGCTGACATCTAAGGTTCCGATCAGGCCGGATGATACTTCTGTGAGCCTTCACCACCGGCTGGCTGATGTGGGGGCACAGCTATTGATCGAAACATTGAACAAGCTCAGGTCTGGGGATCTGGTGGGTACACCCCAGGATAAGACCCAGGCCACGTATGCCCCTTTTCTGAAAAAGGAAGACGGGCGCATTGACTGGACCAAGGATGCCAAATCACTGGATGCCTTTATTCGAGGGATGAATCCTTGGCCCGGAGCCTTTACGTTCCTCTTTGGCAAAAGGCTTAAGATATTCAAGGCGGAAGGGCTTCAAAAGCCAGCTAAGGAAAAGCCGGGTACTGTTCTGGAAGGGTTTCCAGAGGACTTCAATGTAGCAACAGGTCGGGGCATATTGGCACTGAAAGAGGTTCAACTTGAATCTGCAAAGCGCATTTCGGTTAAAGACTTCTTGAGAGGCTGTCCTGTGCCGACCGGCACACGCCTTGGATAGCTGGGCCATGGTAGCTGTTTCGCGTCGTATTGCCCTTTCGGTTTTAAACAGCCTGGATGACTCAAATGCCTTCCCGGAACGCCTCCTTCACAGGGCTTTTGAACGAGAACCACAGCTCATCAGGAGGGACCGTGCTCTGGCCACTGAATTGGTCTATGGTGTACTTCGATGGCGGAACCGCCTTGACTGGGTCATCCGCCAACTTTCTAAGACGCCCGTTCACAAGATAGATCCATTTGTCTTAAACATTATCCGGCTGGGCCTCTATCAAATCCTTTTTCATTCCCGTATCCCCGTATCCGCTGCAGTCAACGATTCTGTTGAACTGGCCAAGAGTAGGGCACCCTTGTGGGTGGTTCGTTTTATAAACGGTGTGATGCGATCTGCAGCACGAAAAGCAAAGGAGATCCCCATGCCGGATTATGCGGATGATCCAATTCAAGCCATTGCCATAAGAGAATCCCACCCTTTGTGGCTGGTCAAACGATGGGTGGGGCGTTTAGGTGTGGAAGAGACAAGTCGTCTCTGTAAGGCGAACAATCAGATTCCTCCCGTGACCGTTCGGACGAACACCCTCAAGGTGACCCGACAGGTGCTGGCTTATTCCCTGGGGGCCCACGTCAGGCAAATAACGCCCACCAGATTTGCCCCGGAAGGGCTCTCCCTGAGAGGATTGAGGCATGCAGTTACCGAGATCTCCGCCTTTAAGGAGGGCTGGTTTCAGGTGCAGGACGAAGCAGCGCAACTCATAACGCACCTGCTTGATCCAAAAGCGGGTGAAACAATCCTGGACGCTTGTGCCGGGTTTGGGGGCAAGACCGGCCATATCGCACAGCTTATGAAGGATCGTGGCAAGATCACGGCATTGGAAAACCAGTCGTGGAAATTGCACCAGCTCAAGGCATCTCTTGCACGTCTCGGCATCTCTTCGGTCACCACGTGGCAGCATGACCTGTCAATGTCGGTTTCTGTTGCACGCTTTGGCACTTTTGACCGGGTCTTGCTTGATGCGCCCTGTTCGGGTCTTGGCGTGCTGCGAAGGAATCCAGATGCCAAATGGAAAAAAAGCGAGATGGATCTTCCAAGACTGCGGACCGATCAACTGCGATTTCTGGGCTGCCTTGCCCCCTTGGTCAAGACAGGTGGGCGCTTGGTTTACTGTGTGTGTAGTCTTGAGCCTGAAGAAGGCGAGTATGTGGTGGAAGATTTTTTGAAAAGTCAAGCCCAGTTTGTTATAGATCGAACGGCCGTTAGGCACTCAGGTATGGATAAAGACTTGGTGGACGGCTCGGGCTTTTTCAGAAGTTTACCTCATGAGCACGACATGGATGGATTCTTTGCAGTGCGCCTGAAAAGGACGACCCCATGAGGCCTTTTTTAAAGATCGTGGTGTGGTTTGGCGTTTTCCTTGTGGTTGCAGGAATCAGCGGATATCTGACTTTGAAGGTTATCATAAGAAGCGAAGATACGGTGGTGGTCCCAGAGCTTGTGGGAAAGGACGTGGTATATGCCCTGGACATTCTCACTGATTTGGGACTCAATACCAAGGTGAATGGCTTCGAATACAGGGCGGACATACCCAAAAACCATATAGCTTACCAGGAGCCCGGACCGGGGACTGAGGTCAAAAAACATCGTGATGTTCGCGTCACCATCTCCAAAGGGCCGAAGACTTTGGTAATGCCGAATCTTGTGGGAATGGATATCAGGCAGGCATATATTATCATGGAAGAAAACGACCTGTCTCAAGGTGTTTTGTCCCGAACTTTTAGCGAACTGGATGCTATAGATGAGGTCATCAGTCAGGTGCCGCGCCCCGGTATCATTGTCACGCGGGGTGAGGCCATCGACCTGTTGGTCAGCCTTGGCAGACGCCCTGAAACGTATAAGATGCCCTATCTGCATGGCCTGGCCTTGGAAGATGCAATCCTGATTTTGGAGCGTTCGCACCTTGGGCTTGGTCAAATACGATCTTTGCAAAGAGACGATCTGCCAAAGGATATCGTAGTGGATCAAGACCCACCATCCGGCTACCAGGTGGCTTCCGGGACCCTGGTGAATCTGACCGTTAACCGGGCGGAAAAGGGCCCCATTCTTGATCAGGGGCTGCGTCTGTTTCATCATCGCGTGTGTGAGGGATTTTTGAAGAAGCCCATCCGGATTCGTGTGAATGCCTTTGGTATGCTCTATGATCTCTATGACTTTTTTGCGCGTCCTGGAGAACGCATCTGGTTTGTGGTCCCTCAAGATCCTGAGACCACGGTCTTCATATACCAGGAAGGGAGACTTGTCCTGAGTCATTCTCTTTCTTCCAGACCTGTTACCGAGTTTTTCCCCGCACTTGAAATAGCTAGGGATTGATGTTACGAAATGGGAATGTCTATAGTGATCTAAGGTGCCTAAAATTTAAGGAATAAAACCCATCACAACAAGCTGTTAACGCTTTATTTGGCATCAATTTTTTTTTTAGCCTTCGGGCTCTGGTAAATATGCTTGACCGTCCTGCTTTCAGCAAAACCCCGCCTTAACCTACTCTTTGAACCCCTTGGCCTTGGCTGTCATCTTGCTAGCTAACAGGTTGTGGCGTTATAACAACTGAGCTGCAATGCTTGACGGCATATATGATCAACAGTTGACAAGTTGTTTTAATTGTTATAAATATCAAGGGTCATGGATTGACTGGCCCACTGGCCGGAAACCCGTCCGCGAGGTTAGGGTTAATTGAATATAACGACTCCAAGTGAAGAAATCTTTGAAAAGATTGCTCAGGTACTTAAAATCAGGGGGCGATGAAGATAGCTGTCTTTGGCTCTTATTAAGAGGGGGAAGAAGAACTGGAAAGCGATATAGATATTATCGTGGAATTTTCAGAGAGAAAAAAACTTCTTGAACCCGTGAGAATAGAAAGAGAGTTGTCTCTGAAGTCTTGGGAATAAAAGTGAATTTTTTGATGGAAAAATTTATAAGTCCATATTTGATTGATATGATAAGGGAGGAGATTGGAGGTAATTTACGGATGAAAAAAGACGACTCCGTTTATTTAAGACATATATTAGATGCCATATCCAGAATAGAAGAGTACGAAGGCTTCCTGGATAATCATCTAATACAGGACGGAGTAATAAGGCAGATTGAGATAATAGGTGAAGCTACAAAGAGGTTATCTCAGGAGATTAAGGAAAAACATCCTGAAATACCCTGGAAAGATATGGCGAGAATGAGAGATAAATTGACACATGGTTATTTTGGTGTAGATCTAGATGCCGTCCGGGATACGGTTGAGAGGGATATCCCTGCGTTGAAAAACAAATTGAGAAATCTTGTTGAAAAAGAAGGAAAGATGTGAGTAGGGTCAGAACTCTTGCAATCCTTTGGATTGCTCGGTGCTGGCGCACTCGGACAACACAGTGTATACGGCTCACTTCGTTCGCCCAAATTCCGCCTTGGGCGAAATTTCATATACACCGAAAACGTTTTCGAACATCGCAATGAAAGACGATTGAAGAGGTATGGCAAGAATGGAACCACTATACTGTTTCAGTCCAATTTGGACAAAAATAGGGTTTAAAAGGTGTTAGTTGAACGCTCCGTGTAGGGAATGGTAATTTAGAAGGATGAGGTAAGATGAAACTCATAGCACCATCCATATTGTCTGCGGATTTTTCGAGATTGGGTGAGGAGGTTAAGGCCGTGGAGGCGGCTGGGGCCGATTGGATCCATGTCGATGTAATGGACGGCCATTTTGTACCGAACATTACCATTGGACCCCTTGTGGTTGAAGCGGTAAAGCGGGTTGCTGGCCAACCCCTTGACGTACACCTTATGATAGAAGATCCAGACCAATACCTGGAAGACTTTGCAAGGGCGGGGAGTGCCTATATCACGGTCCATGCAGAGGCTTGTTTGCATCTCCACAGGACCATTCAGGCCATCAAGGCCCTGGATGTGAAGGCCGGGGTGGCCCTCAATCCGACCACGTCGCTTTCAGCCATAGAATGGATCCTGGAAGATGTAGACCTGGTTCTTATCATGAGCGTAAATCCGGGTTTTGGCGGTCAGAAATTCATCCCCCAGGCCCTTCAGAAGATCATAGACCTCAAGCCCATGATCAGCGCAAAGAATCCGAACATACTCATCGAGGTGGATGGGGGCATCAATCAAGAGACCATTCGTTCGGTCGCAGAGGCAGGGGCGGATGTATTCGTGGCCGGTTCAGCCATCTTCGGCAGCTCTGATTACGGCGAGACCATCGGCAGATTTCGTTCTCTTATAAAGGGCTAAAAAAAGCGGGTTATGGCGGAAGTGCATGGGAATCGAAATCATGCAGGCGTTCCGCAACATATTGATATTACATTGTGTACGCCCGGCACGGGCGTGAGCTCATGGGGTGAAAGTCCCCTATACGTGAACCCCGCTAAGATGGTGAACATCTTAGCGAAAGTATTAGCCGAAGGCAAGGGCGTTGCCGTGAGGCATCGTCTGAAGGGCTTGAGCGAAGTGAAAGG
>QMMN01000076.1 GCA_003647275.1 Deltaproteobacteria bacterium
AGGTTTAACTTCTTTTGTCACAGGAGCAGCTACTTGTTTGGCCTTGGTCTTTTTTGTCGGCGCTGCAAGGGCCTTTCGGATTACGCCACCGGCCCCGAGTGTCTTTTGCTGTGTGCTTTCTCTACGTGGGTGTATCCTCAATATCCTCACCTTTGATGTTTAACACCTCAGAGACCGAATCAACCACGATACCAATCTGGACAGTGCCAGCTTGAGTCCCAATCTCTACCACAATGATACAGGTACGCTCAGTGTAATCGATCGACTCCATCCCAAATCTTAGCCTCAGGTCGACCACAGGGATCACCTTGCCTCTTAAATTGATCACGCCCTTGACAAACTCCGGTGTCTGAGGCACGGGCGTGACCGGCATCATCCCGATGATCTCCTTGATCTTCAAAATACCAATGCCGTACTCTTCGTTGGCCAACGTAAAAGTCAGGTATTTCCCTTCCCTCTCTCCCATGGCCTTTACTGCCTGATCCATTGTTTCAACTTGTTCTGTCATTAATGCTTCCCTCCTTTCCTCTTGTCATTTGTTATTGATGATTGGTGTCCTCCTGCAACCTATTCACCGGTTAACTCACAACCACTGAACTATGCACCACCTCCCCTTCTTTTCGAAATAACCTGATCCAGACTAACTTCATTTTATTTAATTTGTGGGCCGGCTACCATCTCCTCGATCATTTTTACAAGGCTCTCAGGCCTAAAGGGCTTGTCTATATACTTACAACATCCCAAGTCCTTGACCTCTTTCCGAATATTATCATCGCCGTATGCTGTCATGAGAATGGCTGCGAGCCCAGGCCTCACCTCCCTGGCAGATCGAATAAGCTCCAGGCCATTCACACCCGGCATTTTCAGGTCGGTCACCATGAGCTCTACCGGTTCAGCCTTCTCGATTGACGACTCAATGATCTTAAGGGCCTGAGGGCCGTGTGCTGCTGTAAGTACCTGGTAACCGAAACTGGTCAGACCAGCCTTGAGGGCGTTCAAAGTGCCCCGGCCATCATCTACGATCAAAATTTTCACCATTCACCTCCCCCATTTCGGATTTGGGGTTTTGATTCCACAATCCCCATTACACAATTCCCCCAGCAGCTTCCTCTTGGTATCCCAAACGACCCATCTTTCTTCATCAATCGTGCCAAGGCAAAGGCATGTATGCGAAAAATCCGAATTATGTGTTAATTAAAAGGGTTAGAAAAGTGTGGCAGGTGGAAATGAGAGGTAAGGTAAAAGGATAAAGATTCAGACAATACGCCAAAATGACGCATCGCCTTTGATACTATTCCTTTATTGGTTGTTATTTCGTCAGGTTAACCTGGGTACGCCATTATGGCATATAAAGCGTCAATATGACGCGGTTGACCGCTTCCATGGCAAATTGCAAGGTATAGTGCCCGGTTATACAGGCCTATCGAGGGCCTTTAACTTTCTCTGGAGTGTCCTTAGGCCTATTCCCAGGATCTTTGCGGCCCGGGTGCGATTTCCATCTGTAATCTCCAGTATCCGTCTTATGTGTCGCTCTTCGACTTCGGCCAGCGTAAGCAGTTCATCGGTCTGGCTCCGGCCAGGGCGGGAAAAGGACTGGAGGCCATGAGCCGAAGATAAGCTCAGGACTCTTCCCTTTTGCCAAAGTACGGCTGAGGCGATGATATTTTCCAGCTCCCGAACGTTACCCGGAAATGGGTACTCTAACAGACGTTCAGCCAAATCAGGGGCCAAGGAATCGATCTCTTTTTGGTTTTTCTTTGCATGTTTCCTTAAAAAATGATGGGCTAAAGGCAGGATATCCTTCTTCCTCTCTCTGAGAGGCGGTATATGGATGTGGAACATATTTAGCCGGTAGAACAGGTCGCCCCGAAAAAGCCCCTTTCTCACCGCTTTCTCGATATCACGATTCGTGGCGGCGATAATTCTTACATTAACATTTCTGACCTGTGTGCTCCCCAGACGGTAAAGCTCCTTTTCCTGTATGACCCGCAGGAGTTTCCCCTGCAAGGCTGGCTCTAGTTCAGTTATTTCGTCCAAAAAAAGGATGCCGCCTTGAGCCACCTCAAAAAAACCCTTTTTTTCGGTTAACGCACCTGTATAAGCGCCTTTGGTATGGCCAAAAAAATCATCCTCAAAAAGGGCTTTGCTAGAAGCAGCCATATTAACTGCTAAAAAGGGGCTGTCTAAACGATTACTCAAAGTGTGGATGATTCGAGCCAGCATTTCCTTGCCAGTGCCGGATTCACCGGTGAGAAGCACATTGTAATCGGTGGGGGCAGCTGCCTCTGCCTGATGAAATACCAGGGCCATTGCCTCATCTGCAGCCACCATACCTTCAAAGGCCTCTGGGTGGCTCGGAAACCCGGTCGTTATAATCACCTTGATGTCGGATAGCTCACGTTCTCTCTTTATGGTACGGCATACCTCAACTCCGTCCATCTCTGGCATGAAGATGTCAAGGATAAGAACGTCCGGGCGATAGGTTCCCAGTTTGATGCAAGCCTCGACCCCGTTGCATGCCTCATCCACCAGCCAAGGCCTATCCGTCGCAAGGGCTTCGGTCAGCAGATTCCGGAACGATGCCTCATCATCCACCACCAGGATTTTAGCTGCCTTTTCTCTCAACTTGGTGGGGAAAAATACGGTAAAAGTTGTTCCTTTTCCCTTTTCACTCTGGAAAGTAATCTCTCCATCGTGGGCTTCGACCAACTTGTAAGTTATGGAAAGGCCGAGGCCGGTACCGCCTTCGGTCTGCCTGTCGGTCACAAAGGGATCAAAAAGTTTATCCGAAATGGATGGGTCAATACCACGCCCATTGTCCGATATCGAAATGAATATCCGTTTGTCTTTCTGTTGAAACCCTGTCGCAACCACGACCCGGCCCCGGTCGTGGTTGATCGCCTCAATGGCATTGATGATTAGGTTTAAAACGATCTGTTCGATACTCTGGAGATTTGCCTCCATTAGGGGAAGATTATTTCCCAGGTTAAGTTTTAGATGAATGCCTGATTTTCGGAGGGTGGTGCTGGCCAGTCGCATGGCATTTTTGACGGCCATATTTATCTGTATCGGCTTCTTGTCGGCAACATCCGATTGTCTGGCAAAGTTTTTTAGATCGGTCACGATCTTGGCCACCCGACTTGCTGCCATCTCCATATCGGAAAGAAGCTGGCTTAGATTTTCTTCTATAAAGTCATAGGGCAAGCCGCCATATCTACTATCGATTTCTCTATCTGCATGTTCTTTCAGGACTGGTTGGAAATCGTGCCAGATTTTCTTCAAAAGGGGGATGTTGAACATGATCAGGTTGATAGGGTTGTTGATCTCATGGGCCACACCGGCCACCAAGGTCCCCAGGGCCTTCATCTTCTCTCCCTGATGGAGTTGTTCCTGGCTCCTCTGGAGTGCCTCCTCGGCCCGCTTTCGCTCAATGGCATAGCGCATAGCACGCACCAGCAGGTTGATTTCCACTTGGCTCTTGATCAGATAATCCTGCGTGCCCTCCTGTACCGCCTTAACGGCCAGCGTTTCATCGTCGAGGCCGGTCAGCACCACAATCGGCACCTGCGGTGCTTGAGCATACACCCTGGCGAACGTATCCAGTCCCTGGCCTCGGCTAGCATCTCCCGCATCAGGTGGGTATCCCCTGAATTGTACTCGATCAAAAGAACTTTCATGATTTCATATCGGTTTGCGGATTGCGGCTCACCAGTCGTGTGTGAAGATTTTTGAGTTGAGAATGTGGGGGGCTATTGATCACTTATTCCCTCCGCGGTATGGTAAAGTAGAATATCGAGCCCTTTCCAGGCTTGGACTCCACAGATGCGCCCGCCGTGGTATTCCACAATCTTCTTGCAAATAGCAAGACCAATGCCAGTGCCTGGATACTCTGCGCTGGTGTGCAGGCGCTGAAAGACCTGGAAGATGCGCTCAGCATACGCTGGATTCACACCAATGCCATTATCACGTACTGAGAATAACCATTCACTTTGCTTTAGCTCTGCCGATACATGAACATGCGGTGTCCTGTCGCCTCGAAACTTGATGGCGTTGCCGATCAGATTCTGAAACAACTGCTCCAGTTGAATTGCATCAGACATCACCGTGGGCAGGAGATCGTGCGCTACACTTGCGCCACTTTCCTCAATCGCTATCTTCAAACTGGTCAGCGTCCGGTCAAGAATAGCCTCGCAGTCGGTCGGCTCAAAATCCTCACTCTTCGTTGAAATCCGAGAATAGGCCAACAGGTCATTGATGAGCTGATGCATCCTGTTGGCCCCGTCCACGGCATAGGCAATGAATTCGTCAGCATCAGAATCGAGCTTGCCTTTGTAACGCCGCTCTAAAAGCCCCATATAACTTAACACCATACGCAAAGGTTCCTGCAGGTCATGTGAAGCCACATAGGCGAATTGCTCCAGTTCCGCATTGGAATTGGCCAGTTCATACGCATATTGTGCCAGCGCCTCCTCGGCCTCTTTCCGTTCCGTGATGTTGCGGGCGACCTCGACCACCATCTTTGGCCGGCCATCTGTATGCCGTGCAGCCACGCTGGCTGTGCCCCAGAATGTCATTCGATTCCCATCCGCCCCAATCACCTCTGTTTCATGTTCGTGAACCTTGCCATCTTCAAAACATTTCCTCACGATGCATGGCTCGCATGGCTTGTCATGCCTATGATAAGCACTATAGCACTTCTTGCCAACCAGGTCCGGTCCGAACAATGCCTTTGCAACATCGTTGACCCATACAATATTATGTTGCTCGTCCATCATGCTCATATGATCTGTCACCGAAGCAATAATCCCTGCCAGCTTCTCCTCACTCTCACGCAGTGCCTCTGCTGATCGGGCAATTTGTTTCAAATGTCTCGTCTCTGCCTTAAGCTCGGCTTTCCTCTTCTCGGCCCTAAAAAGAACAAACCCTCCAGCCACAAACACCAATATAATGATTCCAGCAAGGCTGAACATGTTTCTTGCATGCCCGTTTATAGGGCCCTCGATTTCAGAATAACTCATAGAAAAACCAGCTGACCATAACTGGTCGCCCACATGAATGGGAGCGCAAGCTAAAATTCTTTTTCCGCGTTCTGGACAAACAAAAAGATCTGCGACTTTTTCTCCCTGAATTGATTTAGCCATGCTCTTTCCCAATGCAGACCAATCATGGCCAGGAAACTTCTCTTTTTGATGATCCATAAAATGTCTGCCAATTTCCTCGCAATGATCATGGCCTAACATCACGCCATTTTGATCTACCACCCACTTACAGCCTGCCTTGCCTGCATTGGTTGGCCGAACAAAACGATCATAGAGGGTATCGAGTTGAATCATCCATCGAACAATGCCCACAAATTGACCATGGTAAAATACCGGCTCTAAGATGGATATGGCTGGGTTACCAAGATTGTTCACAAACACTGGACTAACATACGACTTATGTTCCCTTAAGACATATGCAACACCCGGTTTATCGCTTAGATTCAGCCCAACCTCGCACTTTGAAAACGGGTGCCTATGTAACAGACGACCCTCAGCATCCACCAAGGAAATTGCATCAACGTTTTTTTTATGAACTTCAAAAAAATGTTTGAGCACACAATATTCCGTATCAGCCGTATCGGGTCGGTTATAGATAATCCCTTCATGGATTTTCTCCTGGAATAATGGATTCATTGAAATGGTCTTTAACGCTCCTAATTGGTCCGCAATGAACTGCTCAATCGCTCTTGCAGTAGTCGTTGCAATCGTCAGCAACTGCTGCTGTGTTTGGAAAACGATTTCTTGTTCAAACTTCCTGTGATCTAAGTAAGCCAGGTATACAATAACCCCTATAATCGCTACACCGGCTATGAAACCCGATGTGGTTTTCCAGAATAACCTTTTTGTTTTCACGTTAAAGACACCTGCAATACTGTAGCGGCAGCGGCTTCCAGGGAAACCATCCAGTCCACCGCTCCCCATAATTTTGGTTCTGTTTCAACTAGCCTTGTTGCCATGTAAAATGTGCTATTTATATTAAGTGGCTATAAGTTGTCAATAAGTTACATTTTTTCATAGGGTTATTGAAGCTCCCTGCAGCTTGCTGCGGGGAATGCGCTCGCTTTTGCAGTTCAATCAATACTATATGGAAATGTGAAGCCACTTCCACCCTGAAGGGCGGGGGTCTGCCTTGCGGCAGCACTTCGCGTCCAAGAAGCAGGCCGGTCAAGTTTCAGCCTTCTTCTGGTATTTACGAGCCGTCAAGAGGGATCTCTTTTTGAGGCGGGTCAAATCTCATCCTGCTTGTCAGAGGCAGAATGCATTGCGCCACACGAACCAGCCTCTGGCCTGGAGGGACACACGTCCATGTGGCCTACATGCTAGTAGCCCATTTGTAAATGGGTCAGGTCGGTATGCCGAATTCTGTGCCGTTGAGGTCCCTGTCAGGGGATATCAGTGACCTGACCTCAAAAAGAGATCCCCCTTTGCCAGCCCTCCTTATGCCGGGTGCACGGCTGTTTGGGCAACAGTTTTCTATAACTGGCAATACAGAGCTTTCTAGTCCTTGGACACTAGACCGAGTGAATTATTTTGAGCGCAGGCTCAAAATAATCCTTGACAATTGAAATGGACGGTATATATTATGGGCGTAAGCTCAAAATTATAAGGAGGACCTATCATGCCTAGACCGAGAAGACCTCGTTTTGTACAGGGAGGACCCATGGCAAACGCTTTCAGGCCTCAAGGGATTCTCGGGCGGGACATGGAAGAAGTGGTGCTCCCTGTTGAAGGGCTTGAGGCCCTTCGTTTGAGCGATTTGGAGAAACTGGACCAGGAAACCGCTGCTGCCCGTATGAACGTGTCTCGGCAGACCTTCGGTAGGGTCCTTGCTGAAGCCAGGCAGGTGGTGGCCGAGGCCTTAGTAATGGGAAAAATGATTAGAATTCAAGGCGGTTCCTACACACTGCCGGGCGTTGGAAGGTGGGGCAGAGGAAGGCCCGGGGGCCGGGGACGCCGGGGAAGACACGGGCCGAGCGGTTTTTGACACGATTAAACAATTGAAAGGAGGTGTTCCATATGCCAGGCTTTGACAGAACAGGTCCCACAGGCGAAGGCCCACGAACAGGTCGTGGATTGGGTAAATGCGGCAAGGCCAAACTCACCCCCCGATCGGACGTCGGACCGGGTCAGGCGGTGAGACTGGGAGACGGCGCGGCCGCTGGCTGGGGTGCCGGCAGAGGCGGGGGCAGATGCCGTCGCAGCAGCCGAGGCCGCGGTCGCATATAGGGGATCTAATAGCTCACCATTCGGGGTGAACTGTTACCGGAGAATAACCCTATAATAAACGAGAGGAGGTTTTCACATGCCGGGCTTTGATAGAACTGGCCCATTGGGAGAAGGGCCCATGACAGGTGGTGGTTTTGGTTACTGTGGCTCTGGCCGTAGCACGGGATATCTTCCACGCCGCCGCACCTTTTATGGAAGATTTGGTGCCGGACGCGGCCCAGGTTTCGGTCGGGGCCGAGTCTTTGGGAGAGGCTACAGTATCGGCTATGCCTATTGGCGTCCCATGGCTCTTGACCAAAAGGCAGAACTTGCTGAGCTTCAGCGGGAAGCCAACGATTTAAAGGCTTACCTGAAGGACTTGGAAGCAAGGATCGCTGAACTCGAAAAACCCTCCGAATAAAGCCCTTCCCCCAGGGAACTACAAACATGGGCTGACACAAGGATGTCGGCCCATGTTATTTGAAAACATTTAGGCGCACGCCCGTGATCCATGCCTTCACCACTTCTTCTTTTCCTGAACAACCTACCAAAAACACTCGATCCAAGCCGTGAAAAATTCCAACGAAAATTCGTAGGTTTCCTTCTAGCCGGCTCGCTTCCTGCCACGCGAAGCGCTGCCGCAAGGTAAAACCCCTGCCCCGTGGGCGGAGAGCTTCAATTGTCGTGATGTGGTCAACAGGCTGTTATAAGAC
Source organism: Deltaproteobacteria bacterium (assembly GCA_003647275.1). Lineage (GTDB taxonomy): Bacteria > Desulfobacterota > Desulfobacteria > Desulfobacterales. Next base: position 7,961 of record QMMN01000076.1, read on the forward strand.
GATTCTTTGATGCGGACATCGGGGTTGAGAACAAAAACGGTTGAGGTTTCAATATCCTCATGCTATTTTAACAGGTTGGTAATGGTCCTCTTGGTTGGCTGGATACCTGCCAATCTCCATCAGCGCATGCCCGCAGATCTCATCTGAAAGACGGTGGGGTTTGCCTTGCAGTAGCGGCTCGCGTGGCGGGAAGTGCTGCTGTGAAGCCTCTTACTGCCCTAAAGGGTGGAGGCACTTCAGGGCTTACAAACCCGGAAAGGAAACTAAACATTTTTGTATGATGATATAGGGGTGAGATAACAGAGGCCTGTATGACCAGAACAATTACCATTACAAGTGGAAAAGGAGGTGTTGGTAAAACCAATATCAGTGTCAATTTGGCCCTGCACTTGGCAACGCTCGGTTACCGGATATGTCTGTTTGATGCAGATTTGGGGTTGGCCAATATCAACATACTCCTGGGACTTTATCCCGAGTACAATCTCGAAGATGTGATTCTGTACCACCGTGACCTGGAAGATATCATTATAAGAAACTATGAAGGGATCGATATCATCCCTGGGAGTTCAGGTGTAGAAAGGATGGCCAACCTTGAAGCCGACCAAATCGAGCACCTGACCCAATCTTTTTCCAAACTTGATGGATACAATTTCCTTTTATTTGATACTTCGTCAGGTGTTTCAAAAAATGTTATCTCTTTTTGCCTCGCTTCCTCGGAAGTCATCGTGGTGATAACGCCTGAAGTCACTTCACTGACCGACGCGTACGCCCTATTGAAGATATTGTGTCTAAACGGGTTCAAGGGTTCTGTGCGGATTGTGATAAATCAGTGCAAAAACACATCAATTGCCAGGCACGCTTATACCAAGTTCAAGGAAACAGTAAAAAAATATCTTCCCATAGATATTGTGCCACTTGGCATGATTATTCAAGATCCCAAAGTGGAGGAGGCTATTAAACAACAACAGGCATTTGTGTTGCTTTATCCTGAATCAGATGCCTCCAAGTGCATTAAGAGTATTGCCAAGCGCCTTATGGAAAACCAGACAGAGGATTTAGAATCCGGGATGTCATTATTTTGGACCCAGTGTTTTAAGCATGTAACAGGGCCTCTGCAACTAAGTGCCAAGAAAAAAGAGAAAGAACAAATTGTAGGCGAGTCATCAAGGCAGGCTCACCAGCAAGGCCCACCGCAACTGATACAAAGAACTGGGGGGAAACGTTTACCAGAGGCACCCGAGACTGCCCCAGAGGCGGGCAGACTTGGAGATTTGAAGCATGCGCCTTTGCCTTCTATAAATAAACCGACAGACAATAATGCATCTGTTTCTCAGGGACTTCAATTTAAGGACCGAAGGCATATATTATTTAAGCAGATAGAGCCTTCTAAGAACCTGCCCACGCTTCCGCACATTGTTTTAAAATTAATTGATGTCTGTAACAGGGGTGAAAGTACGATTGAAAACATATCTCAAATAATCAACAAAGATACCTCGTTAAGCGCCAAGGTTATGGGCATGGTCAATTCTGCATATAACGGACCCTGTAATAGGATGACCAATATTGATGAGGTCGTATTCTTTTTGGGCAGAGATGCCATAAAAACAATTGCCATTAGCGCCACAGCATATTCGACTTTTGACCAGGCCAAGGGTAATTCAGCCTTTAGGTTGAAGCTGTTCTGGTGGCACTCCCTGATGTGTGCCACCCTATCCAAGCTGATTGCCAGAAAAACCTCGTACCCGGCTCCTGATGAGG
>QMMN01000077.1 GCA_003647275.1 Deltaproteobacteria bacterium
AACCGGGTGTCTCAACACTTTTACAATCGGCAGAGCTGCATCACCTTTGAACATCTGCTGGACCACGGGCCTCTTTTCCTTGCCAGCTATGATAATAACCACCTGTCGCGCCCGGCAGATCACACCCAGCCCAAGGGTGACCCGGTCTTTCGGAGGGATCGGGCTCTGGGTTCGAAGTACCCATGATTTGTCATCATCAAGGTACCGGCCGCCTGGAAAGAGGCTTGCCGTATGCCCATCGGCCCCCACACCAAGAAAAATCAGATCAAATTGCGGCATGGGTGTTGCGAAAACTGATCGCAGGAGTCCCTCATAATCTTCAGCCACCTGTTCACCCATGCTTTCTACAAAGCAGCGTTTTGACCGGGGCCACTCGAGCGGATCGAGTAGGAGCTGCTGGATCATGCCCCAGTTGCTCTCAGGGCTATCAAAGGGAACCATCCGTTCATCTACCGGGAAAAGCTTGACCCGGATCGGCCCGAGTTCTTCGCGCCAGACCTGGAGGATTCTCCTATAGGTTGTACCCCCTGAGACCGCTATGGTGGCATCAGGGGGAAGAGCCTCGATGATCCGGGCTGTTCTTAGGCCAATTTCCTCCAGGGTCTTTGCCCGAACAATTTCAAGGTTTGGAAGGTGCAAGGATTAACCAGGTGCTTTTCTGAGGAAAATATTTTGCAACAAAGTGATTATGAGAAAACCAGCTTCTGCAATACCAAGGCAGTTGATAAAGCCAATCCCAGGACAAGATGCGTCTGGATGGTGAGGGCCTGGGCCGGGATAACCTCGTCATGGGTTTGGTAATGGACATTCAAGATCTTGATTGCCTTCAGGGCCATGGGAATGGTCAAAGCAACCACAAGATAGGGCCAGGAGCCTCTGTGGGTCAAGATCCAGTAAAGCACCACCGGGTAAGGGCCGAGCATGAGTAAAAGATAGATAAATCGGGAGCGATTGCGCCCCAGACGCACGACCCAGTTTCGTTTCCTGGCATCTCGGTCGGCCTCGAAGTCTGGAAACTGGTTGATCCAGATAACAGCCGTGATCAAAAAGCCAAGGGGGATGCCAAGCGTGAAGGCCTCCCAGGTGAGAAGACCCGTCATCACATAATAGGTCCCCCATGTGATCAGGGGGCCAAAGGCCAAGAAGATGGTCATCTCTCCGAATCCTCGCGACATGAGACTAACAGGGGCTGCCGAGTAGAGGTACCCTGCCAGGAATCCCATCAAACCGATGACCACGACAAAAGGTCGCCCTGTGAGGGCCAGCAAGACACCAGCGGCTGTCCCCAGGACAAAGAAGCCCATGGCCATGGCCCATACGGCCTTTGCATCCATTAATTTGTCCTGAATGACACGGCTCCCACCACTAAAAGGCGTGGGATGCAGGTTGATCCGGTCGCTGCCAGGATCATCATAATAATCATTGATCAAATTGGCCCCAAGGTGCAGTGACCCCACTCCAATCAGCACCACGATGAGTCGTCCGATGTGCAGTGACCCGTGCAGGAAGCTCAGGGCAGCAGCCAAAATGATGGGGATGAGAGATCCCGTGAGGAAGGGAAGACGCATGGCTTTGACATAAATATTCATAGGTTACCTCACACATCCTGTTTCTACGGCATGATTTATTAAGTACCACAAGCGCGCTGGAAGTTCAAGCGCTTGGACAGGGAGGCCATTGCCAGAATTCACTTGAAAACTTAGGCATGCTTGGGCTAATAATTCCAATCAATCGTCAAGCCTTTACTGTCATGAATGGCCTGATCTTACAAATTTCATAAAGCCAATTTACCTGTCTATGCGCCCTGATACTTTATTGATATTCCTCAAGTTTCGCATCCTCAAATTGGCCTAATCGAGTGTATATTAAGGTTTTAGTGCCCCATGATAGCATTTCAGAGGGCAGTGGAAACCGCTGGCTTGCTCCAGGGAGCTTCAATTCAAATGATTAAAAAAGGCACGAAGCTTTGAGCCCATGATTCCAATTGTGAGCGGAGCGAACTAAGTTTTATATAATAAACAACGCTTCAAAAGGGGTTTGATGGTAAAAATAAGTTTCTGTGCTTGTTTTGACAGGGGGAAAAATGAAAGTTGGTATTGGATACGGTAACGAAGAAGATGCCGTTTTGTCAGGTAAAAAAGTGGCTCAAAGTGCAATAGAAAAGGGCAGCACACACAGACCTGATTTTGTGTTTGCCTTTTGCGATGGCAAGCTTGATCATCATGAATTTTTTAGGGGCCTGCAATCAATTGTAGGAAATGAGGTGCCAATCGTTGGCGGTTCGGATTGGTATCATCACGAATGATTATTTGTCATATAAAGGTTATCCTGCAGGTGCTGCAGTCATACAGTCAGAGGCACTCCAATACAGAGTTGCTGCAGTAGGTAATTTTGATAAAGATGAAAAATTGGCAGGGAAAAAATTAGCAAAACAATTGTCAGGAAAACCAGAAGACTAGCTTCTTTTTATATTATATGATTCAATAAAAATTCCTGCAACAGATGATGCCCCACCAGTTCTAAATGCCTCATCCCCTTTAATTGAAGGAATAGAACAAGAGATCCAGTCGAATGTGCCTATTATAGGTGCAGGTGTCATAGGAGATTATGCCTTTAATCCTACAAAGCAGTTTTGCGGCTCTTATGTTGGCAGTCAAAGTGTTGTGGGAGTTGCGTTAACTGGAAGTTTCAGACCATATTTTCGGATTATGCATGGCTGCACCCCGTTAGATGGCGTCTATCATAAAATTACAAAAATAGAAGGTTCAGCCCTCTACGAAATTGATGGCAAACCAATTGTTGAGATCATTGATAAATTATACGGAAATCAGGATTGGCGGAATCAACGTCCTGTGAATCTTTTAACAATAGGCGTAAACCATGGAAGAAGATTTGGAAGACCTAAGGAAGGCAACTATGTTAATAGACTGATTACAGGAATTTTACCTAATGGAGAAGGTATTGGTATTTTTGAACCGGATTTTGAAATAGGTACAGAAATACAATTTATGTTAAGGGATAATACAAAAATGATAGAATCAGCAATGAAAAATTCTGTCGAGCTAATGCAGGAAATAAAAGCAGATGGAAGGGAACCCCTTTTTGGACTGTATATTGATTGTGCAGGACGGACAGCGACCTGTTCAAATACGACAACTGAGGAAGCCGCAGAAGTCCAAGAGGTCCTTAAGCAATATAACACGCCGTTATTTGGTTTTTATTCTGTGGTTGAAGTCGCTCCTCTCCTTCAAAAGAGTCGAGGGTTGGACTGGACAGGGGTTCTAATTGTTTTAGCCAAGGAATGAGAATATGGCTGAAGAAAATAAAACCTTGAAAGCAAGATGTGCTGAATTGGAAAGGCTATTAGACAAAGCAAGAGAAGAGGCTAAGTATTATCAGCAGATTGCAAAGGACAGTGGAAGAGGGCGTTTAAGAGAAATAGACCGGTTATCAAGACTCATCACAGAGCGCAAGAGGACGGAGGAGGCGTTACGCAAGGAGAGAGACTTCAACAAAACGCTCATTGAAGCCTCCCCAACCTTCTTTGTCGCCATCGGGGCTGACGGCAAGACTTTAATGATGAACAAAGCGATGCTCCAGGCACTTGGCTATGATTCGGATGAGGTCATAGGCACTGATTATCTATCTACCTTTGTTCCAGAGCGTGACCGTGAGATGCTATCCGAAATTTTTAGGACTCTCGTGAAGCAGCATCAGCCGACCCTGAACGAGAATTATGTGTTGACAAAGGATGGTCGCGAACGGTTGGTAGAATGGCATGGGCGACCTATTTTTAAAGAAAATGGTCAATTTGATTTCTTGTTTGGTGTTGGAATCGACATCACCGAACGTAAGCGGGCAGAGGAAGAGAGAAAGAAACTGGAGGCCAAACTCCAGCAAGCCCAGAAGTTGGAGGCCATTGGCACCCTGGCGGGCGGTATTGCCCATGACTTTAATAACCTGCTTATGGGCATCCAGGGAAATGTCTCTTTAATGGCTATGGATATCGATCCCACGCATCCCCATTATGAACGGTTAAAAAGCATTGAAAAGCAGATTCAAAGCGGAGCCAAGCTAACCTCGCACCTCCTTGGATACGCCAGGAAAGGGCGATATGAGATCAAGCCCGTTGACCTGAACCAATTAGTGGAAGAGACCTCTGAGACCTTTGGCAGAACCAGAAAGGGGATTACGATTCATCGAGATCTTGCCGAAGACCTGTTTGCCGTAGAGGCAGATCCCGGACAGATCGAGCAGGTGCTTTTGAATCTTTATGTGAATGCTGCAGATGCCATGCATGGTGGTGGGGATCTGATCTTAAAGACCATGAATACGACCCACAAGGACATGAAGGGAAGGCTCTATGATCCAAAGCCGGGCAACTATGTCGTGTTAACGGTGACCGACACAGGCATAGGCATGGATAGAGAAACCATGGACCGCATCTTTGATCCCTTCTTTACGACCAAGGAGATGGGCCGGGGCACCGGTCTTGGTCTGGCTTCGGCTTACGGTATTATAAAGGGCCACGGCGGATATGTTGACGTGGGATCCAAGAAAGGGCACGGAACCACCTTCAGCGTTTATCTTCCTGCATCAGAAGAAAAGGTCCAGAAAGCTGTCAAAAATGCAGAGAAACTCATCAAGGGCACCGAGACTATCCTCCTGGCAGACGATGAAGAGATCATCCTGAAAGTAGGCCGGGAATTGTTGGAGGCCATGGGCTACCGGGTACTTACAGTCAGGGACGGAAAAGAGGCCATCGAGGTTTACAGGAAAAATTGGGATGACATCGACATCGTCATATTGGACATGGTGATGCCCAACATGGATGGTGGTGAAGCCTATGACCACCTGAAGGAGATCAACCCGAATATTAAAGTCGTGCTTTCAAGTGGTTTTAGCATTGACGGTGAAGCCAGCGAAATCCTGGCACGGGGCTGTAATGGTTTTATTCAGAAGCCCTTTACCATAAAAGAGCTGTCTGGGAAAATAAGGGGGATTTTGGATAAGGAATAGAGTTTACCGCCCGATTTAATTTTTCCCCCTTGACAACAATACGTACTTTCGCATAAAATTTCGTAAATGTTGTGGTGTCCTCAGGGGCTTAATAGGGAATTCCGTTAGAATCGGGAGCGGGCCCGCCGCTGTAATCGGGGACGAAAGCCGCAGGCATGCCACTGTCCGCCTCCGGCGGATGGGAAGGTGCGGCCGGTAGGATGATCCGAGAGCCAGAAGACCTGCCACAAAGAGAATTGTGTACCACGAGCCTCGTGTAGCCGGTTGTGGACACGGGACGGTTTGAGGATAAAAAAGGGAAATCCCCAGGCTGAGTCATCAGTCTGGGGATTTTTTGTTTGGAAGTTCGTGGGGTAAGGGAAACCGCTTCTCTTTGGCCTCCAATGCCTTTGTCCGGTATGCCATGATGCTTGGTAGAAATGGCTGGATGCCTATGTTCAGCGGTCTCCCTTACCTCAAATGACAACAACACGCTTGTTGGTTGGTTTCGCTTTAAGGGAAGGGAGTGGAAAGCTCCCGCCGCCCCGCGACTGTGATCGGGACGAAAGCCGCAAGTATGCCACTGTTTCGCCGTAGGTGGAATGGGAAGGCGCGGTCAGTAGGATGAACCTCAGCCAGGAGACCTGGGCGAAACCATGTGCACAACTCATTCTTCGAGGGAAGAAAGGAGGCAAAGGATGACTAGAAATGGGTTTGTTCGTTTTTCGTGGATTTGTTTTGTGGCTTTTTGTTTCATGGTAGAGACGTCGATTTTCTTTCCCCTATGGGCCAGGGCGGAGGAAAAAGAACCGGTCTTCATGGAGGAAATTGTGGTCTCTGCCACAAAAACAAGGGAAAAGCGCAGGGACATTCCCAACGCTATCATTCTCAAAGATGATTTCGATATTCAGGCATCTTCGGCTAAGAGCCTTGGTGAGCTTTTGGCCAATGAACCCGGCATCGACTGGCGAACCTATGGCAACTACGGCGGCGCATCTGAGGAAATCCGCATAAGAGGCATGGCCGGCAAAGGCACGCAAGTTCTCATAAACGGCATGACCATTAATTCACCTTCTCTAGGAACCGCAAATGTCGGCAGGATTCCCCTGAACAACATCGAGCGGATAGAAGTGGTCAAGGGTTCCGGCTCTGTTCTGTATGGCTCCGGTGCCGTAGGAGGTGTCGTAAACATTGTAACCAAGAGGCCAGAGCGCGACAAAATAGATGCCAAGGTAACCGCTGGTTATGGTTCGCAGGAGACCTACCAGGTTTCGGTAGAACATGGCATGTTCGCTTTCGGTGACTTCGGCTATTATCTTACGGCAAACCGCCGAGGAACAGATGGCTTTCGTGACAACAGTGATTTGACCCATCAAGACGTTTCGCTCAATTTGGTCCTAGAGAAAGGGGATGATCTGGACATAAGCCTCTATGGAGACTATATCACCCGTGACTATGGAGTCCCTGGACTCAAACCACCTCCCGGGACCGGGGACTACTATAGAAACGGCGTGAAATTTTATAGCAGTGAGGCCGCCAGCTTGCTGAACAAAGGGAGCGATGATGATGGCCATGTCGTGCTGAATGTCAAAAGCCGATTGACCGATTGGGTCGCCGTCTGTCTCAAAAGCGACTACACCCACATGGTGAACTACTATTATCAGCGTTACAATAGTAACGGTACCGGGGCCAAAACCTGGGTCACGAATGAAGTCATCGGTAATTGGGGCGATGTTGAGATCAAGCCTTTTGAAGGCGCAACGCTATTGATGGGCGCTGAATACAGGGACTATGAATGGGTAAGAGAAAATGTTGATCTTAACGCAGACGGATCAGAGGCCGCCGCCAGAACAGCAAGGGGGCATAGTCTCAATACCACCGGAACCTTTGCCGAGGTCCAATACCGGCCGTGCAAGTACTTTAAGGCCTTGGCAGGCTTTCGGAACGAAAAGCACTCCGCATTCGGCACAGAGAATCTTCCCCAGTACGGAATCGTCCTCAACCCATTGGATACCACGACCCTTAAGCTGAGTCATGGAAGGCACTTCTTTGCCCCTACTCCAAATGACCTCTTTTGGCCGCAAACCATGTGGATGAAGGGCAACGAAGACCTAAAGCCCGAAACGGGCTGGCATACGGATGCCACCTTGGAGCAGAGCCTTTTCGACAACAAGCTCTTCCTAACGACATCCTACTTCAAATGGGATATGAGCAACAGAATTCAGTGGAGATCAGACCCCGTAACCTGGGTGTATTCACCCGTGAATCTGAAATCTTACAAAGCCGATGGCTTTGAGCTCGGCACGAAGATAGGCCCTGTCGATGATTTTAGCCTGTGTCTGGGTTACACATACCTCGATGCAGAGGAGGAAGCAGAAGAATACGGCAGAGAGAGTGCCACTGCGCAAAAAACCTGGACGACCCGACGGGCCATTTATAGCCCGGAGCACCAGTTCAAAGGCAGCCTGATCTATGAAAACAGCTCTGATCTGAGTGCTTCTGTTACGGCTCGTTATATGAGTGATCGACTTTGGTATCGCGACGAGAGCCAGGGGGGAGGCAAGTCCAAAACGGTTGTCTACACCTTGGACCCATATTGGACAGTTGATCTCAAAGTCGGGCAGCGTTTGTTTCATCACTGGGTTCTTTCTGGCCAGGTAAACAATCTATTCGACAAACACTACGATACCTACATGGGTACCTTCTACGACGAGGCTTCGCCGTATCCTGCGGCAGGTTATCCGGGGGCCGGGAGATCCGTTTTCTTTGGCGTTATGTATGAGTATTAGATTGTGTGATGGAAAACCCATCTTCTGAACTCAGACAGAAGCTTACAGAAGCCCTTCGACGAAATCAGGGTGAGGCGACATCCTCGGGGTGAAGAAGCCTTATCTGGGTCAAGGTTTTATAGAACTTGCCCTGAGCCTCGGCAACGACTTCTGGGGTTCTTTTGCAAGGCGCCCCTCCTCTTTTTTTACGAGATCTACCAGGAGGAGACAGGAGAGATCCCTGCTTCCCGGCCTGGTGAGGACCATTGTCCAGGTTGTAGTGGAGACCTCCCCCATGGCAAAAGAGACTGCAAGATTTGTGGGATAGGAATATGAGGGCAGCTTTACTTGTCGCTCCGGGGCGGCTCGGGGTGGAGAAAGTTCCAGATCCAATCTGTCCGCAAGGTGGTGTTCTTGTGGAAGTCAAGGCCTGTGGCATCTGCACATCGGATGTAAAGATGGCCCAAAAGGGACATAGGGCGCTTGAGTACCCCAGGATCTTGGGACACGAAGTCTCGGGCATCGTGAAAGAGAGTAAGAATAAGGCGTTTAAGGAAGGAGACAGAGTACAACTTGCCCCTGGCCTAAAATAAAGAGGCAATGGATCTGTTCATGGAAATTCTCAATGGAGAACAGACTGAAATACACCGGGGGGCTTTTCTCGCCGCGATTACCTCTAAGGGGCCCACGGCTCAGGAGATCGCAGGGGCATGGGAGGCCATCTATGAATTGGATACGGTGAAGGTGTCATTGCAGACCCCTAAGCCCGTGCTTGAAAACTGTGGTACCGGCATGGATAAGATGAAAACCTTCAATATCAGCACTGCAGCGGCCATTGTAGCAGCGGCTGGAGGCGTTTATCTTGCGAGGCATGGTGCCAGGGCCATTACTTCTCGTTGTGGGACCGTGGATATTGCTGAAGCACTGGGAATAGATGTAGATTGCGAGGTGGAGGTGGTGAAAAAAAGCATAGAAAGGGCAGGAATCGGTCTTTTCAACGGCATGAGTCCCTCTGTTCATCCACATGCCCTCTTCAGAATCCTTTCGCAGATGTGTTTCGGCAGTATACTGAACATAGCTGCATCTCTCGCCAATCCTGCGAACCCATGCCACGGGGTGAGGGGAGTTTATGCAAAAGAGATGGTTGAGCCTACAATTCAGACGATGAAGGAGATAGGTTACAAAAGAGCTATGGTGTTTCATGGCCTAAACGGGGACGGTTCTAAGGGTATGGATGAAGTTTCCCCCCTTGGAGAGAATTTGGTGGCAGAACTCTTCGAGGACGGAAAGATCGTCACATATGTCTTTTTGCCTGATGAAGCTGGGCTCCACGCAAGACCAGCAGAAGAGGATCTCTTGAGTGAATTCGATCAGCATGAAGAGGCCTTGAAACTATTGAGGATCTTCACCAAAAAGGATATAGGAGGGCGATATAAGACGATTTGCCTCAATGCAGCGCCTATACTCTATGTAGCAGGTGAGGTGAGGAGTTTAAGGGAGGGCCTTGAAAAGGCACGGGAAATCATCGACTCTGGACAGGCCATGGACAAACTAAAGGAGTGGGTGGAAGCACAAAATCGCGATCCAGAAGCGGGGAGAAGTAAGCTAGAGTCCTTGTTGGAGAAACTTTAGCCCGAAAATTTCATAAAAAATGTCGATAGAGTTTCATAAAGATAACAGCTTGGCATTGTTAGGATGCTTTTGCTTAAACCTTCTGCGGTAACAATTTGTCACTAAGGTTTTGCTAACAAACCATCGACAT
>QMMN01000078.1 GCA_003647275.1 Deltaproteobacteria bacterium
ACCCATTTACAAATGGGCTACTAGCTTGTAGGCCACCTCGACGTGTGCCTGGTTCGTGTAACTCGATGCATTTTGCCCCTGACAGGCAGGATGAGAATTGACCTGCCTCAAAAAGAGATCCCCTTGGGGGTTTTCCTAATGTTAGGTGTACGGGTGGAGACCTTTGCATAACCCCTTTTCACTCCTTTATATGAGCTTTTTGACCCATGCACGGGCTTGCTCACTAAATCCCAAAAACTCGGCCTAGGGGCCTCAAACAGTTTAGGATTTGCCCACTAAAGTGGGCCGTTCGCTTCGCCCGGATGGGTGCCCCAAAAAGCTCATAATTGCCGCTCAAATGAGTTATGCAAAGATCTCGGGTGTTTGGGTAACAGCCTCCCAAAGCTCTGCTTAGCGCAGGATGATCATGATGGTATAGGCGTTGTTCGTCAGGCTCATGGTTATGCGGAATTCTTATTTTAAGGCTTTGCCAGAACCAGATGATGCAACCGGTGATGAGTTCGTTGAGATCGGTTGTAGGTGCCAGCACCAGGGGAGAGTCAGGATTCTTGGATAGCAGGAGAACGATGTTGTCCAGGACGTGGATTCGCTTTATGGCGCATGCCCCATCATCTGTTCGTACTGCGTAAATGCTTTTCTTTACAACTTCTTTGTCAGCCCTGTCAATCAAAAAACCACAAAGATTACATTATCTTGGGGTGTGTAGAAACTACACAGTTTGGGGGTTGAATTGGGCGATTTTGGTGTGTAGAAAGGTGACAATTTTCAGATTGATGGAGCGTTGATCAATAGGGTGACAGGGATCAAAAAGATTTTCTTGACAACCCTCAAAAGAGGCTCTATATTGCCAAAACAGAATATCTAAGGAGCGTTAAATGAAAGATTTTGTCAGGGTCATGAAGGCGCTTTCCGATCCGAATCGGGTGGCGATCATCAAGATGCTACAACACAGGGTCATGTGCGTTTGTGAAATTCAGGCTGCACTCGGGATAGCCCAGCCCACTGTGTCTAAGCACCTTAAAGTCCTTGAAGATGCCGAGCTGGTGACTTCACGGAAAGATGGTGTGTGGGTTAATTATCTTCTGAGTGACGGGAGTGGCAGTCCTTATGTGGCCACGGTTTTGGGAAATCTCAGGCACTGGCTGGAGGATGATCCACAGGTTGTTGAGCTTGTGGAGAAGCTGCCCACGATTCAGCGGGAAAATATCTGCAAGAAATAATTTTTTTTGCCTAAACAGATAGACAAATAGGCATATGGCTATTGCCCATGATAAGATATTCCGTGTTATTGTAACACAGGGTAAACAAGGAGACATCTTGATGAAAGAACGAACCAAGTTACTACTCATCATATTGACCTTCCTGGCCTGTTACTACGTGCCCTGGGATCATGCAACAATCCGGCAATCAGGGCTTGAGGCCTTTATGATGCTTCAAGAATATGCCCGCAAGCACGTTTTGACCTGCCTGATCCCTGCCTTTTTCATTGCCGGGGCCATAGCGGTCTTTGTATCCCAGGCTTCGGTCCTCAAGTACTTTGGGCCCACGGCAAAAAAGATCCTCTCTTATTCTGTGGCCTCTGTCTCTGGCACCATTTTGGCGGTTTGCTCCTGCACGGTCCTGCCCCTGTTTGCGGGGATTTATACCCGGGGGGCTGGTATTGGTCCTGCAACAGCCTTTCTTTATTCCGGGCCGGCCATCAACGTCTTGGCGATCGTGCTCACAGCGAGGATCCTGGGCTGGCAGTTGGGTCTGGCCAGGGCCATTGGTGCGGTCCTTTTTGCCGTGATCACCGGGCTTCTCATGGCTTTTATCTTCCGCAAAGATGATGCAGCCCGCACAACCGGAGAGATCTATGTGCCGGACGAGGAGGGGATGCAACGCACCCTGTTCCAGGATGCGGTCTTCATGCTGACCATGGTCCTGATCCTGATCTTTGCCGCCTTTGCCAGGCCGGCAACAGGTTCAACAGGGCTCTGGCCGGCCATCTTTGCTGCCAAGTGGTACATCACCATGGCCCTGGTTATCGTACTGGGGATGATGCTGAGATCGTGGTTCACGCGAGACGAGCGGGTCAACTGGGTGCAATCCACCTGGGGATTCATGAAGCAGATTTTCCCCCTTCTGGGTGCAGGGGTGCTGGTGGCTGGTTTTATGCTGGGTCGACCAGGCCATCCCGCCCTGATTCCAGAGCACTACATCCAAACCCTGGTGGGAGGAAATTCCCTGTGGGCCAATTTATTTGCCTCGGTCTCTGGTGCCCTGATGTATTTTGCCACCCTGACCGAGGTGCCCATACTGCAGGGCCTGATCGGTGCAGGTATGGGTAAGGGGCCGGCCCTATCTTTGCTTCTGGCTGGGCCAGCCCTTTCGCTGCCCAACATGCTGGTTATTGGGGGTGTGATGGGCCTCAAGAAGACAGCCACCTTTTGTGTGATTATTGTGATTCTGTCCACCATCGCCGGGCTGGGCTATGGCTGGATCGCTGGTTAAAGGGGAAAAGCGATATCCCAAGACGATTTGATGCAGATAAAGCTGTTTCAAAACCCTTTTCCTTGGTCTGGTTGACCATTTTTGACCGGCCTGCTTCCCGCTACCCCCGACCATTAGGGCGGGGTGAAGGGGAGCTATTTCAAAACGTTTATCTTCTTTACCGGGAGGCCCTGCCCTTTAGTGCGGGCGGGGGCTTAAAGTTCTAAGCTCGCTTCGCTAAAATTGTAAGACTCGGGCTTACACCCTCAAACAGTTACAATTTTTTGACGCTTGGCTTCACTAAGAACTTTTAACAAAAATGGTCAAAATGAGTCGTCAAAGGGTTTTGAAACAGCTTGTAAGCAATTTTCTTGGAAGGCCGGTATTTTGTATGATTTTGTAACGGACAAGGAGGGAGAAAATGGAAATCAAGGTATTGGGTCCAGGGTGTCCAAGATGCGGACAGACAGAGAAGAATGTCAAGGAGGCTGTTGCTGAGGCCGGTGTGGATGCCACGATTGAAAAGGTGACCGATGTCGTGGAGATTGCCAAGTACGGTGTCTTTGGAACGCCGGCTGTGGTGGTGGATGGTCGGGTCAAGTCCGCAGGCAAGATCCCGGAAAAGGAAGAGATCAAGGCATGGCTCACAGGATAGGTTTATAGAAAAGGAAAAATGTGAAGAGCATGTTATCTCAACCAAAGGTCAGGATTCTTTTCTTATGCACGGGGAACTCGTGTCGAAGCCAAATGGCTGAAGCTTGGGCAAGACATCTCAAAGGGGATGTGATCGAATCCTATTCTGCTGGGGTGTTGCCCTGTGACGTGGATCCAAGGGCCATTCAAGCCATGGCAGAAGTGGGCATTGATATCTCAGGTCAAACGTCCAAATCCACAGAAGCGGTAGGAGGCATGGCATTTGATTATGTGATCACGGTTTGCGATCATGCCCGCCAATCATGCCCTGTCTTTCCTGCCAAAACCAGGGTCGTGCATGTGGGATTTGAAGATCCGCCTGAGCTTGCAGCAGGTGCCCGGGACAAAGAAGAGGCCATGGTTCACTATCGCCGAGTCCGGGATGAAATCAAAGCGTATGTGGAAAGATTACCCGGAGCACTCCTGCGTGCGGGCGAGTAACAGAGGGGAAGGATTGATGCCTGGATCGTTTCTTGACCCTTTGGATCTCCTCCTGGCCAGGTTGGCTTGAAGACCAAAGACCGAACATGGTATAAAGAAAACTCATTCCCAAGATCAGTGGACACTTTTTATGCTGTGGAGACGCCAACCAGCATCTGCCACGTGACGTGCGAGACATAAACCAATATGGACGAGCGGGAGATAGAGCAGGGGTACGCCAATTTTCACCGCAAGCTCAACCGTGTGCTGCGGAACAAGGATGTAAAGGCCTTCAAGGGCCACGTGGCAAGGCATCCTCACCAGGCAGGACGGCTCACCCACTGTCTCATGCTAAACGATGAACTGGCCGAGATCGAGATGTATAAGACCATCCTGGTGAGAGCAGCGCTCAAGGATTTGCACCAGGAGGCCCGCGAGTGGTTAAAGGCAAGGGGCATTGAGCCGCCCCGGCCAAGGGCGAAAAAGGGCAGACGGGGCCGGCGAAGATCTTTCCCAAAGAAGAGATAGGGACTCTCAATGACCGAGACGGCGAGCGTTTTTAAATCTGGATTTATTGCCATCATTGGTGCGCCCAATGTGGGCAAATCCACGCTGTTGAACCAGTTGCTCGGGCAAAAGATTGCCATTACCTCTGAAAAGCCGCAAACCACCCGAAACCGCATCCTGGGTGTGACCCATCTGCCGCAAGCGCAGCTCATCTTTTTGGATACCCCGGGCATTCATCGGGCCAAGGGGCCTTTGAATGTGCGCCTGGTCGAGGTGGCCCTGAAGGTTTTGGGCGACGTGGATTTGGTGGTATTCATGACAGATGCTGCTTCTTCTGATGAGGCCGCAGATCAAATCATCCTCGCGTCTTTGAAAAAGAGAAATCTCCCGGTCATTCTTGCCATCAACAAGGTGGACCTGGTAAGCAAGGCAACACTGCTTCCCCTCATAGAACAGTGGCAGGCGGCCTATGCTTTCCGCGCCATTGTGCCCATTTCTGCCTTAGAGCGCATCCAGATTGATGAATTGGTGGCAGAGATGGTCGCCGTGCTGCCTGAGGGGCCATTATATTATCCAGAAGACACGATCACGGATCTCCCAGAACGCTTTATTGCAGCAGAGATGATCCGGGAAAAGGTATTCCGCCTGACGAGCCAGGAGATCCCCTATGGTGTGGCCGTGACAGTGGAGTCCTTTAAAGAGCGCCCCGGGAAAAACCTTGTTGACATTTATGCCATCATCCACGTGGAGCGTGATTCTCAAAAACCAATCATCATCGGCAAGCAAGGGACGATGCTCAAACGGATCGGAGAGCAGGCCAGAAAGGACATTGAGCGGATGGTGGGGTGCCAGGTCTTTTTAAAGCTGTTTGTTCGGGTTCAGAAGAACTGGACGCGGGACACCAAGGCGATCAGAAAGTTTGGATACTAAGGTGATCCTGTCATTTCATCCGAACATTGTGGCCCACAAGAACATCCTGTGCGCAGGGCGCATGCCCAATGATGAGGATCAAAGGGCCATCCAGAAGGCCGAGGCCATTATCCTCTCCCAGGGGTGTCATGAAGCTGTTTACCGGCTGTGTCGCAAGCATTGTGCCCATGTCTTTCCCAACTATGATGCCCGCTTTGATTTTCCGGGCAAACTCGGCCAGACCCGCCTGTTTCAGAAAGTGGGGGCGCCGTTTCCCCGCACCTATCCCTTTGAAACAGTGTCTGCTTATGAGGAGCATGCCCGGCAAAATGCCCGCAAGTGTCCCGTGGGGTTCCCGTGCGTTTTTAAGTCTGACTGGGGCGGTGAAGGGGAGGGGGTCTTTTTGCTCAACACGCCTGAGGACCTGGAACAGGCCTTGGAAGGGGCAAAACGTGCAGAGCAAAGCGGCCAGAAGGGTTTTTTGCTTCAGACATACATCCCTTCAGGGGGTCGGAGCCTCCGCGTTGTGGTCATTGGAGATCAGGTTTTCAGCTACTGGCGCGTCCAGAAAGACCCCTCCAAGTTCCTCACCAACATCAAGGCCGGGGCTGTGATTGATCATGCGTCAGACCCCGGGCTTCAGCAGGCAGGCAGGGCCGCTGTCCGTGATTTTTGCTCAAAGACCGGGATTAATCTTGCAGGGTTTGATCTCCTTTTTTCACAGGATGAAAAAACGCCCATGCCCCTTTTCCTGGAGATCAACTATTTTTTTGGCAGGCAAGGTCTGGGGGGATCTTTGAGGTATTACGAACTGGTGGAGAAAGCCGTCAAGGTCTGGCTCGGTACGCTTGGGTTAAGCCTTTGATGGCTGGGGAGCCTGCGTTCAACGGTTTTCTCTGCTCCTGAACTGTTCCATTGGTTTTCGTCTTGGCGTTTTTTGTTGGCCCCTGGTGCGGAATGATGGCCTGGGACGGCGCGATACAGCCCTTTTCCGCCTTGGGCGAGAGGGCCTTGCCCGGTCTTGTTCGTACCAATCGTCTTCAGCCCATGCCACCCTGATCTTTTCTTCGATAAGCTTTTCCACGGACTCCAGGTGGTACACGTATGTTTCACAGACAAGGGAAATGGCCCTTCCGGCCTTGCCCGCCCGGCCGGTGCGTCCGATGCGATGGATATAATCTTCAGGGTCTTGGGGGATATCATAATTGATGACAATGTCGATGTCTTCCACATGGATGCCCCGGGAGGCCACATCTGTAGCCACCAAGATCTTGGTGGCGCCCGTCTTGAACTGTTGCATGATTCTTAAGCGCTTCTTCTGGTGAACCGTGCCAGTGATGCCAAGGGCTGCGTAACCGTTTCCGTTTAGCTTGCGCTCAAGCATCTCAACGCCAGTTCGTGTATTGCAAAAGATGAGGATGCGGTTCCATTTCTCGCGTTTTAAAAGACCGAGCAACAGGTTTAGCTTTACATCATTTCCCACATGGTACAAGACCTGATCGATCTCTTCCACGGTGATTTTTTCGCTATTTGCAAAGATCTCTTGCGGGTTGTTCATATACTCATAGGCCAACTCCATAACGGCATATGAAAGGGTGGCTGAAAAAAGCATGGACTGCCGTTTGGTATAACGAGGCAATCGTTTGAGAATGTAGCGGAGATCTTTTAAAAAGCCCATGTCAAAGAGCCGGTCAGCTTCATCAATGACCAGCATACGGATATTGTTGGGGCTGAAGATCTTTTGCTTCATGTAGTCAATAAGACGCCCCGGGGTGGCCACCACAATATCTACGCCGCTGCGAAGGGCATTCCCCTGCTTCATGTAGTCAATCCCGCCGATGACGGGCAACACCTTAAAGTCCGTATAGCGTCCCAATAGTTTGGCATCCTCGCAGATTTGAACTGTTAGCTCGCGGGTGGGTGTAATGATCAGGGCGCGTGGTCCTCGACCTTTTGGCTTGGGGTCTCTGATGAGGCGATCAAAGATCGTAATCAGGAAGGTGGCTGTCTTTCCCGTGCCGGTTTGGGCCTGACCAGCGATATCATGCCCTTTCAGCGCGATTGGAAGGACCATGGCCTGAATGGGCGTGCAGTGTGTGAATCCAGTAGCCTCAATGCCCTTTGAGACTTCTTGTGGGAGGTCAAACTCGGTAAACGATACGCTTTTGGTTTCCATGTCCAATGATTTCATATGGATCTTCTGACGCTAAGGTGGGTTGACGGGTCTCTCGCCCGCTCCCTTTGGTTGCTCGACTCTGTCCTCGTGAAATATGCTTTGCATTTCACAGGGCAGGCAAAGGTCTTTATGAGAGAATCGATTGCTAAAAAATTTTGATCCTTTCTCAGATAGCCTGTTGTGAATATAGACCACGTTCGGCACATTTGCAAGCCAAACACGGAACCACAGGGGTCCCTTTTCACTTGAAATGGAGGATATGCTTCATTAGACTATGATTCCGAATGATAGGTGGGGGGTCTGCGTGGGTCAGGAAAGAACCGGCAAAGGAAAAACAAAAAAAGGTTACCGTGTATGATTGCTGTTAATGCATGATCAATACCTGTGGGACCATAGAGATTTTGGATCATTTCACGGTTGACATAGACGATGTCGCTCTCAGCCGGGAGCGGCAAAAGGCCAGGGCCTTGAGGGCGTCGCAGTGGTGGAAGCGCCAGTTGGCCCGGGGCCGGTGCTATTACTGCGGCCGATCTTTTCCCCCTGACGCCCTTACGATGGATCACATCGTGCCCCTGATCAGAGGCGGCAAATCCACCAAAGGGAACGTGGTGCCTGCATGCAAGGCATGCAATAATAAGAAAAAATACATGCTGCCGATTGAGTGGGAAGAATACTTGCAGTCCCTTACTGGAAATAGTGTTGAATAACATCCAGGCAGGCTTTGTCTGAGTAAGGAACAAAGGCGAGACTGACCCGGCCCTGGCCGATGATCCTGCGAAAGACCTTATCCACTTCAACAGCCGGAATCTGTTTGCCGGTATGCCAATCCTGTATTGGACCTTCATCAAGATCTTGTTAGGATCGTCTATGAGTTTAAGGGCGTTTTCTGTCATACTGGAGATTGTTTCATATGCGCCTGCATCGGTTAGGTTCAGCTCTTCCTTGAGCTGCCTGTGGTAGGCCATGATGGCATAGAAGTCGATGGGGAGCTTGGTCGATTCTACAAGGCTCTGAGACAACCAGGCCAGGGCATTTTTGGGGGCTGTGATTGATTCGTACATGAAATTCATGGCGAACTCGATCTGGGGATTGGCCGCCCTGGATGCCTGAATCAGTTTATGCGCAAGCTTCAACAGCTTTTGGTTCTTCCATCGTGACCATTCCCAGAAGGTGTCTGTATACCCGGAGACGCGCCAGCGACCCGTTGAATCCTTAAACAGGCCCTGGTACAGGGTCTTGGGATTCAGAACCTTGCCGGTTTCTTGCTCGAATAGGGCGACCGCCTCTGGACTGAAATCCTCGCAGTGGTGCATGATCAGGTCATCCTGAATCAGGATGCCGTCGATGCCGCATCGGACCACATCCTCGTATAGGGCGATCAGCCCCTGCTCAACAGAGGGATCAAAGATACTCCACATTGGCACAGGCTCAAAATCCCCTTTTTCAAAACGATATTCAATGGCCTTTGAGCCTTCAGGGTCGGGAAGCTTGAGCGGCATCTTGCGGGTTTCCATCCAGGCAAACACCTTCAGACCGTGATGATGGCCGATGGAAACGAGCTTGGGCAGTAAGGGGTCTACCACAGGGGCATGTTTGGTTTCAAAATACACCCCCTCGCCGCATCGTGGCCTGGCAAATCCATACATCCTGTCACCCCGGTTCTGAAAGGCGCGAACAATGAGGGTATTGACACCTGCCCGCGCAAGTTGCTTGATCCTGTTTATCACATCCCCATAGTCCTGACAGTCGAGCACGAGAACCTGGGCTGCAAGCATGCGCCGCGTGAAAGAGGTATCCCTTTTTTGAGGGGCAACCTCCAGCGTCTTTTCAATCGGCCTCTTGACTTTGTTCTCAAAGGGTATTTCAAGCGCTGTGACAGGTGCAGATCTCATCTCGTGGACCGAGGCCTCTGCCCGGTGTCTTAGAGGATCAGGAATCCCAATGTACCCCAGGTGCCAAAGGAAGATCCCTGAAACCGCCAGTATAGCCACAACAAGATACAGACCTTTTTTCTGAGACCAAGACACAATCACAACGCCTCCGTTTATAAATTGAAAACTTATTTCAACCCGGAAAACCTGGTCCTGTGGGCCAGGTCAGAGTTCAATGGCTCTGCCATATATGAAACAAGTGAGCTAAAGTGCCTAACGTGAGCTAAAGTGAGCTAAAGTTGAGGAATTGTGTTGTTATTAAATCTGTGTGCGCTGAAAGCGCCTCCTTAACTTTAGGCACTTTAGTTCACTTTAGGCACTCTTGGCTTGGTCACTGTGGCCCCCTTTGAGGGGGCTAAGCCAAGGCCGGGTCCT
>QMMN01000079.1 GCA_003647275.1 Deltaproteobacteria bacterium
ATCATAGCGCAAAGCTTCACTTCGTGCCCACTGTTCCATCATTCCATCATTCCCTGATCGAGGTTGCAATAGGATAAATAAATAGCTATAATGTCAATAGGTTGTAGAAATTCCGAGATACTATATTATATGGGTCGTTTGCCCGAACAAAAATCGCTCCCATCCAGATGTCCCCTGACGCGCTCATAAAAGTAATTTGAGCGGACGACTGTTCTGTTTGGCCAACAACCCATATATTGCGTTAACACTCCCCTATGGTTTTTCATTTTCGAGTTCTTTGATCCGCTTCTGGATCCCCTCCAATTGTTCGCTTAACATCCGGGCATCTTCCTTCAGGCTGGCAAGCTCATCTTCTGTTGACACGTCACCCGAAGGGGCCGCCACAAGAGGGGCATTCAGGCCACGTCCCATGCCTCGGCCCATTCCCATACCACAACCGCATCTCATGCCTCGGCCCATTCCCATACTGCCACCCGTGCGCATGTCCTGGCCCAGCCCGAAGCCAGTCCCAGGTCCTTGCTGGGGCCAAGATCTCTGGGATGGGTTGGCGTGGGCCTGCAGACCGGAATGGTTTTGAGCATTGGGTTGATCGCTTGGCTGTAATTGCCCGTTTTTGTATTGTTGGATTGCCTCCCGTATCAGGCCTGATACACCTGTCACGATTTTAAGACCTGCAGCTGAAAGGGTTTGATATGCTTTTGGGCCAACATTTCCGGTGAGAACAACCTCGGCCCCCTTGTCAGCAACCACCTTGGCCGATTGGATCCCCACGCCACTTCCTTGAGAAAGGTTTGTATTGGGCACTGCCTCGAAGCTCATGTCATCTGGATCCACAATCATAAAGTATTGACATCGGCCAAATCGAGGGTCTACCTCTGAGTCGAGGTCGGGTCCGGTTGATGAAATCGCTATTTTCATCATAAATAACACGCTCCTTTTGGTAGTTGTTCAATCATTCGGCGTAAGAAAAAACCGCTTTAAGCAACCTCTTCCACATTCTTGCCGGCATCAGGCCCGGGGCTGGTGACAAAGATATCCGTAATCTTTACGACAATGGCCGATTTGGGTGTGAGGTCAGGCTTTTTAGCCTTAACCATCTCAACCGCCATATCGTAGATCCTGCCCGACGTTTCGATCCTGGGGATCCCTTTGAATTGAAACCCTCTGCGGGGTTTGACATCCCAATCCCATACGGAGATGGCCATCACAGGATTCTGCTGAATGTTTTCGAAGGTCTTTTTCATAAAAATATCAGCCATCATGATCTCATCATCTGAGAGGATCTTCACAAAATGAATCGGGACCACGTTGGGGATCCCATCTTTGGTACAAGTGGCGACGGCATATCCCCTGGTTTTTGCCATGATATCTTTTATGTCCTGTGTTAATTTAGCCATTTGGCGCCTCCTTCCTTCTTCCTTGTGTTTTTTTGTTCTATAAGCGATGATAAGCCTCTGTCATGCTCAGGGATGGCATCTTGCCCAAAGGAAACGCATTTACCCCTTTTCACCTACTCGGTGAAACTCTTGATGGCTGCATGAAGGGCATTTTTGGGGCCGGCCCGTACCAGGCGGCTCTTCCCATCGACATTGGCAATGATCGCACAAGAAGGGTCGGTTGGCAGTCGGGTCCACCCTTTTGTAATTTCCGCCATCCACACTGATCGCCTTGCCGTGGATTAATGCGTCTGCGACGGTCTTGCGTGCCTGTTCAATAATGCGCCCAAATGTCGCCCTTGACACCCCCATCTGTTTTCCTGCTTCCTCATGAGACATCCCCAGGAAATCAGCCAGCCTTAAGGCTTCAAGCTCATCTACGGTCAACTGGACCTGTTCCAGGTCGATCATGGGGACCCCCCGAGGTTTAAAATAATTGATCTGTGGATCGATCTTGACAAGGCGACTTTTTTGTGGACGTACCATTTTTCCTCCATTATGAGCATATGCTAAAAAAGTAAGTTAAACACCCCTCCCAGGGTTGTCAAGTATTTTTTCTCCAGGAAATTTGTGCGGTCTCGCATAAGATCTCTATATATGGTGGGATTGCAACTAGTTCCAGGCCTTGAGGTAATGGATGAATTGTCGAGGGCTCAGGCTGGAAAGCCGGTCGAATTCAGTCAACATCTCAAGGCCGGGTATGAGGGCCTTCACCACAGGTATATCCAAGCCCTTTTTCGTCAGGTTGACATAGATCGGTCGGTAGCCATTCATGAGTAAGAGCCTTTCCAAAAGCCTTAGATCCTGTTTGACATCCCCTGTGGTGTAGTCTGGAAGGTCGTCGTAATTGACCGTTTTGAGGCCATCGGGCATTGGCATGGCGCGCGGCCAAGAGGGGTGGAATGGTACCTCGGTCAGTGCCGATACGGCCGCTCTTTTCCCATCCAGGTGCGCTGCGCATCCTTTGAGAATTTCTCCACCGGCGCCTTGAATGAAAGCCTTGTAGCAAGGAATGCCGAACTCAGAGGTGATATCCAAGAACTGGATCTGGATACCCTCCTTTGTGCAACGTTGTAAAATGTGCTTCACTGGCGGATGGTCAGCTTCCAGTAAAAAACACCTTTCACGAGAATAGGGCATAACCCTTTCCGCATCCCTTTCAATAACCTCCAGCAAGCTGTTCAGCTTGGCCTCCTCAAGCGTATTGCCGGCGGCTAGCCCGGTGGAGGGCACACCACTTGTAAGGCTGATTTCATCGAGGTTACAGAACAAAACGACCAATTGGACTGGCACATAAACCGGATGTACCCCTTTTTCATCCACTCTTTCACCCACAATCCAATACAGGGGCTGGTTTTGATAGGGAACCTCAAGGTGCATCTCATTCGGATCCAGCACGTCCCGGTATTTTTTTCTCAAATCTTCATAACACGCTTTCATTAAAGGATAACCATGCTTGTAATGTAAGGCGTTTTCATCGTCAAAACTGGCAAAAGAAGAATACCTTTCAACCACCTCCATTAAGCAGGAGGCCCTTGCCTCGTCAAGATTGAGCCCCTTACCATAGCTGGTCTGGAGACCTGTTAATTGCCAATGGTTTCTCCCTGTTGATACGCTGACTTCCAGATGCCATGGCACCTGGAGGGCGTAAGGACTGAGACTGGCTGGCATTTTCATTTCCGGACCACCCACAAGGTGAATGGCCTTCAGCCTCTCCATGGCCCTTCTCGATGTCTCCGCAGGACTCAGTTTACAGGGACCTTTTTGGGAGCTTTGTGGCGCCCCTTGATGCAATAGCTCTGTGATGGTGACTAGGCTGGTGTGCCGGGCATCCATTGTTTCTTGATCAAATGGGATGGGAAGTCCCAAATCTTTTAGGGGGGGGATCGGCTTATGTTGATGGATATTTTCCGAAAACAGCTTGAGCCAATCAGCATGTTCATTCCGGTCTTTTTTCAATGACCAGTTGATATAAATCAAGGGGGTGTATTCTGCCAGTTGTTTAATGTTGATGCCATCGAATCTTTTCGTCAAACAGTGCAATCTGTCATTGAGTATACAGGCCTCATACATTAAGGCCATCAGATGTGGATTGTCATCTTTTCCTCTTTCTATCAATTGGCAAGTCAAGTTTGGCCCGAATTTTCCTGCCAGATGTAGAAGATACTTATGCATAAACGCATCGTTGGGATGATCTTGGATGTATTTAAGCCCATCTTCAAAATCCAAATTTTCACGGGGCAGGCATGCAAACCATCCAGTCCCAAACTGTGTCCCTATGTGCTTAAGCTCATACTGCATCAGGAAACCACAGGGTCGTTGGCACGATTCATAAGATTCCTTGATATTCGGTAAAAGTGATAAGGCGCACGCTTTCATATTGCGGATAAACGAAAGCACTGGCCTTGTCAACAATACGACGGGCATACCACGCGTATCCTACGAAAATACAGTCCAACTTCATCCTGTCGGACTGATTGGTCGTTGACAGCCGCGATGGGCGTCTGTTATCAACAGATGATTGCCCGAACAGCCGTGCACTTGGCATGAGAAGAGCAAACACCAAAAAGAGTTGAAACTTGACCGGCCTGCTTCCGGCCGCGCAAAGCGCTGCCAAAAGGTAGAACCTCTGCCTTATAGGCGGGGAGCTTCCATGGTCGTGATTTGGGCAATAGCTCTCAAATGAGCAGCTTACAATCTGGTGAGGAATGATAATGTTAGATTTTTCAAAGACGTTTAAGAAATACGAGGCCCTGGTTTCTGAAGTTGACAAAATCTTCGGGGCGATGCAGGACGCCCACAGGGATTGCGTTCGCTGTGAGATCCATTGCTGTGATTGCTGTTACGCTGTGTTTGATCTCACCCTCATCGAATCGGTCTATATCAATCATCATTTTAACGCATCGCTTGCCAGACGGGACCGACGTCGGCTCCTCAGGCGAGCGGAAAGGGCGGATCGCAAGTTTTATCAGATTAAGCGCAAACTTCAGAAAATGTACTTGGGGGAGGGCAAGACCCCAGAGGAGGTATTGCTCCAATTGGCCGAGGAAAGAGTGCCGTGTCCCCTTCTGAACGATGAGAACGTGTGCGATATGTACGCCAGGCGGCCCATTACCTGCAGGGTCTACGGAATTCCAACATCCATTGGGGGAACCGCCCATATCTGCGGAAAAGCCGGCTTCAAAAGGGGAACAGCCTATCCTACGGTAAACCTGGACAATATCAATGACCGTCTCTTTGAGCTGTCTAAGGAACTCCTTCAAGAGATTGGATCGAACAATTCAAAGATCCATATGAGCCTTGTCCCCGTTTCAACGGCCTTGATAAATACCTATGACAAGGAATACTTCGGGATTTAACGCAGGAGCTGCCATGATCCGCAAACTATCGCCTGAAGACGAAAAGAGGAAGAAAACGATTTTTGACGGCATGTCGCCCCGGCGACAAAAGCACATCCTTAAAAAAGGCTACGATGACTGGGATCCCTTCATTGAACCAAAGGATCCAGTAGACTTGCGAGTGGATAAATCGAGACGAACAGCTAGAGACTTGGCCAGGGAATTCCTTGCGACTTGTGAAGCCGAGCGTTACAGCAACGCCTTCGGCCAAGGGGTCTGGGATATCTGCTTAGGGCTCGTCAATGATGATGACCGATACAAAGGGATGTATGAATTCTCCTGCTGGTACCGGGACCTGCTGAAAAAAGAAGGTTTAAAGTAAGGAGGCACTCGCACCAACTACCTGAGATTGTTGTAGTTTCAAGGTCCCAATGGCGCCTGTGGCGCTTTATTTTTTGTACTCATGTCCGGCCATTTTCTCTTTATCCATGTCAATCTGTTAGCCCCGGTGGACTCCCCGGACACCATCCCTATCTCTGAGGCCACCATCCTGGCCCATTTAAAGAACCACGGATTCACCGGGCAGATCCTGGGAGACTTTGCGAATAGCCCTCTCAAACCCCAGATTTTAGCAAAAGCCATTAACACGCACCAGCCGCTTGCCATCGGCTTCACAGCATACCAGGAAAACATAGAGCAGATCAGGCTCTGGGCCCGGTTTGCCAAGAAATTGTCCCCGGCCGTCAGGGTCATTATAGGCGGGCCCCAGGTGACCTTTATGCCTGCTGAAGGCTTGAGACACATGCCGGAAGTCGATTTTCTTTGCAGGGGCGAAGGGGAGGCAGTGATGTTGGGCCTTGCCCAAGCCCTGAACCAAGGGGCAGACATTGCCAGCGTTCCGGGCCTGTGTTTCTTGCGGGAAGATGAGGTCATAGAAACGGGCTCGGCATATGGTGCGGACAATCTTGATGCATACCCCTCTCCTTACCTAATGGACCTGATCGATTTGAGGTACAAGGAACGGGCCGTGATGCTGACATCCCGGGGGTGTTCCTATCATTGTGCCTTTTGTTACACGCCAAGGGCGAGCCATGGGAGGGTTAGATTTTACTCCACAGAGCGGATTGTCGAGGAGATGCAATACCTCAAATCAAAAGGGATCAGGGCATTTTGGTTTGCTGATACCAATTTTTCATTTTCTCGAAGACGCCTGGTCACGCTTCTTGAGGCGATCATTAGAGAAGTACCAGGCATTACTTTCTGGTGCCAGACACGCTATGACCTCGTCAACCGTGAACTGCTATCTTTGCTCAGGCGGGCTGGTGCCGACAATGTGGCTTACGGCCTTGAGTCGGCAAATCCAGAAGTCCTTGAGAAAATCAACAAGCCGATTGACCTGGAGCGCCTTTCAAGGGTGATCCGCCTGACCCAGGAGGCAGGCATCAATGTGGAACTCTTCAGTATGTTTGGTCTGCCCGGTGAAACCTTTGACCAGGCCCTTGGTACCCTGGCGTTTGTGAAAAAAAACCGGGTGGCCATTGAAGGCAACTCCATATCGCAGCAGGCCCATCTTTTTTTTGGCACCCCCATGCATGACAATCCCGCAGCTTACAGCATCCGACCCTTTCGGCGTACGCGACCGGCTTACCTGAGTGTGTGCAGGGATTATGAGACCGGGACCATGTCGGCAGAAGAAATCCGGCGCATCAGTTTGATCTGGCGATTGAACCGTAACGACTTTGCCGAAGATGTTCGGGCAGGAAGAAACCTGTTCCATAGGGCGGCATTCATCACCCAAAACCGCAGTGCCTTGGCTGACAGACCTGAGGCGACCTGTTTGCTGACTTGCATATATCTTGCCCTTGAAGCGTATGGGGCCGCTTTGGATTGCATGAAACGATTAAGCAAAGCGTTCCCCGAACACCCAGCAGTGCAAGAGCTTCTACAAGGTCCCTTTTTGTGCTTCAAGGTAAGCCAGGAGACAGCACGGCCCAGGTTCAAGGTGATCTACGACTGCCAGGGCTCTGTTGATGGCAGGCTGGTTCCTGCAACATGCGGCAGGTTTCAGGAGGCGATCCTTGGCGAGGGGATGCTGCTACCTGAATTCGAGAAGCACCTCAATGGAATGAGTCCAGGAGAATACGCACGATTTGAGATAACCTTTCCGGTTGGCTATGGCCAAAAGGACCTGGCTGGAAAGGTAATCACGTTTCGCGTTCACGTGCACCACACCATGGAGCCGGTGACTGTGGAAAGCTATAAAGACCTGGATGAGCAGGCATTGAGCAACGAATACGAGTTGGAGGATACAGAAGGGTTACGACAGTACAACATCAATCTCTGCTACAGGGTGCTTCACGGGGCCAACGTGTGCGGACGGCCTGTAAAAATGACCGATTTCCTTGTGCTTATAAATCTTTACCTTAAGCTAGGATTTGTGGATCTGGCGTCTGCTGTGGCGGGAAAGCTCGCGGAAAACCCCATGCTCCTAACCCATGCAGCCCACATGTTTCGCATAAATGGCCAACCCCAGAAGGCGATAGAACTTCTGGATAGGGTTGGGATAGACGATCCCAGGGGGCGGTTGATCCGGGCGCAAGCCCTGTTTGATTTAGACAGGTTAGAAGAGTCAGAGGCAATGGTGAAAGACATGACGCGGCCGCATGATATCCAGTTTGCAGATCTTCGGGTCCAACTTGCCGCTAGGCTGGCCCTTCCTATAGAAACCCTTCTTGAAAGGGAAGAGGCGCTACTGGATGCCAAGACCCAGGCCATGCTTTAACCCAGGTGTTGCGTGAAAGATGTCCCCTGCCCCACCCAAGGAAAGAAGCAGCAAAAGAGGAACTTCAATCTACGCTTGCTGTTAACGCATTATTTGGGTTTAAATGGACTCAGGATAAACGCTGCCGGGTTGATGCTTAGTGGAGAAACTTAAGGTTCTTAAGCTTCACAAAAACAAAGGCGCCTAAGCCGGATTTATAGGTCTTACCCCCTAAAACCCTATGATCCCCTGCGTGGTAGCTGTCGAGGTATTTTATTTCATAGTCTTTGTCGGCTTCCATGGCCAGGGCTTTCTCCCAATCGTCGTCATAGGCAAAGGCAATGGCCTCCATTAAAGCATCCCCGAGATTGTGTCCTGTGGTGTCATAGGCGCCAACAGCTCCGCAGGGGCACACCCACTTGTAAAAGTCCCCTTCGTATTTGGGTTTTATCTCTGGGGGCCTTCCAAAGGGTTGTCCGCAAAAAGGGCAGCGTGGCTTTTCCGATTCTCTATAGGCTGGGAATAATATGAGTCCCATCTACCATACGATGTTGGTTTGTGTGGGTGCCTTATATGACAAGATAAGGCTTTAGGTCCTCATATGCAACGATAGGCGATGCCATATGATTCAAGAACTAAAACGTATCATATACAATACGGTCGTTGAGGCCAATAGAAAAATGACCCCCCGTGAGGTAGAAAAGGCTGTTGCCAGGGCTGCTGGCGTTGACAGAAAAACCGTCACGCTCGCCATCAAAAATCTGGTTAGCCTGGGAGAACTGACCTACACATATCTTTACGGAACGAGCTTTTTGGAAAGGTCCTTTGACAGGCCGGTTCAGGCGTCCAAAAGGATTGTGATTAAGCCTCCTGATAAGGTGTACCAAACGCAACCCGGGGAGGTGGTCATTGATATAGCAGGGGGAGCCGCCTTTGGAGATGGCGCCCATCCAACGACATGCTTGGCCTTGAGAGCCTTGGATTCTGTGTTGGGTGATAATCGCTACGCAGATCAAAAGGCGCCCATGAAGGGGTTAGATGTTGGGACCGGTACTGGTATCCTGGCCATTGCACTGGCAAGGCTGGGTGTCCAAAAAGTGGTCGGCCTTGACATTGATCCGTGTGCCGTATCCGAGGCCATTCATAATGTTTCATTAAATGGGCTTGCTGAACAAATCACGATTACGAACACCCCCTTGGAGGAACTGGCTACATATTTTTCTATCATTGTCGCCAATCTGGCTTACCCAACGCTCAAGAGGCTGTCATCCCTTCTATCAGAAAAAATGGAGATGGGGGGAGTCGTGATCCTTTCGGGCTTTAAGGTGTCGGTGTGTGAGGATCTTGCTAAAGCCTATGCTGAGTACGGTTTCAAGGTGATTCAGCAAGAGATGGAGCGGGGGTGGGCTTGTCTAACGTTGTGTAAAATGGCACTGACTCATGAGGGCATCTAATCGTTTACACCTAGACAGGCTGTTGCCCAAATACCAAATAGCTGAACGGCCTACTTTTTGAGAGCCGTCAGGGGGGGAGATCTTTTTTTGAGATCAGGTCACTGATATGACCTGACAGGCCCCACAACGGCACCATATTCGGCATACGGGTCCTGACCCATTTACAAATCGGCTGGTAGCTTGTATGCCACATGGACGTGTGCCTGGTTCATGACGATCGATGCCATTTGCCACCAACAAGCAGGATGAGATTTGGCCTGACCGGCTTGCTCCCCACAAGCCCCGTCCGGGAGGGCGGGGTCGAGGGGGAGCTATCATGAAATGTTTCTTTTCCTTACCGGGAAGCTCCGTGCGGAAGCACGGGAAGGCTTCACTCAAA
>QMMN01000080.1 GCA_003647275.1 Deltaproteobacteria bacterium
AAATCCATGCGTCCAAGCACACAGTGCTTGGCATGTACATCTATCGCCAGATATGCTATCTTCTTCATTGGACGACCTCCTTAGTGGTGTATTTGGTTGATTGCCTAAGTTCCTTATACACCACGGTCGTCCGTTTTTCATATTACCAGAGACACTGAGTTCTTGAGCAGATCTCCTGAGAGGGGAAATCTGCTCAAACTGCGATCCCGCTGACGCGGGAATTGTGCATAACCTGCAATACTCCGACTCCGGTGGACTGATCGTTTGGCCTGATTTTTTGTCCTTGCCCTGTTAAATGCGAAGCCTATTTAACCGGGGTCAAAAAATCAGGCCAAAAGCCGATCTCAATGATTTCCTTGCCCTGTTAAATTGTAGGTGACATCTCAAGACCAGTTGTGAGCGGTTATCTTCAAATCTTGATAAGTTCCGATATTCAGCTCGCTATTTAACAGGGTGAAGCTTGAGCGACCAAGAGGGAGCGGGCGAGATATTTCGTTCCCGCTTGCCCATGTGAGGAGGGGAAAATGGATACAACCCTGTTGAACATCGGATTTGGAAATACAGTCGTTGCAAGCCGTATCGTGGCTATTGTGACACCAAGCTCGGCGCCTATGAAACGGCTGAAAGAGGATGCAAAAGAGGGAAAGCGGTTGATTGATGCCACTCAGGGGCGTCGCACGCGGTCTATCATTATTACTGATAGTAATCATGTGATTCTTTCAGCAATTCAAGCCGAGACCATATCACAGCGGTTTGTGACCGGTTTTGAATTCAGGGAGGACAAGAAAAAGACCCTGGAGACCAAGTGAATGCGTCGAAAATTGTGCAACTTACTGTATAGGAATTCCTTCTTTTGCCTTACGAGGATTCGTCGAAGGGTTGCGGTTGTGCGGCTCGTTTCGGTGCTCGGTTTACGTTAGACGTTTTTGGAAAGTGACGCAACCGGCAGCCGGTAGACATAACGAGCGGCGTAACTGGTAAACGACAGACTTTACCTGAGCTCGACTTATGGCCAAGAGAGGACATCTGTTCATCATATCCGCACCTTCTGGGGCAGGGAAATCGAGTA
Organism: Deltaproteobacteria bacterium; assembly: GCA_003647275.1. Taxonomy (GTDB): domain Bacteria; phylum Desulfobacterota; class Desulfobacteria; order Desulfobacterales. Next base: position 1,070 of record QMMN01000080.1, read on the forward strand.
TCCTGAGTGCGATCTTAAAAAAAGATCCAGGCCTTCGATATTCCATCTCTTATACCACGCGCCCCCCTCGTGGCAAGGAGCGAGATGGCGTAGACTACTATTTTATCAGCGATTCCGCCTTTCGTAAGAAGATAGACGCTGGTGAATTGGCTGAATGGGCTGAAGTGCACGGCCACCTGTATGGCACGTCGGCCAGATATCTGGAAGACAGCCTTGATCGAGGCCACGACATCCTGTTTGACATTGACGTTGAAGGCGCCAAAAAACTTTACGCCAAATATCCTGAAGCCATCTTGGTCTTTATAGCACCGCCATCCATGGAGGAACTAAAACGGCGACTTGTTGAACGGGGCACGGATTCAGCTGAGGCGATCGAGCGGCGCCTGAAGAACGCCAAGGCAGAGATGGCCGAGGCTAAGTGGTATCATCATGTGATCGTCAATGATGACCTGGCGCAGGCGGTTTCAGAACTGAAAGCTATTATCGAACAGGTGCGCTCGCAGGGATAATCGTCTCTAATTGCGGAGTATATTTTTATCTCTCACGGAGTGCGCAGAGCCCCAGAGTTTTTGAGGTAAATTGTTGAGAGGGCAATTTACCTCAACATGTCATCCCGCTTGTGCGGGAAATGGTTGCAGCTTTGGCTACTCAGAATTCTTATGGAAATCCCACGCTAGTGGCTGAGAGTTTTGTCTGATTTTTCCTCTCAAAAAATCAGACAAAGTTTTTTATCTTTGAGGTCTCTGTGATCTCAAGCGACTGAAAGGAGCGGGCGAGAGACCTAACCGCGTGGTTGAGTGTGAGTGATCTTCTTTACGGGGTCCATCCGGTTTATGAGGCCTTGTTGGCAGGACGGCGGAAATTTAACAAGCTGTATGTCTCAAAGAGGCGGCAACCCAAAGGTGTTCAAGGCCTTTTGGAACGAGCTCAGGCCGAAGGGATTCCCATCCAATACAGAGAACCAGACTATTTCAGATCCCTGTTTGGCGGATCGGTACATCAGGGCGTTGCCGCCCGTGTCAGTGAATATCCTCTCGTAGATCAAGGTGCCATCTTTAGAAAGGCTGAAACCGATGATGAGCTTCCGATCGTTTTGGCTTTGGATGGAATTGTTGATCCGCAAAACCTGGGATCGCTTATCAGGACGGGACTCGCTATGGGCATCCACGGGATTATTCTCGGTAAAGACCGTTCTGCCCCTTTGTCTCCTGCGGTTTCAAAGGCTTCAGCAGGTGCCATGGAACATATGCTGATCACCCGGGTTCCCAACCTTGTGTCAGCCTTGAAAGGCTTCAAGAAAGCAGGGCTTTGGGTGGTTGGTGCTCATGCCGGTTCTGGAAAAATCGTGGATGAGGCTGATTTCAATGTAGGTTTGGTCCTTGTCATTGGAGGTGAAGGGAAGGGAATTCGCCCGCTGGTTCGAAAAACTTGTGACTATCTCGTATCTGTTCCCCAAAAGAAGGTGGTTGACTCGCTCAATGCCGCGGTCGCTGGGGCCATCGTCATGTATGAGATTGTGAGACAGCGAAGGAAGTGAGCTAAAGTGCCTAGAGTGCCTAAAGTGAACTAAGGTTGCGGACTTGAAGAGATTTTTCACAAGAATGATACACTTTCGAAAACAATTATTTGGTGAGACTCTTGGGCCATATGTATGTCAAGATATCCGGGAGTTGATGGTCGGGTTGGGATGAGTTGTGCTCCTTTAACTTTAGGCATTTTAGCTCACTTTAGTTCAATTTAGGCACTTAGTCTTATATGCACCCATATTCCAAGATATACGACGTTATCGTGGTGGGGGCTGGCCATGCTGGCTGCGAAGCCGCCCTAGCCGCAGCCCGCTTGGGACATCCCACGCTGGTGGTTACGATCAATGTGGACCACATTGGGGAGATGTCATGTAATCCAGCCGTAGGCGGTTTGGCCAAGGGGCATCTTGTCCGTGAGATCGATGCCCTGGGCGGTGAGATGGCCAAAAACATTGATGCCACAGGGATCCAGTTCCGCCGCCTAAATACAAAGAAGGGACCTGCGGTTCAGTCATCCAGGGCTCAGGCCGACAAAGAACGATATCGCCTTCGTATGAAGGGGGTCTTAGAGCGCCAGGAGAATCTCGATATCAAGCAGGGGTTAGTGGATGCATTGATTGTAGAGAATGGCGCGGTGAGAGGTATCATGACCAGTATTCAGGAGCGGTTTCTCGGAAAGACGCTTATTCTCACGACAGGCACCTTCCTGAAAGGGCTGATACACATAGGATTGAAGAACTTTCCCGCAGGGCGCATGGGGGATCCCCCCTCGAATCACCTTTCAGATCAGTTGAGGGCTTTGGGCTTAAGGGTCGGCCGTTTTAAGACAGGGACGACCCCCCGACTGGATGGACGGACGATCGATTTTTCCAGGCTCACGCCGCAGTATGGAGATGAACCGCCAGTCCCCTTTTCCTTTGAGACACAGTCCATTCGTCAGGCGCAGGTCCCATGTTACATCACGTACACGAACAAAAAGACCCATGAGATCATTAAAACAGGCCTTGATCGTTCTCCGCTTTTCACCGGGGTCATCAAAGGGATCGGGGCGCGCTATTGTCCCTCGATTGAGGACAAGGTCGTTCGGTTTCCAGATAAGGCCCGGCACCAGATTTTTCTTGAACCCATGGGGCTTGAAACCACGGAGATTTATCCAAACGGGGTCCCAACAAGCCTGCCAGTGGATGTGCAGATCAAGATGCTTCGATCTATTGAGGGCCTCGAACAGGTGGAGATCGTGCGGCCCGGCTATGCCATCGAATATGACTATGTGGATCCGGTACAACTCAAACCAAGCTTAGAATGTAAGGCCATTCGAGGATTGTTTTTGGCGGGCCAGATCAATGGCACCTCTGGTTATGAGGAGGCGGCAGGCCAGGGGCTCATGGCTGGGATCAATGCGGTGCGCCACGTAAGAGGAGAACCTCCAATCATCCTTGGCCGGGCACAGGCCTATATCGGCGTGATGATCGATGACCTGGTTACTAAAGGGACCCAAGACCCCTATCGGATGTTTACATCCAGGGCTGAATATCGCCTTCTCCTTCGAGAGGACAATGCAGACTTGCGTCTTCGTGAAATCGGACATCAGATCGGCCTTGTGTCCGATACACTTTACGAAAAATTTAAACAAAAGCAGGAGGCTATTGAGAGACTTATGGCCCTCTTTTCAGATGTTCGTCTGAACCCAAGACCGGATGTGAACCGGACCCTCGAGGGTTTGGGCCTTGGTTCTATCAATCAACCAGCCACCCTGATGGATCTCCTGAAAAGACCTGGGACCGAGCTGAAAGATATTACAAGGCTTGACAGCCGCATCCTTTCTTTTGACAAGGAGGTTGCCGAACAAACCACGATCCTTATTAAATACGACGGATATATACGACGCCAGATGGAGCAGGTTGAACGTTTAAAACACCTGGAAGGGACAAAGATCCCCGAAGACTTTGATTATCAGGCCGTTCCCGGGCTTTCCAATGAGGTCAAGGAGAAGCTTTTAAGGGTTCGACCGGTCTCTTTGGGACAGGCTTCGAGGATTTCCGGTATAACGCCAGCAGCGGTGTCGATTATACAAATCTATCTCAAAAAATGGGGGAAAAATGGTAAGCCATGAGCCACAGAGGATAACGGCAGGAGCACAGGGGACACTTCAGGTCCCCGATACCCCGGTCATTCCGTTCATTGAAGGAGACGGGATCGGCCCTGATATCTGGGCTGCTACTCAGGGTGTCCTGGATGCTGCCATCCGTTCCGCCTATGGGGACCAGCGCAGGATCACATGGTTGGAGGTATTGGCAGGGGAGAAGGCATACCGAGAGACAGGTGAATGGCTTCCCGAGGGGACCCTACAGGCGATCAAGGATCATGTGGCGGCGATCAAGGGCCCGTTGACCACGCCGGTAGGGAAAGGCATTCGAAGTGTCAATGTCGCGTTGCGACAAAGGCTGGACCTGTATGCGTGTGTTCGGCCCATTCAATACATCAGCGGTGTTCCCAGCCCAATGAGGCATCCTGAAAGGGTCAACATGGTGGTGTTTCGGGAAAACACAGAAGACGTCTATGCCGGGATCGAGTGGGAAGCCCAAAGCAGGGAGGCCGAAGCGGTTATTGACTTTTTGAAGGATCGGTTGGGTGTTGAGGTTGCCCGGGATTCAGCCATTGGCATAAAGCCGATGAGCCGTCCAGCAACAAGGCGGCTCGTGGCAAGGGCCGTACAATACGCCCTAGATCATAATTTCCCCAGTGTGACCCTGGTCCACAAGGGAAATATCATGAAATATACTGAAGGGGCTTTCATGAAGTGGGGCTATGAGGTGGCATGTGAGATGTTCGGGGATTTTGTCCTTATCGAGTCAGAAAGAGGGCTGGAGCGTGAGGATAAAGTACCCCAGGGCAAAGTGGTGATCAAAGACCGGATCGCTGACATGATGTTTCAGCAAGTGTTGCTTCGGCCAGAGGCCTACCATGTGATTGCTACGCCCAATTTGAATGGGGACTATCTTTCTGATGCCTTGGCTGCCCAGGTCGGGGGCCTTGGTATGGCCCCGGGGGCCAATATTGGAGACCATTGTGCTGTTTTCGAGGCGACCCATGGCAGCGCTCCGAAATATGCCGGTCAAGACAAGGCAAATCCTATATCATTGATATTGTCCGGGGTCATGATGCTCGAGTATCTGGGATGGTCAGAGGCAGCTTTGGCCATTAAGCAGGCGGTACAGAAAAGCATTTCTGAGGGCCTTGTGACGCACGATCTTGCCCGCCAGATGCCTGGCACCCGGGAACTCAGATGCTCTGAATTTGCACAAGCCGTCATAGAACGGCTAACTTAGCCTGAACGTGCTGGGACCTAATCTCTCGCCCGCTTGCTATTAATGTTACAGGAGCACTTCGTTCGAGGACTGCTTCGCTCGATGATCGTTTCACTTGAGGAGAATTTCATTGTCAGCTCACCTCAGGGCCGGAAGGCCGCTCCTCAAGCAGCCGTGATGTCTACATGATCCATTTCCTACAAAGATTGTCGCAGGCCTTTCTACACGCAATTTTCCCGCCCAAGTGTCTTATTTGCAGCAGCTATTATGCCTGGCAGCCCTCAGCCGGCAAGCTTGGTTCTGATCTCATCTCTGATTCAACAGCGCCGTATTTTTGTGAGTCCTGTCGAACAGGCCTGATACCCATTGCTTCCCCTTTTTGCTCAAAATGCGGCCTCCCCTTTGTTTCAAGGGAAGGAGACAGCCACACCTGTTATGAGTGCCTTCTTGAACTGCAAAAGCGAGCGCATTCCCCATCCCGCCAAAGCGGGACTGCGGGGTTAGCGAGCGAATCCAAAAATGACAAAATTCCTTACAGTCGAAGATTCCCTGTCCCGCTGGAGCGGGACTGCAGGGAGCTTCAAAAAAAGCATTTCAGGATGGCAAGGGCCTTTGGGGTATATGACGGCAGCCTTATGGAGGCCATTCATCTGCTTAAGTACGGAAAGAAGACTTTTCTCTCCCGGCCTTTGAGCATCCTTGCCAGGAAGACATTTTTTCAGTTCTGGGATGTGGACGCCATCGACCTCCTTGTTCCGGTGCCGCTGCACATAAAGCGTCTGCGAGAACGAGGATTCAATCAGGCCCACCTTTTGATCAGAAGATGGGCAAAACAGGAACACATCCCATGCGACGGCCTTACATTATTTCGTACTCGTTGGACAGAGCCTCAGACCACCCTTAGCCGTACCGATCGTCAGAAAAACATCAAGGGCGCCTTTTCCCTTCGCCGTCCGGAAAACATCAAGGGCCATAGGATTCTCTTGGTGGATGACGTGTACACAACCGGTGCCACGGTTAATGAGTGTGCCCGGGTCTTGATGGAGGCTGGTGCAGAATTTGTGGATGTCCTGACCCTGGCACGGGCTGTATGACGAAGGTTTCCAGTTTGCAACCAAGTCCCTTGAAGCAAAGGTGAGGCTGTGATATCCAGTCAAATTATGGGTTAGAATCATTGAAGCTTCCCGCAGCCCGCGAAGCGCTGCCGTCAGGCAGAACCTGCGGGATTAGCGCTCGCTTTTGCAGTTCAAGGGAGAGAGAGTGAAGCTGATCAAGGCTGGCATCATACAGTTTGACATTCGCCGGGGTGACATTGAATCGAATCTCGCCGGGGTGAAAAATCGTATTACTACCCTCGCAAAGCAGGGTATTCGACTCATTTTGCTTCCGGAGATGTGGTCAACCGGTTTTGCGAATAAGCGTCTCAAGGAACTGTCTGATACAACACCGAGGGTTCTTGAGGATGTGTGCAGAGTCGCAAAAAAACGCTGTTTGACGATTATTGGATCTTTGCCTGAAAAGGGGGCAAAAGGGATCTATAACACTGCCTATGTGGTGGACAGGAATGGATCTATCGCAGGCATCTATCGGAAAATTCATCTTTTTTCTCCAACCAGGGAAGATCACTATTTTGAGCCAGGTCGACAAGCTGTGGTTTCAGAGACCTCCCTTGGTCCCATAGGTCTGATGATATGCTATGACTTGAGATTCCCGGAGCTGTGCCGGTCTCTTGCGCTACGAGGGGCCAAAATGGTGGCTGTCATGGCCGAATGGCCGGCTGAGCGTCTGGTCCACTGGGAGGTGCTTCTCAGGGCCCGGGCCATTGAAAATCAGCTTTTTATCCTTGGGGCAAACCGATGTGGACAGGATGACAACCTGGTCTATGCCGGTCATTCACGAATCATATCTCCCGAGGGCAAGGTTCTGGCAAGGGCCGGGAAACGACCGGCCATCATTTCGGATACGATCGACCTGAGTTTGATAGACAAGATCAGAAAGCAGATCCCGTGCCTAAAAGAACGGATACCTGAAGCCTATGTCTGAGAAAATTTTCAAACGTGAAGATTTGAAAGAGAAGATGGAGGTCCTCAAGAAGGCAGGCAAGATAATCGTCTTCACCAACGGCTGCTTTGATCTTATTCATGTGGGCCACGTGCGGTATTTGCAGGCAGCCAAGGCCGAGGGGGACGTGCTTGTGGTGGGCGTAAATTCCGACCGTTCTGTTCGCCAGATCAAGGGGCCAGGACGCCCAGTGGTTTCAGAGGATGAGCGCACCGAGGTTCTGGCAGCCTTGGGGTGTGTAGACTTTGTCACGCTCTTTGATGAGCCAGATCCCCTGGTGACCATCGAGTGCCTGATGCCCGATGTTTTGGTAAAGGGGGCGGATTGGACCGAAGATGCCATTGTGGGGAGGGATGTTGTTCATGCAAATGGTGGCCGGGTAGTGCGGGTTCCGGTCACAGAGGGTGCCTCCACCACCAGGATCATTGAGAAGATTTTGGCGAATTTCTGCAAGTGAACAAAAGCAAGGGGTTTTATCTCTCACAGAGCCCACAGAACCACAGAGTTTTTTAGCAGATTTCCTGAGAGGGGAAATCTGCTAAAACTGCCAGCCGCTATCGCGGGATATGTTGACAAGGGGAAGGCGCAAATTTTTATGGTCAAAGACGGCATTACCAGGATCATAAATGCTCCGCCTCAGGCGGACTGATTGTTTGGCCTGATTTTTCCTCCTTGCCCTGTTAAATGCGAGGCCTATTTAACCGGGGTCAAAAAATCAGGCCAAGGAAAAATTATCTTAGTGATCTCTGAGAGCTCGAGCGACCGGAGGGAGCGGGCGAGAGTTTTGGTTCAGGTGTTCCGGGGTTACCTTCTGAACAGGTAGAAAAGGAGTGTCAGAATAATACTGATGATAATACATGTCGTGACAGGAAAGTAAAATTTGAAGTTGTCTTTTTTGATCAGGATGTCGCCGGGCAGCTTTCCAAGCCAGGGGACATTTGGTGTCAGGACCAATAGGATCCCAATACCGGCTATGACAAGCCCTATGATGATGAGAACTTTTCCGAAGCTAAACAATGGATTCATGGTTTAGATGCCAGACATCAAGTATCGCTGAACACTTAAAGAATAGGAAGGTTTCTAGGGCTTGTCAAGTTAGCGGAGGTCTTATAAGAACTTAGGGGCTTCGCCCCAATTGGACACGCAGTGAAGCGTAGCGCTCATAGTGGAAGGTTGGAATAATGGAATATTGGGTTTAAAAGGTGTTTTGTTCTTACGCGCAGCGCAGGCGCT
>QMMN01000081.1 GCA_003647275.1 Deltaproteobacteria bacterium
AGCGCAAAGGTTGCACCTGACGGCTTAAACAGAGGCACGACGTGCGAGATCGCCTGGAGCGAGCCTTAGATTTATCAAAAAACGTTTTAGACAAGCGAAAAGGGATTCGGGCAACAGCCCGTTGACAGGCTGTTTGGGCAACAACCTGTTGAGACCTTTGCAAAACGTTCAATTTACGTGAGGATCCCAAGCGGCTTTGCAGAACGGGCGCAAGTATTGCGCCTGATGATACGCCTGATATAAACTTCTATTTTATCCAGAAACGGGGTAAGTGTCCGCTCATCATTGGCTGAGATGGCCACAGCGTCCAGGGTGCGGGCCAGCTTGTCCACTGTGGCCGGGTCCACACGATCTTGCTTGTTCAAGACCCTCAGTACAGGAATTCGGTCCAGGTCCAGGCTTTCAAGAATCCGTTCCACGGATTGAATCTGGTCGGCAAATCTTGGATTGCTGATGTCGATGACATGCAGAAGCAAATCAGCATCCTCCAGTTCTTCCAGGGTGGCACGGAAGGCTGTGATCAACTCTTTTGGAAGTTGCCGGATGAAGCCAACCGTATCAGTGATGATGACTTCCACGTCTTTTGGAAACTTTTTTCGTTTGCTGGTCGGGTCCAGGGTTGCAAACAGACGGCTCTCAGCCAGAACCGAGCTCTTCGTGAGCGTATTTAGCAGGGTTGACTTTCCTGCATTGGTGTACCCAATGATCGATATGATCGGCAGCCCCTTTTTATTCCGCTTGGCCCTGCGCTGTGCCCGTTGTTTCTGGATTTCCTGAAGCGACTTCTCAAGGTGACCTATGCGATCCCTGACACGGCGCCGGTCCACTTCAAGTTTTGTCTCGCCAGGGCCCCTGCCGCCAATGCCGCCGGTAAGTCGGGACATGGCCGTGCCCTTGCCCACAAGACGGGGAAGGCGGTATTTGAGCTGGGCCAGTTCCACCTGTATTTTCCCCTCGCGGCTGCGGGCGCGTTGGGCAAAGATGTCCAGGATGAGCTGGGTTCGGTCTATGACCCGCATCTCCGTCAGATCGGTGATAGAGCGAACCTGAGAGGGATTTAGCTCCTGGTCGAAAATTAGAAGGTCTGCTCCCTTCTGCAGGGCCAGGATCACCAGTTGGCTTAGTTTGCCTTCTCCCATCAGGAAGCGGGGATCCACCTTTTGTCGGTGTTGAATCACCGTGTCTAAGACGGCGATATGGCACGATTCAGCGAGTTCGCGGAGTTCGGTCATGGAATCCTCGGCCACATGTTTTGGTGCAGTGGTCACACTCACCAGGAGGGCCCGTTCCCATTTCCTTTTCACCTTTTGAGAGCGGACCTTGCGGACGAACTCCGATTCCAAAGACCGGATCAGGGCCTGGCAGTCAATATCAGGGTTCCACGGGGGCAGGGGGGGAAGTATCTGCCAGCTTTCTCCATTTATGCCTTCTGGAAGGAGATGGGCGGCATAAATATGATCCGGCCGACCCTCTTTATCCATGGTAATGGCAACGATCAGGTCGAGCTTGAGCAGCGCCAAGTCCATGAGGTCGTCCTGTGTGAGGGGTTCATGTTGGAGATGGGTGTGCACACAGCGAAGGCCTTTGAGTCGCCCCCCGCCGGATCGATATTTCTCAAGGTTCGGGATCACAATGGCCTGGTGGTTGCCAATGATGACATGGGTTATCCAGCCCTGGCGGTTGATCAGGACACCGAGCTGACGGCGGGTCTCAAAAGAAAGCTGGCAGAGGGCCTTAGAGAGTTCTGGGGAGATGACTAAGGTCGGCGCGGTTCTCCGACGGTAGAGGTTGTTCAGGCGGCGGACCTGGTTCGCCTTTAACCCGCCCGTATGTCCGTAAACCTTGATGGACCGATTCCTACTTTAGCATTTCGGAAATTTTGTATGTAGGGGCGTACCCCGACACGTTATACCGCCAAAGGCGGATAGACATATAGACATGTTGAAATATTCGTATCATAAGTAATATAGCACTATTTTTGCTTGATTGCAAGTCCGGGAAGTGTGCATTGGCTAAAGCGTGGATCACTTGGGCGCTAATTCGAGGATTCCGCCTCTGTTGCCAGGTTTTCAAACCGGGTGCAGTGTTCCAAAAAGGCGAGCTTCACCGTGCCGATAGGGCCGTTACGCTGTTTGGCCACAATAATCTCGGCGGTTCCCTTGTTGGGATTGTTTTCGTCCTTGTGGTACACCTCGTCACGATAGATAAAGAGAATGACATCAGCGTCCTGTTCGATCGCACCAGACTCACGCAGGTCAGAGAGCACCGGACGCTTGTCGCTTCGATCCTCCACCTTGCGGTTGAGCTGCGAGAGGGCCACCACTGGAAGGTTGAGCTCCTTGGCTAAGGCCTTAAGCGATCTTGAGATCTCGGATATCTCCAGATCCCGCCGTTCGGCCGAGGCCCGTCCCCTCATAAGCTGTAGATAGTCTATGATAACGAGGCCCAGACCTTTTTCCATTTTCATACGGCGGGCCTTGGCGCGTATCTCCAGGGCTGATATGGCCGGTGAGTCATCAATGTAGATAGGAAGATCATAGAGGGCCCCTGCTGCGCGGTTAATACGGGCCAGGTCGGTCTCGCTTAGCCAGCCGCCTCTCATTCGAGATGAGTCGATTCGGGCTTCTGCAGAAAGCATGCGCAACGAGAGCTGTTCCTTGGACATCTCCAGGGAAAAAATAGCTAAAGGTATTCCGGTTTCAATACTGGCATTTCGCGCGAGGTTAAGGGCAAGGGCGGTCTTTCCCATGCTGGGCCGACCTGCAATCACGATCAGATCCCCGGGCTGGAATCCAGAGGTTTTCTGATCAAGTTGGCTGTAGCCCGTGGGGATACCGGTTACCAGGAGCTTGTTTTCATAGGCCTCTTCTACGGCCTTGTATGTATCGGTGAGAATATCAGCCAGAGAATGAAAGGTCGGCTTGACCTTGTCTTCGGAAATATCAAAGATGGCGCGTTCGGCAAAATCGAGTATCTCTTCCATGTTCCCCCGGTCTTCAAAACACCGGGTGGTGATGGAGGCCGTCCGCTCGATAAGACGCCTCAGGGTCGCTTTTTCATGGATAATCTTGGCATAGTGGGCTGCATTGGTCGCCATGGGGACTGTGTCGACCAGTTCAGCCAGATAGGAAGCGCCCCCCACTGATTCAAGATGGCCCTGCTCTTTGAGAATATTTTTGACGGTCACCAGATCGGCAGGTTCATTTCGCTCAAAGAGATCCACCATGGCCGAAAAGATCTTTCGATGGGACTCTCGGTAGAAGTCTTTCTCGGAAAGGATTTCCAGGACTTCGGGCAGTGTGGTGTTTTCGATCAGTATGGCGCTCAGAAGGGATTGTTCCGCCTCGATATTCTGGGGTGGCACCTTTTGCAGCCATGGATCTTTGTTGCTCATTAGGCTTCCTGTTCAGGAACCACTTTGACCGTGATCTCCGGTGAGATATCAGAAGACAGACGAATAGGCACGATATAAGATCCAAGGGTCTTAATGGGTTCAGAGAGCATCACCATCCGCTTGTCCACATCAAACCCCTGTGCCTTCAATTGTTCAGCAATGTCTCGTGTTGAGACCGAGCCATAGAGCTTGTCCCCCTCAGATACCTTCGCCACAATCGTACAGGCAGCGCCATGGATCGTTTTAGCCATAGCCTCAGCCCTGGTTCGCTCTGCAGCGAGCTTTTGTTCGAATTCTGCCCGCTGGCGCTCGATCATTTTCCGATTCGCGGGTGTGGCCGAGACGGCCTTTTTTTGGGGAATCAGGTAGTTTCTGGCATAACCTTTGGCAACGTTGACCTCCTCGCCAACTGTGCCGAGTGATTCGATCGTTTCTGTCAATATGACTTTCATGTTAGCATTCCACCTTTCTTATACGCCTAAAGTCGATCCACATATCAAACAGGCCCACGGCAATCACCACCAGAAGCACAAGCTGCTGCATGGCGATCAGGCCGTAGAGAAGGGCTCGCGGTAACTTTGGGAATTGCTTTTTCTCAAAGTAGAAAGAGACAATAGCAATGCCCTGAAAAAAATATATCATCATCATGACGATCAGGCCGTTGATGCCGAGCGTCTTGAGGCCCGAATAATCAAACAGGAGGAAAACCCCTGATACAATGGCCACCCAAATCAGAGAATCCGGTGCCTTCCACTGGTTTAGCCTGCCAAAATCGGGACAGAAAAGTCGTGTCCTTTGCAGGAGCAAGCGGGCCAAAAGGAGGTTGCTCCAGACGACAAAAAGGGTTGTGACAATCGCAATGGCAGGGATGATACGCAGCATCATGTGTAGGCCCTCTTCCATGGACCGGGCAAGCATCTGGATTTTCTCCTCAGATACGTCCATCTCACTGTACATGGCAAGGGCCAGCTTTATACTCCGGTTTAGGTAATCGGATACCACGGCCCACAGGTCGGTTGCTGAAAGCAAGCTGTAAAGTGCCAAGATCACGGCGCCCGTTGTCAAAACCACACTGGTAGTCACGGCGACCGTTTTTTCCACAGACAGGTTCATCTCAAATGCCTCTGAAAGAATCAGACCCACCAGCCCCAGTACAAAAAGAAATACCGCTGTACCTATAAAATGCCTGCCGGTCACAGCGGCCACGATCAGGGTGCTCGCAACCAGGATCAACAGGCCGAAGGCGCGCCCTAGTTTGGAGCGGTAAAAAAGGATCGGCAGCGGAACAAACAGGCTCACAAAGGCCCCTAACAGGCTAAGGTGTAAGGCTGCCACGGAAATGAGCGCCGTTATGGCAATTGCCGTGATGACGTCTTTGTGGATTTGGCCATGGGCGATATGGGTCAATGCCGCTCCTCTCCGTTGTGAGTACCGCCAATTGTGTTGAAAGAGAGTCATGGCGTGGCCATTTCGTGCTGCATGTAAATACCAATGCCAGAAGAAGGTCCAGTGGGTTTTAAAGAGATGGAAACCGTCCCAAGGGATCAGGCGCCGTGCATTCAGCGCTGTCTCAATAATGGCTCAGGGTTGCTGCATAAGGCATCAGGGCAATGGTTCGTGCGCGTTTGATGGCAGTGGTCAGCTCTCTCTGGTGCTTGGCGCAATTGCCGGATACCCGCCTTGGGATGATCTTGCCACGTTCTGTGGTAAAAAACCTGAGCGTTCGCGGATCCTTATAATCGATGGTAAGGCTTGAGTCAGCACAGAACCGGCAGACCTTTCTCCTGCGATACAGGCGCTTGCGCTTGTTATTTTTCATTCTTTTTATCATTTTGGGCCCTCCTGCTCGCTGGTTTCTGCCGTGTTCTCTATCTGTTCGGTTTCGCTCACCGTAGCCTCCGAAGTCTCAACGGGTTCGGCGTCCCCTTTTTCTTCACCTTCGGATGTTGCTTGCTCGGCAGTTTCGCGTTTTGATTCCTGTTCTTTGGCCGCCTCGATCTCTGCCTTGATTGCCTCTGGATCAACGGCCTCGTCTACGAGAACCGTCATGTATTTAAGGACGCGGTCATCCAGGCGCAGGTTACGCTCAACCTCTTTGACCAGGGCCCCGTCTCCGCAAAACACCATAAGCAGGTAATATCCGCGGATATGTTTCTTGATCTCATAGGCAAGCCTTTTGTGGCCCCACTCATCAAACTTGACAAGCATACCCCCGTCCGCGGACACGAGACCCTTTAGCTTGTCAAAGAGCGGTTGGCGTTCTTCCTCTGAAATTTCGGGATTTACAATCAATACGGTTTCATATTTTCTCATAACGCCTCCTTGTGGATATTAGTAGCCCCGGTCTTCCCGGAGCAAGGATGCTATAAAAAACTATTTACATACCAAGATATTTATATGAATGTCAAGGACGATTTCAATTCATGATCATGTGGGGACGGTAGCACTACTTCCGCCAAAACTCTGGTACAAACAGGATGAGAATCGTATAGATTTCCAGTCGGCCCAATAGCATGCAAAGGATCAGCAACCACTTTCCCATCTCCGGGATGTGGGCATAATGGTCTGTGGGCCCTACCATGCCCAGTCCCGGCCCGATATTTCCGATGGTGGCTGCAACCGCTGCAAACGAGGTGATCACATCAACCCCCATGGCGGCAAGGAGAAAGGCGCATAGGATAAATAGACCCAGGTAAAGCATAAAATAGCCCCATATGCTGTGGAGGACCTCATTCGTTATAGGACGGCCTCCCAGTTTGACCTGTGTGACCGCATGAGGGTGGATCAGGGAAAAGAGCTGTTTATATGAATGTTTCAAAAGGAGCATGATGCGCAGGCATTTCATCCCGCCGCCAGTGGAACCGGCCGAGGCGCCAAGAAACATGCAAAACAGCAGGATGTTTTGGGAAAGAGACGGCCATTTTTCATAATCGGCCGTGACGTATCCAGTGGTCGTAATGATCGAGACCACCTGGAAGGTCCCAAAACGTATGGCCTCGGAAAGCGTTTCGTACACCGTGTGGTAGATGTTCAACGTGATCGCGAGAAAGAAGATACCGACCACGCCGATGAAAAAACGAAATTCCGAATTGCGCCAAAATGCCAGAGGATCCCCCTTTAAACATTGATAATGGAGGGAAAAGTTGATTCCCGCAAACAGCATAAACACGATCACCACGGTGTCGATGTATGGACTTTGATACGACCCTATGGAGGCGTTTCGTGAGGAAAATCCCCCAGTGGCCATGGTACCAAATGTGTGGCAAAGGGCCTCAAACAGGTCCATACCGCCCAACATGAGCAATACGGTCTCGGCTGCGGAGAAAAACACATAGACCTTCCACAGAACCATGGCCGTGTCTCTGATACGGGGCTTTAATTTGTCAGGAACCGGCCCTGGGACTTCCGCCTTATAAAGCTGCATGCCTCCGATGCCCAGTAAGGGTAAGATGGCCAGGGAAAGCACAATAATTCCCATGCCGCCCAGCCAGTGGGTCAGGCTCCGCCAGAACAGAAAGCCTCGCGCAACCACCTCTATGTTGTTTAGCACCGAAGCGCCTGTGGTGGTAAGACCCGAAATAGATTCAAAAAAAGCATCAGAAAAGGTGTTGAAGACCCCACCCCAATAATAGGGGAGGGCCCCAAAAAAGCCAGCGGCCGTCCACCCAATGGCCACCACGCCCATGCCTTCCCGGTGGCCCATGATCTCGCCCTTAGCGCTTCTGAAAAGAAGATAGAGAACGAACCCGCTTCCGAGCGTGACCGCTATCGACTTCAAGAGGGGAACGACACTCTCGTCCTTGTAGTAGAGGCCAAAAAGGAGGGGGAAAACCATGGTCAAACCCAGAAAGATGGTCAAGACTCCAACCAGGTGAAGTGTATAGCGGATGCGCATTTAGAAGTACTCCAGCTTGACCGTGAGGGCCTTTTCAACCCGGGGGATGCTTTGCCGGGTCGAAAAAATGATGATCCGATCTTCTGGCAGGATAACGCTGTCGCCTGTCGGGATAATGACTTCGTCTCCGCGTATGATCGCCACGACCAGGGCGCTCTTGGGAAATGGGATCTGTCGGAGAGGTTTTCCCACAATATCAGAGGTTTCTAGTGCAACGGCCTCAAGGACCTCTGCCTCTTCTCCCTTGAGAGCCATGACAGACAAGACCTTGCCTCGCCGAACATACTGCAGGATAGTATTGATTGCAGCAAGCCGAGAGCTGACAATATGTTCAAGGCCGATAGCAGAAACCAGGGGAAAGTAGATGAACTTACTAATGCGGGTTACGGTCTTGTGCGCTCCCATCCGTTTGGCAAGAAGGGAGGTGAGGATGTTCGTTTCTTCATCTCCCGTCATGGTTGCCACCACATCCATATCCTGGATGTTTTCTTCCTGAAGGAGTCTCTGATCAGTGCCATTCCCCTGCAGGACAATGACTTTATCAAGATGTTCTGCCAGCTCGCGGCAGCGGTCCGGGTCTTTTTCGATCAACTTGGTATGGATGGAGAGCCTTTCAAGGGCCTTGGCTAACTTGAGGCCGAGGTTCCCGCCTCCGATAATGAGTATGCGGTTGAAAGGCTCCGCCCGCTTTCCGAAGATTTTCAAGGCAGCCTTAAGGCCTTTTTCTTCTGAAACAAAGTAGATCAGGTCCCCTTCCAGGATTTTGTCGTCCCCAGAGGGGATAATGAGTGCCTCCTTTCTAATAATGGCTGCCACAAGGATTTTTTCATGGCCTGTTTTTGCTTTCAGATCGACCAGCTTTATCCCGGCCACCGGGCAATCTCTGTCCAGGCGCACCCCTATAAGCTTGATTCGGCCGTCGGCAAATTCACCCACATCAACAGCCCCTGGTACCTGCAGCAATCGCTCAACCGTCTTGACCGCTTCAGCCTCCGGGTTTATGACGACATCAATGGAATAGGGGTCCTGGCTTAAGGCATCTTGATACAGAAGATAGTCTTCACTTCTGATACGAGCCAGCTTGATGGTTGTGGGGGAAAGGATGTTGGCAAAAAGGGAGGCCACCAGGTTGGTCTCATCGCTGTCGGTGACAGCCAGTAAGATATCAGCCTCTTTGATGCCCGCTTGTTCAAGGATCGCCGGGCTACTGCCACAGCCCTTGACGGTTTGCACGTCCAAATTTTCAAAGACACGGCGCAAAGCATTCGCATCCTTCTCAATAACGATCACATCCTTGTTTTCCATGGAGAGGCGGCTGGCAATGTGGTAACCAACCTCACCCGCACCAACAATAACAATCTTCAATGAAACAACTCCCGGATCGGTTTACGAGACCTTTGCATAACCCCTTTCACTTCTTTATATGAGCTTTTTGACCCATCTACGGGCTTGCTCACTAAATCCCAAAAACTCGGCCCAAGGGCCTCAAACAGTTTAGGATTTGCCCACTAAA
>QMMN01000082.1 GCA_003647275.1 Deltaproteobacteria bacterium
TACGGGCTTGCTCACTAAATCCCAAAAACTCGGCCCAAGGGCCTCAAACAGTTTAGGATTTGCCCACTAAAGTGGGCCGTTCGCTTCGCCCGGATGGGTGCCCCAAAAAGCTCATAATTGCCGTTTAAATGAGTTATGCAAAGGTCTCAAGGTATGATGGGTCTCTAGGTCATGGGCAATTTCATAACCGTAGGTATTGCTGGCCACGTTGATCACGGCAAGACTTCTCTTGTAAAATGTTTAACCGGTATTGATACAGATAGGCTGCGCGAAGAAAAAGAACGCGGCCTATCCATTGAATCAGGCATAGCCCCTCTTACCCTTCCTTCAGGCAAGCGGATCGCCTTCGTGGATGTTCCGGGACACAAGGATTTCTTTAAGAACACAATCCGTGGGCTCAGCATGACGGACATGGCTATTCTTGTACTGGCTGCTGACGATGGCGTAATGCCTCAAACAAAGGAGCACCTGGAAATTCTCAAATTCATGGGGTGTGAGCGGGGAGTTGTTGTACTCTCCAAGGCCGATCTTGTTGATAAAGAACTTCTGGAATTGGCGGTAGAAGAAGTCCGTGAACTGACAGCAGGATCTTTTTTGGAAGGGCGGCCCATTATCCCCTTTTCGGCCGTGGATCAGCGGGGGAAAAAAATCATTGTAAATGCCTTAGAGGAAGAATGTAAAGAGGCTCAAGGGAAAGATCCAAATGGTCCTTTTCGGATGCATATTGATCAAATGCGCTTGATTAAAGGATACGGAACAGTGGTATCAGGGACCATCTTGTCGGGAAAGATCGGCAAAGAAGATTTGATAGAGATCTATCCAGATGGCAAAAAAGCCAGAGTGCGTTATGTCCAGGTTCACCATCAAGAGGTTGATATGGCTTACGCTGGTCAGAGGGTGGGGATCAATCTTCCTAATATCAAGCTTAAAGAGATAAAAAGGGGCATGGTTCTTCTGGCGGAAACAGGGATGCTAAGGGCCGGTTATTTGATCAATGGCCGTTTTCATTACCTTTCGGGCCAAAGGAAACCGTTGAACAATCGTTCAAGAGTCAAACTTTATACCGGAACCGCTGTGTCAAATGCGTTGATGGTTTTTATGGGCTGTGAAGTCTTGAATCCGGGTGAAAAGGCTATGGTGCAATTCAGGCTTTTGGAAAGGATGGCGCCACTGATTGGAGACCGTTACGTGGTTTGCAGCATGAACCCACAGAGTGTTATAGGCGGGGGAGTGGTACTCGATATAACCGACAGGAAATTTCGGCCCGCACATTCAAACACGATTCGGTTTCTTGAAGCAATAGAAAGCAGGAACATAGCCAGAGCGATTGAAAATTTATTTGCTGATGCGATGGAGAGCCCTCTCCAGATTAGTGAAATTGTCGATAAAACTAGATTTCCCAAAAATGAAGTAAAAAAGGTCGTTGACGGCATGGTCGATCAGGAATTGGTCATGGATTGTGGGGAGATCGGTTACTTTAGCACGACCCAATACCTGGAACTCAAAAACAGGTTGCCTAAGGTTTTGGATAGGATTCATCAAACACATCCGCTCAAGTCATATATTTCTAAGGAGGAGGTGCGAGCGAAGGTTGCCCCCAAGATCCATCCCAGTATCTTCAACCAGATATTGAAAGAGCTGCAAGGGGAGGGCAAAATTCTTGTTAAAAACGAATCTATTCAACGCCCCGGTTTTGTTCCAAGACCCAACCATGAACAGCAACAGATCATTGATAGCATCGTTGATTTTGCAGCACAGTCTGGATATGTTCCTTTTAGTCTGGACAAGTTCTGGAGGGCCTGTGAACGCAGATACGATAAAGAAAAGATCCAAAAAATGGCAAATTTTCTTTGCTCCCGAAACCAGCTCATACGGCTTAATGATAGCCGCTTTATTTCTTCAGAAAAGATGGATGACATCAAAAGGAAGATAGAAAAACACATTACTGAAAAAGGTGCCCTTACACTACAGGACTCCAAGGAAATATTGGGATTTGGCCGAACAGGTGGAGTACCTGTCTTAGAACATCTTGATACAATTGGACTCACCATGCGGACCGGTAATATCAGAGTTTTGAAAAATCAATCTATGGGCGTGAAGGTGCCTTGAGACTTGTGGAGCCATCTTCATGGGTTGTCTGGCTATTCTGAATTAACGCCTTTTTAGTCGCTTTCAGGGCCGCCCAGAGAAAAGCGAGTGATGTGCTGAAGGCCAAACTGAGAGGGGTGGGCGATAGCTTGTCTGCATGCCTGTTTTGGCCTGGCAGGCAAAACAGCACCAATCTCAACCCAACTTCTTGACCAGCTCACCTATCATCTTTCCATACTGGACGCACTCATCCCGAACCTCTTTGTCCGGGGCTCCAACTGATACAGGGCCGTAATGATTTCCGTTGTGGACACCCTGAACAATCATCCCATGGATCAGTAGACCCTGGAGGATACTCATGATCGTGGTTTCATTCCCCCCGCCAATCATCCCGGATGACGTAAAGGCTCCCCCGACTTTTCCAACCAGTTTCCCATAGCATTGAATACTTTTGTCCATTAGGTGTTTGACCTCAGTTGCCATAACCCCAAAATAGGTGGGGCTACCTATTATTATGCCATCGGCTGAACGTAGGTCTTTCATTGTGGTGTCCTGAACCTTCTTGAAATCAACGTCGACATCACCCAATGAATCCAACCCCTCTTTGATATACTCGGCCATCTTCTTTGTATGACCAGATTTTGAAAAGTAGCTTATCAATACTTTTGCCATCTTGACCCCCTTCATCCTGATTTTGTGTTGATACACTGATTGGTTAAATGCACTACCATCTGTCGTTCGATCCACCCCATTATCAAATCGACAATGAACGTTATCTGTCTATCTGTCAAAGCATTTCCTCTTTTTATGCCGTGCCACTTTTCAATGCAGCCCCTGCAACATGTGCCGGTTGCGTGTTGGGCAACAAATACGGGATGCCCCTTCCTTGGAGTTTGTTTGCCGTCATTCTTGGGGAACTGAGGACCGACCCGCGACGTAATGAAATCAAAAGCGTGTTTCCTAATGGTTTCAATGCCTTTGTTTTGAATGTAAACCAGGTCTCTCTGGTTAAGCTTAAACTTGGATCTAAATGATGATCTCTTTAATTTGTCAAGGGTTTCAACAATACGATTTCTCATTAATCTTATCCCTAAGTTTGCCCGAACACTTAAAAACAACCACTCTCCTCGATCCGAGCACTGTATCTTCACCCGTCTGAGGATTTCTTCCTTTCTGTTCCCCCTTGTACTTCACACAAAATTTGCCAAACCCGCTGATCACGACATCCTCGCTATTTGCCAGTGTCTTTTTGATGATTCCCAAGAGAGATTCGACCGATTGAGCCGATTCAGATTTAGGTAGGCCAAGGTCATGGTGGACTGAGGCTACAATGTTTGCTTTTGTCAGGGTCATGTAACACAGTACTCCTATTTTGAGTTGTTCTAAGTGATCGTGATAAAATACCTTCATGCCCCTGTTTTGTCAAGAAATTACATGAGTTAGATAAAGCAATGGAGATGAGACTGAAAGGTGTATCATGAGCGAAGCGAGCTTAGAACTTCTCAAAATGGACAAACAAGCGAGAGGAAGGTTTTGAAACTGCTTCTAAGGAACTTGAGATGAGTCGCTTATAACCAGAGACATGATTGAAGAACCCTGCAGCTTGCTGCAGGGTTCTTCAATCTAAGATCAACTTAAGTCCTTGCAATAATAACATTTTACCTTGAGATAACCCCTAAGATGCCGATATGTTAGCAAATGCAGACAACTTGGCAGGATTCTTGCATATTTTTACGGTCATTTATGACCTGAATTTAATCGGTATTTCAGGAGAACCCATATGAACAAAGCGTATTTAATAGAGGGTCTGAGAAAGGAAAAATCACAAACGATTTCCTCCAATACAAATCATCGTATTATCACGCGGAATTTGTGTGTCATAACCAAGAGGAAAGAGCGAGTGGAGCGAAGGAAACATAAGCGATTCCAGGTTCAGGACAGTGCGTTTGTTGTGCTAAGGGCTCCTTGGCCTCATTCTACCAAAGTGGGGCAAATTATAGATATGAGCAGGGAGGGGCTTGCGTTTCGTTATATTGCTGGCCACGAGCGGCCAAACGGAGCACTTGAATTGGAAATATTATTGGGCGATCATAGTTTTTATTTGGATAAGATTCCGTTTAAAACCATTTCGGATTGCGAAACAGCTAACGAGGTCCCTTTCAGTTCCATCAAAATGAGGCGAAGTGGAGTGCAATTTGGGGATCTGACGCCCAACCAGATATCTCAGTTGGAATATTTCATCCAGAACCACACCAAAGGTGAGGTATAGGTGAACCATTCTGCTTATGTCAAAGCGTGAGGTTAGGACTATTAGGCTCTGCCTTTTGTCTCCTAACGCCCTTTGTAACGCAAGGTCGGGTTTGCTTACTCTAAGAAACCAGCGGCTTTTACATCAGGGCGATTTCAGCAACGGCCTGTTGGTGGGCTAACCCCTTGCTTTTTGCATGGTGCCCCCGGCAGGAATCGAACCTGCGGCACAAGGATTAGGAATCCTTTGCTCTATCCCCTGAGCTACGGGGGCAAATCGTATAAAATTAAATAAGTTATACGTTACAACCCGCCTCGTTTTTTGCCTCTATTTGGTGGATTGTACCCGAAATTGTGCCCACGCGCGATTCAAGGTAGGCTTGCTGCCTCTGTGCTGCAAGCCTTAAGTCGGTGTCGTTTACGATATTGTACCTGTCAAAGACCGATCTTGTCTTGTGGCCCGCAATCGTCATGGCAACCCTTTGAAGGATGCCTGACCTGACCAGGTTACGGACAACGGTCCTTTGAAAATCGCGAAATAGCTTTACACCAATACCCGCCTCCTTGCAAGTCGTTTTCCATGCCTTGTCAAAACGCCTACAACTGGTTTTGAAACCGCTTCTAACCTCGTCAGTTTCCCAAGCGTTTGGCATCGGCCCCTTTGATGCTCTTGGTCGATTCCCGGCTGGGCTTGCCGTTCCAGTAATACTTCATCCAGTATACCCGACCTCATTGGTAGATCATACCCATTCAAGTCACCTTTTTTTCTCCTTGTGAATAGTCACTCTCATGCCGGGCCTCAATGGTATGAACTCGCCTGCCTGTGTCGTGATTCCCACCTCATGGTGACCACAACACTTGCACAGCTGGGTCGTCACGGTCCCCATAATTTCCTCGGGTTTCGGTTTAGCCCCGTTCTTGATTGGCATTCTTTCCACCCCCTTTATTACAAAAAGCATATTATTGTTTACATTTCCGTGGAAGCACGTTCTGCAATATGATCCCGTTCGTCATCTTAAGGCTATTTGTTAACCGCCCACTCGCTGCGCTCGTTCGATATAGAGGCTATCTTATAGCCCATATTTTGTTGCCAAGACATATATAGTTGATTATTCAACCTGGTTCAATTATATGAGATTTATGAATCTGACACCCTCAAATAGATATTTGACGTAGGTAGAACCTTGGTGAGGCAAATAAAATGATTGAATCCGATTATCTGAAAGAAAGTGAGGATCTTTTACAAAAACTGAGAGAAATACGGACACTGAAGCCTTTTGATGAAAGTGACCTCAAAGCAATATTGAGCTTAAGCAAGATCAGGAAATATGAACCAGGGGAGTTGATCATTGAAGAAGGGGAATTTGATCGTTGGATATACTTTCTCATCTCCGGCAAAGTGAGAATCGTAAAGCTCGGTAAAGAGCTCAATGTTTTGACTCGCAGGGGCGACATTTTTGGTGAAATGGGCACCATAGATGGTTCAGCCAGATCTGCTTCAGTATACGCTATTGACGAGACCCTTTGTCTGGCAACAGATGCCTCTTTTGTGGGCAGGTTATCAGGCAACGATAAGATCGTGTTCCGCTGTATTTTATACCAGGTATTTGCCGAGATTTTGGCCAGTCGCTTGAGATTAACAAACAGGGAACTGGTTAAGGCAAAGAAAGAAATCGCGAGGCTAAAAGCCGAACTCAGTCAATGACTTGGATTTCCGACAACATCCTGACCTCATGGAATGACGATACCAGTGAGTGGGAAAGGATGACAGAAGAGGGCAAGCCCCCCTCTATAAAGAAATTAAACGGCTATCTGAGGACCCCAGGAGCCTTCAGGTTGAATTGAATACCAACTCCCCGCTCATAGAGAGATGGGGTTTTGTGGCTTAGGAAGGCTGTTAACCAAAAAGTACAAGGGGGTGAAATAGCATGGATTATCAAAGGAAATCCAAAGGAGTTACCGTTAGGACTGTGGATGGGTTTACTTTTAGTGGAACGCTCAACCTGGGCATCAATGAGAGGCTTTCTGAGGTATTTACTAAAGAAGAAAAGCCATTTATTGTCCTGTGGGATGTGACGTTCGATAGAGGTAAGGGGGGCACAGGGAAAGTCCTTTTTGTTAATAAGAGGAATATTGTGTGGGCTGAGCCGGAAGAATAGCCTCGGATTAGGCACCCTTTGCCCTATCCTTTGAGCTGCGGAGCCGTATCTATCTAACCTCCACCGCAAGCACCTGTCCAGGGTATATCTTGCTTCGTGGCGTGAGGTCATTGATGCGGAGAAATCGCTTCAGTGTCATGTTATGGCTGCGGGCAATCTCATAAGGGCTGTCACCAGGCTTGACCCGATACATTTTGGTACTCACGCCAGCCTGGGCTGCAGAGGTTCCTCTTGAGATAACCAGTTGCTGTCCAATGTGCAGACGCGTGGTCTTAAGGTTGTTGAGACGCATGATCTCCTTGATGTGTGTGTTGTAGCGGCGGGCCAGTAGCCAGAGGGAGTCCCCTCTTTTCACACGGTAAAGCGTCGGTTTCGATTTCCCGGAAGCGATAACCCTTTTCCCACTTGTGTAGCGTTGCTGTTTTCCCCTCAAGGGTATCTTGAGCCTCTGTCCCACCCTGATGTAATTACGCCTTTTGATGTGATTGGCGTCTGCGATGGCCCGAACACTTGTCTTGTAACGGGCCGCCAGGAGCCCCAGCGTCTCTCCCGGCCTGACCCGGTGATAGGCGTATATCCTTTCGGGTGGCGTCCATGTGGGGATTTCATCCAGGCTTGCGATAAGAAGCGCACCTTTACCTTTCGGTACCTTTAGCTCATAGGTATCAGGGGGCGTTACTTTATAGCGGAGTTCGGGATTGAGTTCCTCAAGGGTTTCATGAGAAATGCCCAGGGTGTTCGCTATATCCTTCAGTCGCATGTGCTTTGACACGGTTACCTTCTCATAGGATTGGGGTGGATCGAGGTCATTCAGGTCGAATCCATATTTCTCCGGGTCGTTGATGATAAAAAGGGCGGCTAAGAAGCGCGGGACATAACGGGCTGTTTCCCATGGAAGCTTTTCAAAAAGATCCCAAAAGTTGTCCAGGTAGTTGATGTTCTGATCTCGTATCACCCTAAGGACCTTTGCCTCTCCGCAGTTGTATCCTGCCAGCACGGTCGTCCAATCACCGAATATATTATGAAGTTCCTTAAGATAGGCAATGGCTGCCTGGGTCGACTTGGTGACATCCATCCTTTCATCAATCCATTGGTCCCTTTTGAGGCCGAACTTGTAGCCTGTCGAAGGTATGAACTGCCACAATCCCAGGGCTCGAGCCCTGGACAGGGCCTTGACCTTGAACCCGCTTTCGATCAACGGAAGCCAGGAGAGCTCCTTTGGGAGTCCAGCTTCTTCTAAGGCCTTGATGATTTCGGACCGATATCTCCCTGAGCGTTTGTAAGAGCGTACAAAAAATTTGCGCTCCGGGCCTTGAAACAGCTTGATTTCCTTTTCGATGTGTCGATTCATGACCATTGGGATGGCATCATGGTTGCCTGCGGCCACGATATACCGGGAGGCATAGATCTCCAGCATCCGTTTGCATATCATAAAGCGAATGTCTTCTTTTTGCTGGATTAACTTGGGGCTCTCATTGGTATCTGCGCTTAAGATCAAGCTATAGGCCTGATCCAGGGCATCAATAGCATTTTCAAAGTCGCCCTGTCCCCAATAATCCTGCGAGGTCTGACAGAACTCCAGCGCCACGTCCAGGATTTGTTGGGTATCCTTAGATTGTCTCACAGGCGCTGATGGCTGCTTAGAGGCCCCTCTCTCTGTTTGGGATTTATAACTGGCTGGTGGCGTTTCCTCCAAACATAGCTGATTTTCGGTATCTTCTGAATCAAGGGTTTCACCTAAAGGGTATGCAGACGGCTCGACTGGGCTCGACTCAGGGGCTGATCTTGGGCTCGAAGCTATTTGCCAGCGTTGCACACATCCGGCGGATGCATATACGATAAGGATCAGAACAGTTGCCTTCAGATACAACTTCACACTATTCTCCTCTCATTCGTCTTATCGTCCCTTTATGGAAAAACCCTTACCAAAAAAGGCAAGGGTTCCGCTTCCTTGTTGGGCTCTTAACAGAGCTCTCATTTCCTGTCAAGTTTTGACAGGCTGTTGCCCAAACAAAAATTCCTTTGAGCGGACATTAAAAGGTTTTTTGCTAATAAATCTTGGCGAAGCGGAAGATTAGCGATTTCAACTGTGTGAGCCCGAAGGGTGAGTTTAGCGCAAAGGTTGCACCTGACGGCTTAAACAGAGGCACGACGTGCGAGATCGCCTGGAGCGAGCCTTAGATTTATCAAAAAACGTTTTAGACAA
>QMMN01000083.1 GCA_003647275.1 Deltaproteobacteria bacterium
ACTCGGCCCAAGGGCCTCAAACAGTTTAGGATTTGCCCACTAAAGTGGGCCGTTCGCTTCGCCCGGATGGGTGCCCCAAAAAGCTCATAATTGCCGCTTAAATGAGTTATGCAAAGGTCTCAGAGTCCGCCTTTGTGTCTGAAACCTTACACCCATGCTGTGCCCCACATCCAAAAAGTCCGTGCCGACCGTATACATGGCACCCTGGCTGGTGCCAACCTTGGCTCTGTCCTTGATAAACCGGCAACTCAACCGAGTAACCTGATTTATATACTTTTTCTAATTTTGTCAGTCTTCTCGTGGAGTTTATCGGCTATGCGCTTGACCTGGTCGGACTTGACCATGGAGGCGGCCTTGTCGGCAAAGCGTACCGCGTCAGAGACTTTTCCATCTTTTAAATAATCTTTAACCCTTTTCTCAATCCTGGCCGTGGCATGATCTTCCTTGATATGTATCGCTGGCGCAGCTATTAACTTTCTGGTCCTATGACTCCCACAGGTCGGACATGGCGGGGGATTTCCATCCTTGAGAAGAATGATCTCAAAAACCGCCCCGCATTTGTTACATTCATACTCGTAGATAGGCATGGTGCTCCTCTGTGTCACCTCCCTTCACAACCATAACAGTGAGAAGCGGTTTTCCTTACCCCAAATGATGAAACCCATGACTTACAACCTTCGCAGGTACCGCATGCCTTCAAGTTCAGTCCTGAAGGCCACATCTTTTGAGAGTTTTTCCAGGGCCGTGTCAATCAGAGATAGCATCCTCGTTTTGTCGGCGGGCAGATTTCCATCAACAGGGGCATAGTTGGAAACATGATCAGAAAGATACTGTGAGGTAACCGACAAGCCCTCAATAAGGGTTTTCTGTTCCTTTAGGATCGTCTCCGGGCCTGCGATTTGAAAGCTCCCCTCGCGCCACCACTGAAACACAGGCGTGTTTGGCTGGGGGGTAAGGGTCCTGACCCGGATAAAATCAGGATTTATCTGATTGAGCACCTTGGCTGTCTCCAAGGCATGCTCTTGCCAGCTCGACTCGCCCCCGATGCCCAGAAGCACGTACAGCGAAACCTCAAACCCGGCCTCTTTAGCCTTGTTGCATCCATGGATCATGGTCTCAGGTCCTGCACCCTTTTTTATCCGGTCCAGCAATTGTGGGCTTCCGGTCTCAAGGCCGATATGAAGACGTGTTAGCCCGGCCTTTCTTATCTTTTTTAGGCTGTCGAGAGATTTACGTTTGAGCGTCAGGGCTCGCCCATAGGTTGTAACCCTGGTCAGGGATGGAAACACAGCATGAAGATGGCCAAGGATTTGACACATCTCTCCAGTATTGATAACCAGGCTATCTGAGTCTGCGATGAACACGGTCTCTACATTTCCACCCGTGTAGACCTTGGCCGTATCAATGTCTTGCTTGACTGCCTGAACCGGGCGTTTTTCAAACTTGATGTGCTTGTACATGGGACAAAAGGCACACCGATTCCAGGGACATCCTCGGGTAACCCTCAGAAGAAGGCTGTCGGCCTCACTGGGAGGGCGGAAAGGTGGAAAATCATAATTTTCTTCAGACATGGCAAGGCGCCTTCCAAAACGGAAATTAAACATAGCACAGTGAATAATTACAATACATTAATCATGTGAAGTCTCCCTGCCTTTTCGGGCGCGGGGGTTCTGCCTTTAAACTATTTTAGTTTACTATGACACCAACAGCCTGACAAGGAGTTTATGCTATTATCTGAATTTGAAGAAAATCATGCTTACCGAGCTGCTGGCGCTTTGCCACCTTGGCCGGGCTTGCTGAGACACCGTGAAAATCACCCTTAAACCCCATATATTGTATCTGTCAATTTAAGATATACATTTTATAGTATTTTTCTCTTTACAAACCCTTCTCTCTTTGTTAAAATTTGATTATTTGGTAATAGATCTAAACTTGGCGTTTTCTTAAGAGGTTATTTACTATGAAACTCAAACAGTTAGATATTACCGGGTTCAAGTCTTTTGTTGATAAAACAACAGTAGCATTTCCAAAAGGTATATCCGCGGTGGTTGGCCCCAACGGTTGCGGCAAGAGCAATATTATCGATGCCATCCGTTGGGTCATGGGAGAACAGAGCGCCAAACTGCTTCGCGGCAAATCCATGGAAGACGTTATTTTCTCGGGCACTGAGAAAAAGCCTCCTTTGAACATGGCAGAGGTAGCCCTGACATTCATCAATGATAATGGCAACACACCGGAACAATATCGAGAGTTTTCTGAAATCATGGTCACCCGGCGACTGTTTCGGTCGGGTGAAAGCAGTTACTACATCAATAAGCAGCCATGCAGACTTAAGGACATCCAAAACCTGTTGATGGGAACTGGCGTGGGGGCCAGAACCTATGCTGTCATTGAACAAGGAAGGATCAGTACCCTCATCGACGCCGGTCCAGAGGAGCGGCGTTTCTTTATTGAAGAGGCGGCAGGCATCACTCGGTATAAAAGCCGAAAAAACGAAGCGCTTCGGAAGATCGAACGAACCCAACAAAATCTATTTCGCATCAACGACGTTATCAGTGAAGTAAAGCGTCAAATGAACAGCCTTAGGCGCCAGGCCAGGAAGGCCGAGCGATACAAGACCTGTCAAAAACAGATTGAACGTTTAGAGATTAGTCTGGCAACCTATCACTACAAAACGACCTGTGCGGAGATGAATGAAACCGAGGCCTTGCTCCAATCCTTGCGGGATACAGATTTCAAGCACGAAACCGAACTTGCAAAGCTCGATGCTGCGATCGAACAAATTAAGCAGGAACGGGCCGTCAAGAACAAAGAGATCTCCGAACACAAGGCCCAAAGATATCAACTCCAGCGTGCTATCGACAAGCTTGAAGGGGATCTTGAATACGGGGCTAAGGACCTTGAGCGTTTCACTGCTGAGGCCAAGCAGCTTGAAGCTGAGATTAAAGAAATCGAGGAGAAAGAACATGAGTTCACCCTTGAATGTCGCAAACTGGATGAGCGCATACTTGCGTTGCAACAGGACATTGAGAAAAGCAAGGAGACCTTAAAACAGAAGGAGCATGCTGGCCGGGCCCTCAAAGACCGCCTGGCCGAACTGAATCAGGCCCTTGAGACCAAGAAGGCTGAACTCATAAATCAGGCAACCCGCAAAGCAGGCTATGAAAACACCGTGCTCAATACTTCACAAAGTAAGGCAAGCCTTTCAAGGCGTCTTGAGCAAATCATAAAGGAAAAAGATGAGACCACGGCCGAGATTGCTAGACTTGAAAAGGGACTGACAAACGCAAACGAGCAACTTAATAACTTAAAGCAAAGTATAAAGGAAATCACTGAATCCATTGAATCCTGGAACAACCAACTCCAGGAAAAGCGTCAAGCCCTTAGCCAGCAGGTTCGCAAGGTCCAGACCATGGAGGCTGAAAACCAAAAGATTCGATCCCGGCATGCAGCACTCAAGAAGATGGATGAAAACTATGAATGGTATAAGGAGGGCGTCCGGGCAATCATGCGGAAATACGAGTCCCAGGACCCTGAACAAACCGGGATTCACGGACTGGTAGCCGATGTTATTGAGCCCGAACCTTCCTATGAGGACGCCGTGGAAGCTGCGCTGGGTGAAACCTTGCAATATGTGATTGTAAGAAACCAGGAGGGTGGTGTCGCTGCCATTGACTATCTTCATGCACACTCGGCCGGTCGTGGCGGCTTTATTCCCATAAAGGGACTCAGGCAAATCGTAGATACCAAGCCGAGTGTCGCCGTCCAGACAGGTGCATCTGTCCTGATTGACCATATAAAGGTCAAAGCAGGCTATGAACAACTGATCCAATCCCTCTTGGGGCACGTGGTGGTCGCCGAAGACCTTAAAGCGGCGCTGCAGCTTTGGAACATGAACGGATCTGGGCAGGCCGTTGTCACACGAAAAGGAGACCGGGTTTGTCCTCAGGGCATCCTTATAGGTGGGGGGCCCGACAATGAGGCTTCTGGCATCCTGGCCAAGAAGAAGGAGATCAAGGAATTGGGCAAAGCGCTTTTGCAGCTCGAAACTTCAGTGGCAAAGGCCAAATCCGAGCAGGAACGATTACAAGCCGAAACCATTGCACTGGAAACACAGATTCAGAAGGCCCGACAAATTCAACACCAAAAAGGCCAGCAACAGATTGAGATCGAAAAGGAGATTTACCGGCTTCAGGAAAAGCTGGGGTATAGCCGCCAGCGCATGGAAATCCTGGATCTTGAGACACAGCAAATCAAGGGGGAAGAAACAGACCTGGAACAGGAGCTCTGCAGGTATCAGGATATCCTGTCCGAGCTTGACCGTGAGATTCAATCAACAGAAGCCGCTATCGCCCGGAAAAGTGCGGAAGTCAAAGAGGTTTCAGAAGGCCTGGAATCCTTCAATCAAAATGTTATGGCCCTCAGGCTGGAATTAACGACACTTCAAGCAGAACGTGATAGCGCTCAAAACACCTTGCGACGCTTGAGGAACTTTCAAGATGACCGTTTGACAAAGCTGAACCACTTAACCAAGCAGCTGAAACAAAAAGAACAAGACAAAGTAGCCACTCAGGAGCGGCTGAGAACAGATCGAGACAAGATTGCCCGTCTGTACATGGAGATCAGGGCCATGGAAGAGGCCTTAGCCGAGATGGAAGCTGAGTACCAGACCATTGAAGGGAGGATAGAAGAAAATGACCAAGCACTCTCTGGTATCAGAAGCGCCCAACAAGAAGCCTTGCAAAAGATTCAACAACTCGAACTGAAGCAAGCCGAAAGGCGAATACGGCTCGAGCACCTTGTAAATCGCATTAAGGAAAGCTACCACTGCGACATTGAAAGTTCTGATCATGAGCAGCACGACACCGAGGCGTTTTCAATAGAACAAATAGAAGAGACGCTGGCCCGCTACCGTGAACAGATGACCAGAATCGGTGATGTAAATCTTGCGGCCATCGAGGAACATGAAACCCTGGAAGAACGTTACCGATTTCTCACTGAACAGCGGAACGACCTTGTGGAAGCCATAGAGGCCCTGCGTCGAGTGATCTCCAAGATCAACCGCACGTCTTTGAAACAGTTCATGAAAACCTTCAAGGCTGTTAATGAAAAACTACAAGAGGTCTTTCCAAGGCTGTTTGAGGGTGGTATAGCCAAGTTGGTACTCATCGACCCGAAGAGGCCCTTAGAATCGGGGGTATCTTACTTTGTTCATCCCCCTGGTAAAAAACTGACCCGCATGAGTCTGCTTTCCGGGGGTGAAAAGGCGCTTGCCGCAATTGCCTTTATTTTTTCGCTCTTCTTGATCAAGCCGACTGGATTTTGCGTCCTGGACGAAATTGATGCCCCATTGGACGAGGCAAATACACACCGCTTTAACAACCTTCTTCGACAAATAGGGCAAGAGTCTCAAGTCATTTTGATTACTCATAACAAACGAACCATGGAAGTGGCAGACGGCCTCTTTGGTGTGACCATGGAGGACCAGGGGATTTCGAAACTGATCTCGATAAACCTTGAAAGCAAACAACCATCCCTAAAAGAGGTGGCTTGATGTGACCCTGCCTGCATATCAAATGAATTCGCACAAAGGAGATATAAACTTTCCGTATCATGGCTCTGAAATGGTTTAAAAGAAAAAAGAAAACCGATAAAGCCCCGAAAGAGACACTCGAACAAGACCTCACGCCTGAACAGGTAGAAGAAAAGGCCCTAGGGGCTGATGAAACAGTAGAATCCGCCCAGGAAACACTATCACCCCAGGCGCCAAAACAACGGTTTTTTGCCAGACTTAGAAATCGTTTGTCCAAAACACGAAAGGCGTTTACCAGCCGCCTCGACAATCTCCTGCTGGGGAAAAAGGAGATTGACGAAAAGCTTCTCGAAGAACTGGAGGAGCTTCTCATTACCTCAGATGTTGGGGTCCAGACCACCATAGCCCTCATAGAAAAGGTCAGGCAAAAGGTTGATAGGAAAGAACTGAGCGATCCCGGTGAGCTCAAAGTTGCACTTCAGAATGAGATGCTCGCCCTACTCAAAGCCCCTTTAAAGCCAGTTCACATGCCCCATACCAAACCCCATGTTCTCATGGTGGTCGGCGTAAATGGTGTGGGCAAAACAACCACCATCGGGAAACTATCGGCTCGCTACATAGAACAAGGACAGCGGGTACTGTTGGTTGCAGGTGACACTTTCAGGGCTGCTGCTGTCGAACAGCTTGAGATTTGGGGAGAGCGCGTTGGAGCCGAAGTCATCCTGCATAAGGGAACAGCAGATCCTTCGGCTGTGGTCTTTGACGGCATGCACGCCGCAATATCAAGAGGCGTAGATGTGGTTATAATCGACACGGCAGGCCGTCTTCATACCAAAGTCAATCTCATGGAACAACTCAAGAAGGTCCGCCGGACGGTTGCCCGCCAAATCCCTGATGCCCCTCACGAGATCCTGTTGGTCCTGGATGCTACAACCGGACAAAATGCGATATCACAGGCCCAACTCTTTCATGAAGCCCTTAAGATCACCGGTATTGTCCTTACAAAACTCGATGGCACGGCAAAGGGAGGGATCGTGGTGAGTATATCTCACGATCTCAAGCTTCCCATCCAGTACATTGGGCTGGGAGAAAAGGCCGATGACCTGCAAGACTTTGATGCTGATGCCTTTGTCAAGGCCTTGTTCTAGGAAGTGAGCTAAGAGGAAGGTTTTGAGACCGCTTCTAGCGTGAATAAATTAAGGACAAACCCATTGTAAAAAATGTCCAAAAACATCTTAGTCATTGACGACGAACCCAACTTGCGGCACATGTTAAACACCGTCCTTGAAAAGGCGGGCTACACCGTGACTGCTGCCGCAGACGGTTCGGAAGCGCTGTCCTTGATTGAAAGCAAGTCTTTTGACCTTATCCTCTGCGACCTGCGCATGCCACAAATGGACGGTCTTTCTTTCTTGAAGCACCCAGCCGTACGGGGCCTTGATACGGCGATCATCATGATGTCGGCCTATGGCACCATCGATACAGCAGTAGAGGCCATGAAACTGGGCGCGGCCGACTACATTTCCAAACCCTTCAAGCCAGATGAGATTCTCCTCAAGCTGGGGCAGCTCGAGGAACGGAACCGATTGCGACAGGAAAACATCAGGCTCAGGGATGCTGTTCAAGAGACCTTCTCCTTTCAAAATATCGTGGCCAAAAGTAAGCCCATGCGAAAGATCTTTGACACCATCCAGAAGATTGCTGATTACAAAACCACGGTCCTCATTACGGGTGAAAGCGGCACCGGAAAAGAATTGATTGCAAGGGCTATCCATTATAATGGGTCACGCAAACACGGGCCTATGGTGGCCATCAACTGTGGCGGATTACCAGAGACCCTTTTGGAGAGCGAACTCTTTGGACACGTCAAAGGGGCCTTCACTGATGCGAGTAAAGACAAAAAAGGGCTCTTTCAGGAAGCCAGCGGTGGAACGCTTTTTCTGGATGAGATTGCAGAGCTACCCTTACCACTTCAGGTGAAACTCCTTCGCGTTCTGCAAGATGAGTTGGTCCGGCCTGTGGGAAGCACACAATCTGTTAAGGTTGATGTCCGAATCATTGCAGCTACTGCACAAAACCTGGCCGAGGCGGTTGCACAGGGCAGGTTCAGGGATGACCTGTTTTATCGGATCAACGTGCTATCGATTCAGGTGCCGGCCCTGCGAGACCGAAAGGAAGATATTCCCCTCTTGACCAATCATTTCATTGAAAAGTTCAATAAGCGCCTGCAAAAAGGCATAAAGGGGATTCGCCCAGAAGGGCTTCAGACCCTTATGGCCTACCACTGGCCGGGTAATGTGAGAGAACTTGAAAACGTCATCGAACGGACGATGGTCTTGATGGAACAATCCGAGATATACATTAGTGAGCTGCCGGAAGACACACGGACTATCTGTTCGGTGATGGATGAGTACCAGCTTGGCAAAACCATGTCTCTTAAGGCTAACACGATGGTACTCGAAAAGGCACTGATCCAAAAGGCCCTTCAGAAGACCAACAACAACCGCACTCGTGCAGCCAAACTTTTGGAAATTAGCCACCCCACACTTCTTTCCAAGATGAAGACATACGGGATTTCGTGAATGGCATATGTAAAAAATGCATGTATTTCGAGCACAAGAGGATGGCATCAATCGAAAACCAAGGCAGAATCTCACTTTTTTACAAAAAAAATGTAAAAAAAATGCATTATACTGTTGACATCTTTAAAATATCAATGTATGGAGAAATGCCTCCATAGGAGGAGATCTATTCTGCAGGTCGAAAACCTTAAGTCAAAAGGGAGGGAAGCAATCATGACAAAGGCACAGATTGTGGACAAGATGGCCAAGGATGCCGGTATCTCCAAGGCAGCGGCCGGTGCTGCGCTCAATTCTTTTGTGGACAGCGTCACCAAGGCCCTGAAAAAGAAAGACGGCAAAGTTACCCTCGTAGGCTTTGGCACCTTTTCAAAGGTGCGTCGTAAGGCACGCAAAGGGAGAAATCCTCAAACCGGCCAAGCCATCAAAATCAAAGCCTCTAACACTGTAAGATTCAAGCCAGGAAAAGCATTAAAAAGCGCCATCTAGGCCAAAAGGCGG
>QMMN01000084.1 GCA_003647275.1 Deltaproteobacteria bacterium
TCGGTTCGCGAGCCCTTTGTGGTTCTTGACTCTGATCTCAAGGTAGTGAAAGCCAATCCTTCCTTTTACCAAACCTTCAAGGTCAAGGCAGAGGAGACAGAGGGAATACCAATATATGATCTGGGCAACCGGCAGTGGGATATCCCAAGGCTCAGGGAACTACTTGAAGATATCCTTATTCGAAATCGCACAGTGGATGACTTTGAGGTGGAACATGACTTTGAGAATATAGGTCGAAAGATAATGCACCTGAATGCTAGACGCATTTGGATTGAATCGAAGCAAACCCAGATGATTCTGCTGGCCATCGAGGATGTGACTGAGCGTGAATATTATAAAAGACATCTCGAGAAACTTGTTGAAAAGCGAACGGCGGGAATAAGAGTAGCAAGGGACGAAGCGGAAAAGGGCAAACAAGTGGCTGAAGCCGCACTTTTGCAAATACAGAGGTTAAAAAAGCAGCTTGAGGCTGAGAGGGCCTATCTACAGGAAGAAATCAAGCTGGAATACAACTATGACAACATTATTGGGCACAGTGATGCGCTCCATTACGTGTTCTATAAGGTTGAGCAGATTGCTCCCACGGATACGATAGTCCTTGTTCTTGGTGAGACCGGAACCGGCAAAGAACTGGTGGCCAGGGCCATTCACAGCCTTAGTCAGCGTAAAGGCCGGCCATTGGTTAAGTTAAATTGTGCGACACTTCCTTCTAACCTAATTGAGAGCGAACTGTTCGGTCATGAAAAAGGCTCTTTTACCGGCGCCTATACCAGACAGTTGGGGCGATTTGAGCTCGCCGACGGGGCCACCATTTTTCTGGATGAGATTGGTGAGTTACCCCTGGAATTGCAACCAAAGCTTCTCAATGTGATCCAGGATGGTGAGTTTGAACGGTTGGGCAGCTCCCGAACGATCAAGGTCGATGTACGGATTATTGCGGCCACAAATCGCAATCTGGAAGAAGAAGTCCGCAAGGGCCGGTTCCGGGAGGATCTATGGTACCGGTTAAATGTTTTCCCGATCACCATGCCTCCACTCCGGGACCGGCTGGACGACATTCCGCTTCTTGTGGACTTTTACGTCAAAAAGATCGCCAAACGAATGGGCAAGTCCATTGAGATCATTCCGGCGAGGGTCATAAACGCCTTGCAGAATTATCACTGGCCCGGGAATATCCGGGAACTGGAAAATGTCCTCGAACGTGCGGTCATCAACTCCTCGGGACCCAAGTTGCGCCTGGATGATGAGCTGAGGTCTCGGCAAATGGATCTATCGACTGGACAAGCTACGCTCGAAGCGGTTGAGCGTGAGCATATTATACGCATCCTTGAGCAAACTAATTGGAAGATCAGCGGAAAAAAGGGAGCAGCCGAGCTCCTGGGACTCAACCGCAGCACCTTGAGGGCACGAATGCGAAAGCTTGGTATCTCCAGGCCCAAACCATAGGTTTTTACATCCCCCACATAACCGATAAGGTGCCGATGTTCTGGTCATATGTGACCAGTTGTCATATATGACCAGGGTTTCGCGTTAATCCGGTACCCATCTACCAGCCTTTCGAACACATATATCTTTGATATCTCAATATGTTGAAAGAAATGAGACTATCTCTATCCAACATGGCACAAAGCTTGGATATGTAATAGTGCAACTTCACATCAGATTAAGCGTAGCAAATGTGGGGTAGATGTCAGGGGTGGGATTTTTGTATCCGGACATTGGTTGTGCCCTAAACCGCTGACAGACTTCCAACAAAAGGAGGGCTTACGTGATTATCGTAAGGATTACAATGGAGGCACTCATGGAAAACCGAACGGAGATAATGCAAACGCTTTTGTCCATGATTGAGCCGGCGGAAAAGGAAAAGGGGTGTCTGAGCTATGAGGTTCTCTGTAATCCGGAAGACAACCACATTTTCAGTCTGATCGAGGAGTGGGACACACGTGAAGACCTGGTCCGGCACATGCGGTCTGATAGATTTCGTGTTTTGCTTGGGACAAAGAGCCTTTTGACCAAACCATTGGAAATGAAGATCCATACGGTTTCCCGCTCAGAAGTGGTAAATGTAGGCGCTTCCCATAGGAGGAAGGAAAATCTCTAAGAGGAAAGCCTTTGAGAAAGGCTACTAAGTAAGAAAGGAGAATGCTTATGACTAGGGATAACAATCCAGGAGGCGAGCAAGGGGGCCCCTCAGATCTGCCCCAAATAATCCAGAAAGTGGGAGATTCACTGAGCTTCGGCAAGGGAGGGAAGCACTTGCGGCGTATCGTCATCGTCCTTGTTGTCGTGATCATTTTTGGCTACACCGCCTTTTACACCATTCCCCCCGGCAATAAGGGGGTCATTTTGCGATTCGGCAAATTTTCTGGCATAGTGCTTCCAGGGCTTCACTTCAAGATCCCTTTTGGGGTGGACTCGGTTTTCAAGGTGCACACGGAGCAAGTGGATACCGCGAGTTTTGGTTTCAAAAGCGTTCGCCCCGGTATTCGGACCCAGTATAAAAAGGGGGCCACAGAAGAGCTGGAATCTCTCATGCTCACCGGGGATCTGAACGTCATCGATGTGGAGTGGATCATCCAGTTCCGCAGAGAAGACCCCAGGAAATACCTCTTTAATGTCCGAGACCCTGTTATGACACTCAGGGATATCAGCGAATCTGTGAACCGGCGCATCGTAGGGAATAGGAGCTTTGATTACGTTCTCCAAAACCGAGAAGAGGTCAACAGGATGGCCCGGGAGGAGCTTCAAAAGATTCTTGATGGCTATGAAACCGGCATTCGAGTTGTCAACGTGAGGCTGCAGAACGTCGTACCCCCCGATCCTGTAAAAGGCGCCTTCAACGAGGTAAACGAGGCTCAACAGGAGAAAGAGAGGCTTATTAACGAGGCCCAGGAGACCTATAACAGAGAGATCCCAAAGGCGAAGGGTACGGCGGAAAGAACAATCAACCGAGCCAGGGGTTTCGCACTTGAACGGGTGAATCGCGCCAAGGGAGATGCGGCCAGGTTCTCAGCCGTTCTGAAAGAATACCGAGACGCGAAACAGGTCACTAACCAGCGCCTCTACCTCGAGGCCTATGAGACGATCCTGGCCAATGCAAAACAGATTTATATTATCGACAGTGAGCAGAAAGGCCTGCTGCCGCTTCTTCAACTCAATCAGCAGGTCACAAAAGGGGGTAAAGGCAGATGAAACGAATGGGAACTTTGATAGGTGTTGTTATCGGTGTCTTATTGATACTTTTGATTTCAAGCGCATTTTACACTGTTCGCGAGTGGGACCAGGTAGTGATCACTCAGTTTGGGAGACCGGTTGGAAAACCAAAGACCGAGCCAGGCCTCAAGCTAAAGATCCCTTTTATTCAGGAAATTCATCGCTATGAAAAGCGGATTATGAGATGGGATGGAGACCCCAAGGAGATACCCACCCGGGACAAGCGGTTTATCTACGTGGATACAACCGCCCGATGGCGAATTGTAGATCCGCAAAAATTCCTCGAGGTCTTGGGCACTTATACCCAGGCATATGCCAAGTTGGACGACATTATTGATGCTGTTCTCAGGGACTACGTCTCTGCGAATCCTCTGGTGGAGCTGGTCCGAACCACCAACGAGATGCCGAGTGTAGAGAATGTGGAAGGTAAGGTCCTCTCCCCGTTCCGAGACGAAGCAACTGCTCCAGAAACTGTTCGCTTAGGCAGAGAGAAGATCACACGCGCCATCCTGGCCGAGGCCTCAAAAGCCATGCCAGCCTTTGGTATAAAACTGGTCGATGTTCGCATCAAGCGGATTAACTATATCGAGCAAGTCCGTAGGAAGGTTTACGAGCGGATGGTGTCGGAAAGAAAGCGCAAGGCTGCCCAGTTTCGATCAGAGGGAGAGGGCAAAAAGGCACAGATTCTGGGTCTGATGGAAAAGGAGCTGAAATCAATCATCTCAGGGGCCTACCGGACGGCCGAGGAGATTCGGGGAAAGGCAGATGCAGAGGCAACCAGGATATATGGACGCTCTTATGGCGAGGATCCGGCATTTTACGCCTTTTTCAAGACGTTGGAAACTTACAAAGGTGGGGCGGCCTATAAGAACGCCTTTATCATTCTTGGAACCGACTCTGACTATTACCGGTTCCTTAAAACCATCCCGAAATGACCAAGAACCACTTTGACATAAGAGAGGAAAGCTTATGAAAACCTTGTTGATATATCCGGAGTATCCAGCCACTTTTTGGAGCTTCAAATACGCGCTTAGATTCATTCACAAAAGGGCGGCCTTACCTCCCTTGGGCCTGCTAACAATAGGGGCGATGCTACCGAAAGAATGGCCCAAGAAGCTCGTTGATATGAATGTGGAAAAGCTCACTGAAAAAGACCTGGCATGGGCTGATTGTGCCTTTATCAGCGGCATGGTGGTACAGAGAGCCTCCGCACGTGAGATCGTCAGCCGATGCAAGGAGGCGAACATCAAGGTCGTAGCCGGTGGTCCGCTCTTCACCAACGAATACGATTCGTTTGAAGATGTGGACCATTTTGTGCTGAATGAGGCTGAACTGACCCTTCCCCCCTTTCTGGCGGACCTGGAGAAGGGAACTGCCAAGCGCATGTATGAGACATCTGAGTTTTGCGACATTCGAAAGACCCCTGCTCCTCTGTGGGAGTTGATGAATCTCAAAAATTATGCCTCTATGAGCATCCAGTTTTCGCGTGGCTGCCCATTTAATTGTGAGTTCTGTAACGTAACTGCATTATTCGGGCATCGCCCACGCATCAAGACAGCCGAGCAGATTATTGCTGAACTGAACGGACTTTACGAGCAAGGGTGGCGCGGACAGGTCTTTTTTGTGGATGACAACTTTATCGGCAACAAAACTTATCTCAAGAACCATCTCTTGCCGGCGCTCATCCAATGGCAAAAAGACAGAAAGGGTATACCTTTCAACACAGAGGCCTCAGTCAACCTGGCGGATGACGAGCCGCTGATGGAAATGATGGTGCAAGCAGGTTTTGATGCAGTTTTTATCGGCATTGAAACGCCCAGTGAAGAAAGCCTGGCCGAATGCAACAAACTGCAAAACAGGAATCGAGACCTCATGGAGAGTGTAAAGCGCATGCAACGGGTCGGGCTCCAAGTGACAGGCGGCTTCATTGTGGGATTCGACAGTGACACGCCATCCATCTTTCAGCGGCAGATTGATTTTATCCAAAAGAGCGGCATAGTGACAGCAATGGTTGGTTTGCTCAATGCTCCTCCCGGTACAAGACTTTACGAACGAATGAGAAAAGAACGCCGGCTGATCGACTCTATCACCGGGGATAACGCAGATGGCACAACCAACATCCTCCCCAAAATGGGGCTGGATGCATTGCGCGAAGGATATGAAAACCTCATGCAGCAAATTTACTCACCTGAGCATTACTATAAACGGGCTATGATCTTTCTCCGAGAATACAAGAGACCAAGGGTCAGTGCCTCTCTGGATCTTCAACGTATGCTGGCGGTCTTGCGCTCAAGCGTGCGTCTGGGCATTTTCGGCAAGGAGCGATTCCACTATTGGAAGATGATGATTTGGACCCTCTTTCGCAGTCCCAAAATGTTCCCGCTGAGTGTTACACTTGCCGTCTATGGTTATCATTTCCGCAAAATCAGCGAATTGAGAACTTCTCAGTGAAAGGGGGAATATGCCACTGAATGGTAAAAAAGAACCAGCGGAAATTTTGAAAGATAAATTTCGTTCAATGTTCGCTCCCAAGGATCTCCAGAAAAAAAGCGGTGCTTTGCCCCCGAAGGCCCATTTCAGAATCTGGTATTTCGTTGTGGCCTTCCTTTTGTTTTCCTACATACAGCAATATTATTTTTCTTCAAAAGTCGAAACGATTCCCTACAGCCAATTTAAACAATATATGGCTGAAGGAAGTTTGGGTAAATTGACCATCGGTCAGGAAAATATCCGTGGGACAATAAAAGGAAAAGGGGAGAAGCCGGGCCAGGGCCTCAAATTCACCACGGTTCGAGTAAATGATCCCGATTTGGTTAGCGACCTGGATAAATACAATATAAGTTATTCGGGACATTATGAGAGCAAATTCCTGAGCAACATTCTGTCCTGGATTATCCCTATCGCCATTTTTTTTCTCATCTTTCGCTTCGCCATGAAAAAGATGGGGCAAGGGACGGGGGTCATGTCTTTTGGCAAGAGCAAGGCCAAGATGTTTGCTGAGAGTGAGAGTAATGTCACTTTTGCCGATGTGGCGGGCATTGACGAGGCCGAAGAAGAGCTCCAAGAAGTCGTGGAATTCTTGAGTAGCCCGGGTAAATTTCAGAAACTGGGGGGGAGGATCCCCAAAGGGGTTCTTCTGGTCGGCCCTCCGGGTACCGGCAAAACCCTTCTGGCCAGGGCCGTGGCTGGGGAGGCAGGAGTGCCTTTTTTCAGCATCAATGGCTCTGAGTTTGTAGAGATGTTCGTGGGTGTAGGAGCAGCCCGGGTTCGCGATCTTTTCGCCCAGGCCACCAGACAGGCCCCTTGCATAATTTTCATTGATGAATTGGATGCCTTGGGGAAAGCCCGGGGAATGAATGTCATGGGTGGTCATGATGAACGAGAGCAAACCCTCAATCAGCTCCTGGTTGAGATGGATGGATTCGAAACCAATAAAGGGGTCATTATCATGTCCGCCACCAACCGGCCAGAAATCCTGGACCCAGCATTGTTACGGCCTGGCCGGTTCGATCGGCAGGTCCTGGTAGACCGCCCGGATATCAACGGGCGGGAAGCGATTCTGACAATCCACTCAAAAAATGTTCTTTTGGCGCCTGAGGTTGATCTCCATAAGATTGCCGGCCGCACCCCGGGCTTTGTGGGATCTGACCTGGCCAACCTCATCAATGAGGCTGCCCTGTTGGCTGCCCGCAAGGATAAAGAAACGGTAGAACCGGCGGATTTTGACGAGGCCATCGACCGGGTAGTTGGGGGTCTTGCTAAAAAGAACAGGGTGATGAATCAGCAGGAGAAAGAGATAGTCGCGTTTCATGAGTCCGGGCATGCGATTGTGGCAGAATCTCTTGAGCATGCCGACCCGGTGCACAAGATCTCCGTTATTCCCCGGGGGATCGCAGCCCTTGGGTATACCCAGCAGCAACCCAGTGAAGACCGCTATTTAATGACCCGCTCAGAACTTCTCGACCGTCTGGCGGTACTCCTAGGAGGTTGGGTTGCCGAGGAACTGGTTTTCAGAGAAACCTCCACAGGGGCCCAAAATGATTTACAGCAGGCAACAAAGATCGCCCGGTCCATGGTCACGGAATATGGCATGAGCGACAGCCTGGGGCTGGTGACTTATGAGCGTGCGCGTCAACCCATGTTTCTCCCGGAAAGTTTTACTGCCAACAAAACCTACAGTGAAGAAAAGGCCGGCCAAATTGACGAAGAGGTCAGCCGATTCGTCGAGGAAGCCCGTCAGAGGGTACGAGGCATCCTCTCGGAGCGCAGGAAGGTTCTCAATGATTTGGCCGATCTCCTTTCGCACAAGGAAGTTGTGCAGGGGGAGGAGCTTAGAGAGATGCTGACCCATGCGGAGTAGTTCCAGGGTCGCCTCAGGTTCCCAAGACTGCTCTAAATCCGAGGACAATAATTAAAAAAGACCAACAAATAAAGAATTAGTTCCGAGTCGAGGCGCGAGGCCTCGGGACTAATCCATGGTTCAAGAAGCCGCGGGTTATAGGGGAAAAGGTTCAAGGGCTGGGGTTGTAAATAACAAGGTTTTAAAAAGAGAAGAGATCAAAACATAGCTTTTAAGTGGCTCATAAAGAAAAACCGGAATAGTTATTTCAGTAAAATCGAATATAAAAACAGCTTGAAACCAGCATTTGGACAGACCTGTAGCCATAGAAATGTCCCCGGCAACCCGGACAATTCTTGAGACTTAAAGAGTTGTCTTATCACCCATCCGTTTTTCATCCCGAAGGCCCCCACCTAGGAATAGAATACTTCCCTGTGAACATGACACGTTTTAGCGGGTCATAATTTTTATGTCGAATTCGCTCTGACAACAAAGCCAATATTGACGGAGCTCCTCTTCGGTGATATCTTCAAGTGGCTTATTGTAAAAACGCTGCAGGCGCAGAACCGAACTTGCATAGGATTCAATGCTTCTTTTTGCATAACCTGCTAACTGTAGATCTTCCTTAAAACGCTTGATTAGATCGCTCATGGTATCTTCCTTTCTTCTTTTAACCTTGTCGGGTAGAAGATACCGACCTGCGAGCCGGTTTGAAGATACCATGAGTCATCTGATCAAACAATGATGATTGAACAACTTAACCTGCCGCCCAGCGGCTTACTTGAACAA
>QMMN01000085.1 GCA_003647275.1 Deltaproteobacteria bacterium
GAGATCGTTGCCTCTGAAGAAGTAGCTACAGCTCTCGGAAGAGGAATCACAGCCGAGATAAGCATTCTTCCTCGAGTTGGACTTATGCCAAGACCAACTCATGTAGTCGACTTAAGAAATACGGCAATAAACGGAACTAAGACAGTCCTCTTTGAGAAGGGAAGGGGAAAGATAAAAGAACTCTTAATACGCTCAGATAGTTCAAACTTCTTCGTTGATCTCGAGAAGGACAAGGAGAAGATAATCTATGGAACCTACAATTATTATGCTGATATAAGTCCCCATTTGCAGGAGATAGATGCTTTCGAGTATAACAACATCTACACCTTCAAGGCTAATGATATAGAATTCTCAACTGAAGTTGTCCTTAAAATAACTGCATCTAATGTAACCTTTAGAAATATCTTCGTTAAATACGAGTTGGAGGAGTCGGTATGAGTCAGACGGAACAACTCAGTATGCTTATGAAGATAAGAGATTATATCTCGGCTCCAGAACACTACTTTAATCCTGAGATAACCGTAGATGAGGACGGGACATCTCTCGAGATAGATGGCTTTCTTATATCAATAAAGGCTGAAGATGCTCCAGTTCTGGTGAATTTCGATAGACCAGTGACTACCACAGAATACACTAAGGTATTTCCTAATGTAGTTAAAGTAATCTCAAGGAGGGTAACAACCCTCTATCTAAAGGCACCTGCTGGTCAGACCAGCAAGGTAAGAATTGAAGCTCTAAGAGGTGGTTAGATGGAACTGGGAAAAGTGTATTTCCTCGTGGAGATGAATGATGGAGACTACTTCGTCCTGCTGACGCTCTGCAATAGCCTCAAAAAGAAGAAGAACGAGATCATAATGGAGGCACTTCGTGACTATGTTATGAAACTCCAAGAGGAGTGGAGAGCATCTAAAAAGGTAGAGGTGAAGAAGGATGAAGGAAAAGAAAAGTGATGTGACCACCACACTTGACAACTATAGAACTTATGCAGTTACCGTTGCTTGGACTGATGTTACCTTTACTGGAACAACGATGGGAACAATAACAGTGGTGAGTG
The DNA here is from genome assembly GCA_003647275.1 of Deltaproteobacteria bacterium. Lineage (GTDB taxonomy): Bacteria > Desulfobacterota > Desulfobacteria > Desulfobacterales. The sequence goes on from QMMN01000085.1 coordinate 1,055, forward strand.
GCGAAGATGAAGACCGTGACGATAATAAGGATAGAAAGTGCTGAGACCTTTCCACTCGGGAAGCACACTGCCCGAGTTGATGTAGTCCAGACAGCTGGAACCTCTGCTGAGTGTGGAATCTACCTTGCTATAGCAGATTATTACTTCTCTGGAGACACAATAAGAATTGGAGATGTTACTAATGGAAAGGGTTCGGCATCTTATCCGTTTAGTGCTATAGCACATCCAACTGCTCCTGAAGGTCCTCTCTACTTGACTTTCAGAGCTGGTGCTGGAATCCTCGATCCATATGACTATAGAACTATGTTTCAGGTAAAATTCTCAATAGATGGTAAGGAGATATTTACTAAGGAGCTCGATATGAGGCAGTTTGCTGAGGTTGTGATAACCTTTGAGGGAGCACCAGAAGAAGCTCCAGTTGTTGGAGCAAAGGTATCTCCACTTCCACTTATTGCTGGTCTTGTTGCTATTCCTGTATCTGTAATAATGCTCAGGAGGTATAAGAAGTGAGCCTAATAGAGTATATAGACCCAGCGTATCTGAAGGACAAACTCGCTTCGATGGACACTCAGATAGGGAAGATGACCTTTGATGGCAGTAGCTACCTTTATGTAAATGCCGCAGTAGTCGCTAACCCTTCAAATCTCGATGTAGCACTTAGCACGAGGGCGAGTGAAAGCACACTTTCGAGTGTGAATTCAGGCATATCTGGAATAAAGACTCAGACAGACAAGCTGACCTTCGATGGTAGTAGTTACTTGTATGTGAATGCGGCGACTGTAGGAAATCCTCCTAACTTGGATGTAGCACTGAGCACTCGTGCTTCTGAGTCAACCTTGAGTGGCATAAAGACACAGACAGATAAACTGACCTTTGATGGTAGCAGTCGCTTATACATAAATGCGGCTGTAGTGGCTAATCCCTCGAACTTGGATGTGGCTCTTTCGACTCGACTTGCTGATAACAAGATTCCAAATGCCTTGGGACAACTGAACAAGGATGTCGGAGGTTCTACAATCTACGCTCTTGCCACAGTCCCTTCTGGAAGTCCTATGGATATAACGAGAATGCCCTACACTGTTTCAAATGTAAGTGTATCAACTACGGAAAGCAACACCACAATAGCATCTCCAGGTGCTAAGCTCATAACTATCAGAAACTTTGGAGATAATGATGTTCTTCTCGGCATAAACGGATCTGTTCCTACTACCAATCCACTAAAGGTGAAAGCACACTGTTGCCTTTCATTCATCTTTGGTGGTGCTACAAGCATATACTACAAGACGAGTAGTGGAACTTCAACCATAGATATAACTTACTTCAATTAGGTGATGCTATGAAGAAGTATGAGTATCCAAATCCAAAGGAAAAGCCACTTGACTCGGCTGAGATACACAAAGCCGTGACAAAGCTACTATTTGAACCAGAGATAACGCAGTGCGACAACAACAGATTCTTCGTCATATTCTACTTTAAGAGGAAACTGAAGGAGGATGAGAAAAAGAAGTTGGAGAAGTTTATGGAAGAATACTTTAGAAAGCATTAGGAGGTGATGCTTTGGGACTTGTTGAGACCATAGATCCAGCCTATCTCCGAGATATGCTGGATGTTCCAATAAGCACACTATACAGACTAAGAGCGTATGAGCAGACATTCGAAGAGGGAACTTCTGACCTGACTACTGACAACTGCACACAGACCGTCCAATCAACTGAGGTTTACGGAGGAAGCTACGCACTCGATGTCTCGATAGCAAATGGAAACACTGGAAGTGTGACAACTCCAGCAAGACCCGTTTCTCCGTATCAAAGAGTAACCTTTGCCTTTGCTCACAAGGAAAACTCCTACATAAGCGATGTAAAACTAATAGTAATCTGGAGACGCTCTGCTGGAGGAGTCATAGATACTGAGGAATATACACTAACTCCAACAACTTCCTGGCAGGTTGATGCCAGAACTTTGACGGCTCCAAACAAAGCCTCAACTATGGAATTGAAGATACAGGGAACTGCGTCTGGTGGGACTGGTCACATCTATTTGGACGAGATAACTATGGATCTCGTAGGTCAGATATTCAGGGTCGATGGACAGGGAAACCTCAAAGTAACCGATACTGATTTCAGCGATAAGTTCCCAGATGCCTCGTCTCTTGCAGATAACCTATCGAATCCTTCGACAACTATAATAGGATCAGCATTACTCGGTTGGGACTCTTCAGCTTCAGTGTGGGAGAGGCTCCAGACAGATGGTTCGGGAGTGCTTAAGGTAAGAGTGGTCGGTTGTATTCACTGACGCTCCCTTAAAAAGCACTTCTGGACTCAAATCTGGAGCCTCTTACAGACGCCACATACGACCTCGGTAGCTCAAGCTATAGATGGAGAGACTTAAGACTTTCTGGAGACGCTTATATCGAAGGCACCCTTGACAATCCTTTCATTAATGCTTACGCAAGTGATTATGGACTTGTTCTTTATCTACCATTTGAAGAAGGGACTGGAACTTCGGTTTATGACGAGTCTCCCTATGGAAACGATGGAACAATCTATGGAGTGCTGAGTGGAACTATCTATGGTGCTACTTGGACTACGGACGCAAGGTTTGGAAATTACGCTCTAAGCTTTGATGGCAATGACTATGTTGTTATGACTGGGTTTAAGCCGACTGTCTCTAGCGGTTTTTCAGTTTCAGCGTGGTTCAAAACATCAACTTCTGGAACGAGAATGTTCATAGCAAATCAGTGGGGAGCTGGAGGTGCTGGAAATGCGTCGTGGGGAATAGAACAGACATCTGAAGATTATTTATGGATAGAAACTTATGATGGAACAACAAGTTATCCTTTGAGTCTTGGAACTTATAATGATGGAGAATGGCATCACATTGTTCTAGTTTTTGATGGAACTTATCTGATAGGTTATATTGATGGAAATGAAGTAGATAGAAGAACCGCTTCTATTCAAGATAGCACAGCTTATGATGTCTATATAGGAGCAGAAGCAGTGTATCAAAGCAACGGGTGGATTGGAGTTATCGATGATGTCAGGATGTTTAATAGAGCCTTAAGTTCTGATGAGGTTCAAGCTCTATTTAATGGAGAGGATGTTGGTGGTGGAAGACTTCTCTGTCTTAGAATGGATGAAGGTGAAGGTTCTACTGTCTATAGCGATAACTGGTGTGATGGCAAGTATGGAGAGGCATTTAGCCTTGATGGTGTAGATGATTATGGAAGGATAGAAGACTCTGATAGTCTCAAAGGATTTATCCAGATGACGGTTTTAATGTGGGTTAAGATACGAAGTGGAATTGGTTACTGGGGATTTATATCAAAAACAGATAGAACGAATGGGTGGCAGTTAATAAAAGAGTATGGCTCAAGACGATTGTTTTTTGAGATATTTGAGGCAGGTAGCAACACTGGGTCTTCTACCTCATCCAATTCTGAGATTCCCGAAGATACTTGGACGCAAATCGGTATTATTGTAGACGGCTTAAACTGGAAATTTATCATAAACGGAGAGGTTGATAAAGAGTTCACTTCCAGTCGAGCACTAACTCATTCAAGCCATACTCTTTGGATCGGTCGGAGTAATGCATCTTCTCCATATCTTAGTGGCATTATTGATGAAGTGCGTCTTTATAATCGAGCCCTATCCGAAGAGGAGATTAGGGCTCTATACTTGGCTGGAAAAACAAGATACTCCAGAAGCATAGTTGTATCAGACAAATTCAGAATCTTCAATTCATCCCTAACCGAAGTCCTTAGAGTAACTTCAGCAGGTCAACTACAACTTCCAACACAGGGTTCATCTGGTGGAATATTGATAGGCGGAGATGCTAATCTCTATCGTGGAGGAACAGATCTTCTCAAGACAGATGATGATCTCGAAATTTATAAGCGTCTTTTCATTAATCAAGATCCATTCAGCCTTTATATTGCAGGAACTGAAAAATTAAGATTCTGGACATCTGGTGCTTACTTCTATACTGATGTTCTTGGTAATCCAACAGACACTAACAGTCTAGGTTCTTCATCATATGCTTGGAAGAATCTCTATATTGGAACTGGAAAAATCTACTTCGGGACTACTCAGGATGTAAATCTATATCGTTCTACCACAAATGTTTTGAAGACCGATGATGACTTTTACTCACAAACCCTTCACACTTTAGCTGGAACTACTGGAGGAGGTCAGTGGCATCTTGCCTTGAAGACTTCAAACGCCCTAAGATTCGCAATAGGTTTAATAGGAAACGAAGGGGGAGGCAACAGTGGGTCTGACTTCTTCATTTGGAGATACGACGATAGTGGAGGTTCTCTCGGAGAAGCTCTTAGGATTGTGAGGTCAAGTGGGCAGGTTAGAATAAGGGGCGGTTTGGTAGTCGAAAACGATTATATCTATATTGGGTCTGATGAATCAATCAGAGGCTGGTTAAGAATTTATGGAGGTTCTGGATCGGCTGGTGGTCATCTTGCTTTATATGGAGGAGCGGGATGCGACGATTATAATATCTATGTCTCAGGCAATGATCTTATTTTCTACAACAAAACAGATAGTAGAACAAATCTAATGATAGATGGAGATGGAATTGTTTATAGTCGTCACTTAAGACCACTCAGTAATAACACCTATGATTTTGGTAGCTCAAGCTATAGATGGAAAGATGGCTATTTTGCTGGTTACTTAGATATTAGATCCACTAATGAGATTCCTGAAGCCGTTTATATCCAATCACAGTTTACTGGAACTATTGATGTGCCTAATCTATATGGATTTCACGGACGAACTTATGGTTCAGAAGACCTTAACATAACAGGCAACTTTATCGGATTTTACTATGATCACTATCCTTGGGCTCCTTCTGGTGGCACTCCAACTGTTGGTGGAGATGTAATAGGAGCAGATTTCAGAACAAACTTTCTCTTTACTAATTGGTCTATTGGTGGTGACATCATAGGGTTAAGAGTTAATGTCTACCCACCTTCATCTGTAGGAGGATCGTCTTTAATACAACAGTGGCTCTGGGATGGAACAGAGAAAGCAAAACTTGATAAAGATGGAAATTTGCAGATAGATGGAGCTGGAGATTTGGGTTCGCTAAGAATAAGTGGAACTCCTGTTATCACAAGTGGTTTGGTTCTTCAGAATATCGCTTCAATAGCTCAAGACCTTCTTCCTGACGCTGATGGCACAAGAGATTTAGGATCTTCGTCACTAAGATGGGCAGAGATTCACGCTTCATCAAAGATAGTAGTTGGTCAGATAAACCTTGAGCGTAGTAATGAGATTAACAACTATGACGGTCTTTTATACCTACAATATAGAACTGGTAATTATGTTCAGATTGGCGGAGATACAGAATCACGACTAAGAGTTATGGGTCGCATAGATCCAGTAACTAATAACGCATATAACCTTGGAACCGATACTTTAAGATGGAAGAGCCTCTACCTGAGCGATCATCTCTACCTTGCTAACGACAAGGCAGTTATGGGCAAGGACACTGGTGGAACTAACATCAGCCTACTCTTAATAGACAGCACAGATAACTGGGCGGCTTTCACTAGTCCAGATGGAACTGGTCTTTATCTCCATCCATATCTCGGTCAGGCAGTCAATATAGTAGCCTTAGATCCAGCAGATGGAACTTACACCCTGAACCTTCTCGCTATTTCAGCTCCTTCAACCAGAACAGATGGAGAACTCGGCTCCTTAACACTCAACAACTCAGTTCTCAATATGATGGATCATGACATAAGTCGAGTAAACTCAATAATGGGCAGGGACGATAGCGATCTCTTCATAAAAGGCAACTCTACTGCTACTGCAGGAACTGCTCGTGCTATACAGTTCCAATACCTCGATCCTGCCACAGACACTTGGAAGACAGGGTTTATGATGAGTAACGCAGGACACTTACTCCCTGGCAGTCCCAACACCTACAACCTCGGAGGAGCAGGAAGCGAGTTCGCTAATCTCTACATAGGAACTGGAAGCATCTACCTTGGAGACGGACAAGATGTAAGATTATATAGAGGAGCATCAAACACACTATACCTCGCAAGTGGTGATAGCCTTAACCTTGTAAGTGGTTCAATTAAAATCGGAGGAACCACAGTTATCTCGTCTTCAGGAATGCTGAGCCTTGATTCTCAGCACAAGATCACAAAGACTAAGGTTCTTTCGTTAGCAGGTGGAAGTGATGTAACATTAAGTAGCAATTGGCAGACACTTAGATCTGGAACCTGCTCAGCATATAGCAATCCTATTGAGTTATCTATTGCTAAGGTGTGGTTACATCGAGTATCTGGTAATAACGATATTCAAGTAAGGATTCGTGTTGGATCAAGTATTTATGGTTATAAATACTTGTGGGTTAGTTTGGGTTATACTGAATGGGCTCTTATATTTGTCATTCCAAGTAATGTATCTGGTCAAACGGTGTATGTAGAAGCTAGAAGTGATGGAACACCCACAGTTTATGCCAGCTTAGAAGTATATGGATATCACTATTCATAATGAGGTGATAATATGAAAGGTATCACGCTCACCAGATCTATGGTGAGAGGAGGTGAGTCAGTTGCTTGATAGAAGAGGAAAAAACAACGAGGATGGCTCCTTTAACTGGGCAGATGCCATAATAGATGCCACAATAGTGGCAGGATTGAGCTTCTTCACAACCCTCGGAGGTCTCGGAGCAACAGGACTTCTAACAGATCCAACAAAGGGTCTGTTAGCCGCCTTCATAGGTGCCGCAACTAACTTCTTCTCCTTCCTTGCTATGAAAAGAGGTCTAAGGGAGCCACTCGAAAATGAGTAACTTCTATAAGTGGTTGCGTGAAAAACTAAAGTGGCAAGCCTTAATGCTTACAATTCTTGCCCTTGTAACAACAGGAGCCTCTCTCTACGAAAGTAGTAAAAGTAGCACCACTTCTACCAAATACAGATATGCTGGACTTCCAAGTGCCTGTGTTTGTGAGAAATGTGGCTATGTCTTAGAGAACCCAACTAAGCACTGTCCTGAAATACCCTGCCCTCGTTGTGGAGGTAGAATGTGGAGGCGGAAATAAAATTGGAAGAGATAAGACTTCAAAATAAGGCTATAAGCATCGTCTACGAAGCCTCGAACCTCTTCAAAGCCTACGGCTTAAAGCCCATAACCACCCTCACAAGAAAGGAAGGAGAAATCATACTCAGATGTGTTGCCTCAGACAAAACCCC
>QMMN01000086.1 GCA_003647275.1 Deltaproteobacteria bacterium
CAGTAGTACTCGTCCGGATGCTTATCCGGCGGGCAGGTGATGCACTGGGTTTTGATTCTAGGGTCGATCTCGGTGGCAAAGGTGCTGTACTCCACGAGGCCCACCTGCTTGCATGGAAAGTCGGGCAGCCCCCGGCGCTTGCGCGCGCTCTGCACCCTGCAGTCGTTCATGTAAAAGCAAAGATGCCCGTGTTTGAGCTCGCTGCGCTGCCTGTTCAGCACAGCATAGAGCCGGTACTCGAGCGCGGTCTTCAGTGCCTCAAGCCCGCCGCGCTCAGGCAGACCGAGGAAGTCCTTTATCCGCCTTGCTTCGATGGGCGAAAAGCGTCTCCACGCCTTGGCGTCGAGGTCGATGGCGTGCTCCAGTCCGTGTACCTGCTCCACCGCCTGGAACCACAGGCCGTCATGGGCGAGCCAGTTCTTGGCAAAATTCTTGAGCAGGGCGAGCAGTTTTTCGCGGGACAGTTCGTCGATTGCTGACATGCTTTCTCCTTTCGAACATATAGAGGCTGGCCACTATCTGAACCCTCAAAAGTATTGATCTTATGCATATCGTAAATTTTCGGTTCCTTCAATTGTTACGGATAGCAGCAGATATCAAAACCTTTGGGTTCAACGGCTCATATCAATTATTAAGCAAAGCCTGAATCGGGGGGGTAAGGTTTCATGTATAGGGAAAACAGGGCATAAAATTATGAATTGAGGGTGAGGTCCTTGCTTTGGCAGGCAGCTCAAATCTCATCCTGATTGTCAGGGGCAGAGTGCATCGCGTCACACGAACCAGCCGCCGCAGCCCATGGGCCTCTGGCCCGGAGGGGCACACATAGCGATGGCTTACAAGCGCAGGCGCTCATTGTAAATGGAGCAAGTTGGTACGCCGAATTCTGTGCCGGAAAAAGTTTTTTACATTTAGCTAATAGCTGTTGGCTAATGGCCAAAGGTAATAAGGAAACTTATTTCCAGTGACCTGATCTCAAAAAGAGATGCCCCTTGACGGCTCACCTCATGCCAGGTGCACGGCTGTTTGGGAAACATTCTGTAAAGAATAAACCCAGATAATACCTTGAAGTGTGATGACCAGGATTTGGACTTACAATCAGTTAAGGCGCGCCCAAACTCCCCTGGGCATTATAAGATGAGACCCTCACACTTACCGTTTCTTCCACCTGTCGAGTTTTTCAAAGGCATCCTCAGCCGCCTTCAAGAGGAGTTTCATCTCAACGGGCTTTATAAAATAATCGTCAAAACCAACCTCTCGGCAGTCGGCAAGCTCAAAAAGCGAGGTATATGCGGTCATGGCATAAATGAGGGCAATTGGTTTGTCTTTTCTAATTTGCTCGCATAGATCCACGCCGCTCATCTTTGGCAATTTCAGGTCCAGAAACATGACCTGGATATTTTCTCGTTTCGAGATTTCCAGGGCTTCTTCCCCGTTCCTTGCACAATAAACTGTATACCCGGCATTTATGAAAGCCTTTTCCAATAAACGACGTATCGCCCTTTCATCATCCACAACGAGAATTTTTCCCTCCATCGGGTCACCTCCTTTATTTCCCGTTCGCTTACCTTAATTCTGAAACCATTTGTCTGTACCTGACGACTTATTAATATCAATCATCCTTCCCCCTTAGTCGGGAGGTCCTGGAAGGGGCTCTCTAAGTTCTCCGCATCCCCAGCAGATGTGAAGCTGGTAGGGCAAACGCTTGAACAGATCAAGGTCCCTGTTACAGGACCGGGAAGGTCCAAGAAGCGCCCTATACATTTGATTACTGACAAAGTGTATCATAGCAACCCGCTGTGTCAAAAGCTCAAAGCACGGGGAATTGATCTGAGATTTCTTTAATCCTTTCAGCACTGATTACACCCTCACGGAGGATCTTCAGTGGATTTACAGTCACGTCCACCACGGTGGATCCCTTGCCGCCCATGGTTTTGCCTGCATCCAGCACCAGATCCACCTGATCTCTGATTTGGGGGTCGATATCAGCCACTGTGGTGCGTCCGCCCGTTCCGGAAAGATTGGCGCTCGTCCCTGTGATGGGGTATCCTGCGGCTCTTACCAGGGCAGAGGCGACAGGGTGGCTGGTCAGGCGTATGCCGATTTTTCCCGTGTGACCGGTCAAGTTAGATGGAAGGGCTTCTGCCGCATGAAAGACGAGTGTCATGCTGCCCGGCCAAAGAGCTTCCATCAAACGTGTCGCTATTTTTGGAATCGATCGGACCAGAGGCGCAAGATCAGCCGGAGAGGCGACCAAAATGAGAACCGGTTTTTGGGGGTCGCGCTTTTTGACCCGAAAGACCTTATCTATGGCGTCAGCATGAAAGGCCTCCGCCCCGAGACCGTAAAAGCTGCTGGTGGGGAAGATCACAAGGCCGCCGTTTTTGATCAAACTGGCAGCCTTGCCAATCATCTCTGGATCAGGAGATTTCGGATTCACGGAAAGGGTTTTACAGCCCTTGATTGCCATCTTGTCCCCGGCAAGCCTGCTCATACCTTCTGGCGTAAGGCTTCGGCCTTTTCGGCCACCTGAGTGGCCATGTCCTTCTTGAATTGTTCCAGCCTGCCTTCAATTTCAGGTTCACCGGTAGCCAGGATCTGGGCGGCCAAAACAGCGGCGTTTTTTGCCCCGGCTGGCCCGATGGCCATGGTGGCCACCGGCACGCCTGAGGGCATCTGGACCGTGGCGAGCAGCGCGTCCAGACCTTTTAGTGAGGAAGAATCGATCGGGACACCAATCACAGGTAGTGTGGTCAGTGCTGCAATCGATCCTGCCAGGTGTGCCGCGCCCCCTGCCCCTGCGATGATGACCCTCAAACCTCTGTCCCGGGCCGAACGGGCATAGTCTGTTGTCCTTTCCGGGCTGCGGTGGGCGGAAGAAACGGTCACATCAAAGGGTATGTTGAGCTGTTTTAGGACAGAGGCCGCCTTTTCCATAACGCCCCAGTCCGAATCGCTGCCCATAACGATGCCAACAACTGGCGGTCTGTTTTGATCCTCTGGTTGTTTCATGATCAACTCTGTCACCTCATAATCCTATGGTGTGGCGATACCTCAGACAGTTTGCGCCGTTATTGTTGTGATCCAAAAAGGAGAGCTTCTTAATGTTTCTATACGCCTTTTCCCTTGCGCCTTCCAGGGTCGGGTCTCCAGCCACCACGTGCAGAACCCTGCCCCCGTAAGTGACAAGGCCTTTTTCCGAATCCTCGTCAACGCCGGCAAAGTAGATGGCAATGCCCCGCTCTATTTCATCCAGGCCGATAATCTTGTGGCCCTTGCCGTAGCGGCCGGGGTATCCTTTGTTCCACCCCCTGGAGGCCTTTGAGCGGCCCTCCATGGCAATGACGTCCACATAGTGCTGATTATTCCACACCTGCTTGATCTGGTCCAGAGATCCTTCCCACACCGCCATGCCGATTTCAAAAAGATCCGTGCTCAATTTCCGGGCTAGGACCTGCCATTCAGGGTCTCCGTGTCTCACGTTGATTTCAAAGACATCAAGGTTGTCATAAGGGTCCAGATTCAGGCCAAAGTAAAGAACCCCTTTGTACGGCCAGCCTAGATGGTTGTAAATCTCATTTACCGTTGGGTTGACGATTTCCTTTATGATCCTGTTGACCAACCAAGGGCTGACGAGCTTGTGGGGGCAATAACACCCAGTGCCACCGGTGTTTGCATTTCCGCCGAACTGCTCAATGGATCCCTTATCATCCGGGTCAAACGCCGGCTTATAGTCCTGGGCAAACATCTTGAGGGGCAGCACGTGCTCACCGTCAAGGTAGGCAAAAAAGGAGATTTCTGTGCCGTATTTTCTTTCCTCAATAACCACCCGGTTGCCTGATTCTCCGAAGACCTTTTCGACCATTATCTTGTCAATAGCAGCTACGGCGTCGGGAACGTCGTCGCAGACGATGGCACCCTTTCCAGCAGCAAGCCCGTTCGCCTTGACCACGACCTGATAGCCAATATTGCGAACATATTGCTTTGCCTTTTCCGGATCATCAAAGATCTGATACTCCGGTTTGGGTACCCCTATGCGTCGTAAAAGATCATCCGTGAATGCCCGGTCGCTTTCCAGTTTTACGTATTCCTTCTTGGGCCCCATGGTTCGTACCCCCCTGGTATTCAAGACATCAATGAGCCCTTCTTCCAGGGGGTTTTCAGATCCCACATCAACCAGGTCCACACCTTGCTCCACACAAAAATCTGCAACTTCGCCAAAGTCTCTCAAGCGCACGAGTTCTATGAGCTTCCTGTCCTCACGACCCTTTGCTGTGTGCAGAACACCGGGATTTCCTGGTGAAAAAAAGACCTTGTCAACGTGCTGGCTGTCTCCGTATTTGTCGGCAAGGCAATGGTCCCTGCCACCTGATCCGTAAACGAGTACCTTCATATTCCTCCGCCGTCAGCCTGGATTTTTTACAGGTGCTTGTATAATAGAAGAGCAAATGGTTTCAAGCGTAAAATAGGCCGTCCACCGGGGACGCGGTTTTAGGTGCTGATGGCAAGCCAGGGCATTATTGGACCTGATGTGAAGGTATGCCTTACTCATTGATCGCTTTGGGCTTGGGCCTATTGCTTTTGGCTTGACTAAAAAAGATTAGTTGCTATATATTAAAAAATTGTAGATCCTGAGTAGCTGTAGCTCAGTTGCTTGCTGCCAGAGTCTGCTGAATGCCTATCAACCAGCGGGGCCACAGCTTGTATCCGTGCAGCAAAAAAATAAAACTAACTGGAATCCAAACTGATCCCCAGTAGCTCAGTTGGCAGAGCAGGTGGCTGTTAACCACCGGGTCCGCGGTTCGAGTCCGTGCTGGGGAGCCAGACAAAAACCTACGGACTTTTCGAGGTCCGTGGTTAACGGATAGAGCGGAGGAAGCGGAGGGCGACGGAGACTCGCTTCCCCAGTTTTTGCAAGGGGTTACGCCGTGGCGGACATTGCAACCCATTCTCCGGTTCGAGAACGAACGCTTGGGCTGCACCCGCAACCCCCACGGTTGCAGGCGAACCCCACGCATATCTCCTTCGAACTCTCCGATTCTCCGTTTAATACCCCCTCTTGTTTAACAACCAGGTTGGGGGCGGGGTGCCCAGGCATATGGTTACGAACCTCACCAAGGAACATGGTTAGGGAAGGACAAAGTAGCGTTCGGAGAGGCTTGTATGTTGAAGATTTCTCTCAACGTCATTATATTACATTGTCACGGTGAGTCATGACCGATAAAGGAGACATGACTATGCGTCTTGACAACGCTTTCGCGGGGATTGTTCTAACGGCACAATCCTTCAACCCTTCGATATTTACCGAAACCTGGCTGGACAAGAATGGTATCTTAGCAGCGGACAGCTTGGAAGGAATACGCGTTTTTTCGCCAGAAGTTGCTCAGTTCCAGACGAAAGAATGCCAGATTCTGGTTATACCTCCCAAAATGCAGATTACGTTTCAGGTATATAATGTCGAAGGAGACTTTGAGGTTCAGCGCAACATTGCCATTCGCACAATTGAACTGCTACCACACACACCTTATCAAGCCCTTGGCCTGAATTTTGATTTTTTCGTATCGTTCCCGGACGGAGAGAATTTCAACTCTTACAATCGAGCGCTCCTTGGAACCGGAGATTATCAATTGCTCCAGGAGTTTTCTTCCGACGATGCTAAGTTCGGTCGATACTTTTCGAAAGACCATGGTGCAGCCAGATTAAAGTTAGATATAAAGCCAGTCAAGGGCGGTCCACAAAACAAAGATTTGCTGCAATTTTCCTTTAATTTCCATCATGATGTTGCGCAGTTTGATTTATCGGAGCGGGCCGAAAAATTGATTGAATTTATACGGGGTTGGTCTTCGCTTCGAGAATATTCAGAACGGCTTGTTAAAATGGGAGCCACTCTCAAGGCAGGGGGGGCTATATAATGACTATCCAAGCGGTGGCCACGCGCAGTCGCCTTTCTGTTTCGACTGATCGGCTAAGAAGTGGGACACTCGTCCGAGCACTCGAAAGAGACTTTCCTCAACCTATTATGGAATCGGGAGAGGCGTTGGGATGGTCCCAGCCAACCAGCAACATCTCTGATCGACTTATTCTGTGGTTGGAAACAGACGAGTGGGGGCAGCGGGAGAATTTGGCTGATTTGCGCCGCATTATTTTAAATCTGTGCTCAGTAGCCAAGGCTGTTAAGTTTCCTCTGCGTCCTGAAATAGAGTGGCCAATTATAACCCGCATCCTTGAAAATACAGAAACGGAGGTCTCTCCAGCTTTCAATGAACTAGATGAGGAAACCGTCTCATTCATCGAACGGCTATCTCTTCGGGAGGGGGTAAGTTGGCTACAGGTGGCAATACCAGTATTTTTCTCTGGTGCTGACTTTGAGATTGAGCTTTTTTCTACTGAAGAGGATGAGGAGATATTAGCAGTGCGAGTGTACGGTTCGTTGTCAGCCTCTGCATTTCGTGAACGAAGACACGCCCTGTACAAAGCGATGAAGGATGCTGGCCACGGGGGATTGTATGAAGTTGTAAGCGTTTTTCAGCGGAGGACACGCGGTGATGGATGGCAGGCTATTTCTTTGTACAGCGCGCTTTCTGCAGAATAATGGGGTCGATGAAGCAGCCTATCGGAGTGCCATCAGTCGGGCATATTACGCGTGTTTTATTGCAGTCCGCGATTTAGTTTTTCGAGTGTGCAGCCCTGAATATCGGAGGAAAGCGGGCATTAAAGACGAGCGTGGGATCGGGCACAAACCTCTACGGGAGTATTATTTGAAAAACGGAACAACGGAATCCGTTAAACGCTTAAGAGATGACTTGAAATCTCTGTATACCAGCCGAATAGACGCTGATTACAACATGCGGCAGACTATAACGAAAGACGATGCTCAGTATGCCATTGAAGAAGCAGAGCTTGTCCTTCAGTCGCTTTCCATGGTATCGGAAAAAGAGATAGAAACGGCAGTTAACAACTATTTCCAAGCGATTTATCCTGACCAAGAACAGGAGCAGTAAGGTCCCTTGCCGCGGTGTTCCGAACACCTTCCGATTTCTTACTGTGCCATCTACACCCGCCAGTCCATCGATACTCGCAGTGACTTCACCTCGTGCCAGACCCAGTTCGAGGTCTGCCGGAATTACCTCAAGTCCCAGCAGTGGCTGGGATGGCGGTGGATCGAGGAGCGTTTCGACGATGAAGGATACTCCGGCGCCACACTCGACCGCCCTGCCCTCCAGCGCCTCCTCGAAAAAGTACGCCGCGGGGAGATAGACCGCGTCCTCGTCTACAGCCTGGACCGCCTGTCCAGAAACGTCATCGACGGCCTTCAACTCCTCCAGGAATTCAGGCAACGCGGCGTTGCCCTGGTGGTGGCGACATACCCGGAGCTCGGCTCCGCGGCCCAGGACAACCTCATCATCAACATTCTGAGCGTCTTCGCGGAATTCGAGCGGGAACTCATCCGCAACCGGATAGCCAAAGTGCGCGCGGCCCTCAAACGCCAAGGCAAGCGTGTCGGCGGCGCGGTCCCGTTCGGCTACGACGCCGATCCCGTCACCAAGCAGCTCGTGGTCAACCCGGAGGAGGGGCGGCGTGTTCGCGCCATGTTCGAGATGGCCGCCGAGGGTCTGCTTCCGAGCGGGATCGCGGAGGCCGCGAACCAAAAGGGATGGCGGACAAAGACAAGGGAGGCGAAAAGAACTGGGAAGATGAGCGGCGGCAACCCGTGGACGGCTCGCCAGCCTCCCGGATGTCCAAGCCAAGAACAGCGATACCCTGCGGTCGCGCAAACTCCTTCTCCGCTTCTCCGCCGCATGGTCGCTTCTTTCTCCAGAATCCCAACGGCAGGCTTTCCCGCGAGTGATTCGGGAAGTCGCCTGGGACGCCGATACCTGCCAGGTGTCGGTCGTGTTGGACGAAGCCGCGCTGGAGCGATACGCCAGCAAACCGGAGGAACCGGGAAAAAGAGTTCGGAAAAGGACCACGCGGGGCACCGACTGAGACTTTCGAACTCCCGGCAATATGCGTCGAATCCGGCGATTCTCCGGTGTTATCCGCCGTCTTTTCTCTCATATCTGTTAACCAGCGGGTGAGAACTTGGTCAGGTTGTGATTGGCCAGATTTCAATCCGCCAATTTGGGCGGTTCTTAGTTAACACAGAACCCCGACGGGTGACCCCCTCGGGGTTTTGTCGTTTCTCCCCATTTCTCAAGCAGTTACACGCCTCCACACACCCTTGCCGATTCTCCGTTCTGGGCCATCCCTTTCAGGGTGAGAAACCCACC
>QMMN01000087.1 GCA_003647275.1 Deltaproteobacteria bacterium
ACCCTAGGGAGAGTATGGGGTTTGTGTCTTTCATCCAGGATCTAGCCTTCTTGTAACCGAACATGAGGGCTTGTTCTACTCTTTTCTTAACTATTTCGAGACCTATCATGAAGGCTTTAAGTTTGAGGGTGAGTTTGGGACTAATTTTGTCGAAGATCTTGAGGAGGATTTCTTTGAGGGTTTGGCTTTTTACTTGGGTTAGGATTTTGGCTGTGAGGTGTAATATGGCTCTTTCGGCAGGGTGGAGTTTGAAGTATTTTCCTGTTCGCCATGCTATTTTGAGGGCTGTGTGGATGGTTTGTTGTGTTATTGTATAAGCTAGGTTCATTAACTCCACCCTGCCGGGGGGTGAGTAATATCAATCTGTAGTATTGATATGTATTTGTGATATTTTTAAGATTTTATGTTGTGTTTTTTGGTTTTTTGTTTTTGGTGATTTTTGGTTGTTTTGGTTTGTTGTTTGTTTTTCGTTTTTTGTTGTTGGGTTGGTTGATGTGATGACTTGTTGTTACTTTATAGCTTTAAGGGTTTGTATTATTGTGTTCTAATGGATGAGAGTATATAGGAATTTGTTGTTTTGTGATGCTTTTTTGATTGAATTGATGTGCTTGGTGTTAGCGCTCTCTTAGTCTTGGGTTGAATATCATTTCTATTGAGCGTGAGAGCATTATAAGAGCTACTTGTAAGAGGATTATCATTCCTAATGGTGCTATTAGGTGTGGTAATGCCTTAGGAACTGATAGGGCTCCAGCGTAGTTTACAGCGACGTTTATCATTATACCCCAGTTGCATTCGCTCCATGGTATTGCGCCTATTAGAGATAGACCTACTAGGGAGTATATAGCGCCTATCATTATTAAAAGGAGATTAACCGCTACATAAGGCATTATTAAGGGGAGTATGTCAAAGTAGATTATGTAGAGTGTGCTGAAGCCCATGCATCGGCTAGCTTCGACAAAGTCTCTTCTCTTTAGTGATAAAACTTGGGATCTTATTGCTCGTGCTGGACTGGCCCAGGAGACCATGGCGTAAATTAAGCCTAAGATGAGCGGGTTGCTTGTACCTTTGATGAGTGATGTGACTACGATTAAAAGGGGGAAGCCTGGAATTGTTAGCATCATGTCAGTAATGAACATTAGGCAGGAATCTACTTTTCCTCCTTTTATACCTGCTATAGTTCCTAGGGATACTGATATGGCAACTGTTATTAGTGAGGCTATAAAGGCTAGTAGTAATACATCACGAGCCCCGTGGACTATCTGTGCGAATATGTCTCTACCTAGATAATCTGTTCCGAAAGGGTGTTTAAGGGAGGGTAATTGATAGGGTTTGTCTAAACCTATGAGGTCTAATCGTATAAAGTATGGGCCTATTGCTGCCATGATAATGTATCCTATAACTACTGTTAAGCCGAAAAGTGAACTCTTACTACTTGCATAAATTCTCAGAAGAACCTTTATCTCTCTTAGAATCTCGGAGACTTTCATTCAAACCTCACCCTTGGGTCTAACCTACTATAAACGAAGTCAGCTATTAAATTCGAAAGAGTAACTGATATTATTAAAATGAAGAACAATCCTTGCATAAGTGGGTAATCTCTAGTACTTACGCTACGGGATATATAATAGCCGATTCCTGGATATGTGAAAACGAATTCTATTAGTGTTGAGCCGCCGAAGATGTAACCTATGTTAATTGCTAATAGTGTGAATAATGGCAACATGGCATTTCTGCCTACATACATCCACATAATTCTGGACTTTGATAATCCTCTAGCTTTAGCTGCTTGTACGTAATCTTCACCAAGTACTGTAATAACATTACTCCTCATGTATAGTACCCAATTTCCAAAAGAAGCTATAAAATAAGATAGGATTGGTAGAAATGCATGACGGAGTACATCTATTATGAAAGGAAGATTGAAGCCTGGAGTTACTAGAGATGCATCGTATGCACCCACCATGGGGAATAAACGTGCATTTGTCACAAAAATAACTATTAGGAGATAAGCAAAGACATAGTTCGGTATTGCGGCAGTTATAGTTGAGAGCGTCGTTATGAATCTGTCTATAATTGAACCATGTTTATATGCAGCTAAAAGACCTAATAGGATTCCTATTATAAAGCTTGAAAATAGGCCTATTGAAACTGTGAAAACTGTCCAAGGGATTGCTGCTGCTACAATCTCGATAACGGGAATATTGCTGTATCCCATTGAAAGACCTAATTTTCCAGTAAATATATTAAGTAAAAAGGAAATATATTGTTCATGTAGAGGTTTCTCTAGGGCTATTCCAAAAGATGCTGATAATAATCTATATGCATCTTCATAAGACATGCCATATCTTGAAATATATAAACCTATTAATGAATCGATAATATTTCCTGGCATAAGCCTGATTAAGAAAAAAAGGATATTAGAGGACATGAAGATTGTCAGAATAGCTAGGATTATTCTTCTGTAAATCCACCTCACGTTAGCTTACCCCGGCGATCTTCTTCTAAGTATTCCTATAATTGCAATAATTAAAGCTATAATAGAGATTACTGTACTAACTGAGCTAATAGTTATTGCTTGGGATGCAGAGGCCTGTGCTGCTTCAGCAGCAGATCTTGCTACCTCTGCTGCTGATCTTGCTTCTTCAGCTGCGGATTTTGCCATCTCTGCTACTGTTTTTGCTTCTTCTCCTGCTTTAGCTGCTTCCTCAAGGGCTTTAAGTCTTAATAGCTCTTTTGGTACTACTAGTCCATGGACGATAATCCATGCTAGGTTTCCTTCATAAGTATAAGTCCATGGACTAGGACTACCATCAGGTTCATAAAGAGGTGGCCATTCTAGGCGTTCAAAGTTTATGAAGAGAGGATTGCCTTTCTGACAGACTTGTATAAAGGGTAAGTATTCATTAAATATCTTTGCTAGGAGTTCAACTCTAGATTTATGGATAAGTGGATCCCAACCTACATTAAGCTCGAGTGCTTCTTTAGTTACATTAACGAGCTTTCCTTCCCACTCATAGACTACTGGGAAGCTCGGACCAGGATAACCAGTAATTTTTGGTGAATAATCGTATGTCCAAGTCTCAGCACTAAACCAGGGTAATGGTAGTGCGCCACCCCAGAACCATGAAAGTATCTGGAAATCACCTTCAACTAGTTTTCTATAGCACGTTGGTGGTTCAACAGCTCTGACATTTATCTTAATTCCAAAATCTGTGAGCATTGCAGCAGCTAGGGTACCACACCTTCCTGTAGCGTATCCTGCTGGAATAGTCCATTCGAACTCTAGTCTAGTACCATTAGGAGTCACCCAAACACCATCGGGACCTTTTTTAAATCCTAGTCCCTCAAGGAGTTTTTTAGCTTTTTCAGGATTATAGGAGTAGTCATGAAGACTCTTATAAACTTCTTCGCTGATGAACATTTTTACAGTAGTAGTTGTGAAACCTGTTTGCCTTGTTTCTATGATGTGTATAGGGTAGCCAGCAGATGCGACTTTATCTAGATCAAGTGCATAAGCAATAGCCTGCCTTACTTCTTTTAAGTTCAATGGGTAAACTTTAAAGTTAAAGAATATTGCTGCACCGCTAAATAATGGGTGTATAACGAAGGTAGCATTAAGGCGTTTAGGTACTTCTTCAATTTGGCCAAGGACAAAGCCGCCGCATTCGTCGTAGTCAACTGCACTAGCTAATTCTAATTGGGCGGCTTGGGGATCAGAAGTAACTCGTAGTACAATAACTTTATCAATGTATATTTTTGCAATTCCTTGAAGTGTTGCCCAGTAATCTGGACGTTTTGTATAAACTTGCTGGGAATCAGTGAGGGAGGCTAATACGTAAGGACCGGTTCCGATGAATTTAGTAGGTCTGAAGGCAGTAAAGTTCGCTAGAAGGCTTGGGAGTTTCTCAATTTCACCTTTTTTAACGTATTCCATAGTTTTATCGGAATATTCGCCATAGATACTATATGGTAAGATAGGATACGTTAATACGTAGTATTGAATTAAGTAGGAGGGAGTTTTCACATGGAATGAGACTGTATAGTCATCAATCGCTTTAACATCATCAATGTAATTCCATAGTATATGATTTGTGAGACGAAGGATCCAAAATGTACATACAACATCCTTAGCTGTGAAACTCGTTCCATCGCTCCATGTAACTCCTTTTCTTAAATGAACTATGAACTCATCTCCTTTAATCTCCCATGAGGTAGCTAACCAAGGCTTATAGGTATCGTTTAGACAGAAATAGTGAGCTAGCTGTTCTACTACAAGACCCCAAAGTTCACTTGATGAAACTGCACAACCAGATACGAAGAAGTTAAGGTGACCTCCTGGTGGTGGCTCATAATACATAGCTACGACAAGCCTATATTCTGCTGCACTTACTTGCTTATTAAGTATTGTAAGGGACGATAGTAGGAGTATTATGATAATAAATAAAGAACTTCTTTTCAATCAACAACCCCTTATTTATTTAACATAGAAATATTAATAAATTTTCTGATACTTAATAATAATGGTAACGATTCAATAAATTTTATGAAAAAATATAATAACTTAAGATTATCTCCAAGATGATCTTACTTATGAAAGTAACATTTGTTAAGAAAGAGCCTTGTATTTAAAATGAGCTTATGATTTTATAATCATTTATTAAAAGAAGAGTCTGAGAGAAGAATCGTAATAGGTGGATATCTATAGAGTTAAGAGAATAAGTAAGTAGCATGTATATAATATATGTCAGCATATATGTCAGGATTAATAATTTAACAGATTATTTCAGTTGATCTAGATATATTGAGATGAAGAAAAAACTAATAAAACTTCGCTTCATTCTCAAAAATAGAGGCAATCGCTCCTAAGTGAAAATATGGATAGCGAAGTAATACTGGATGTACGAAATCTTGAAACTATTTATGTAATAGGTAAGGAACGCATTATAAGGGCTGTTGATAATGTCTCATTTAGTGTTCATAGAGGTGAAATTCTCGGCGTAGCGGGAGAGAGCGGATGTGGAAAGAGTACACTTGCATATTCTTTATTAAAACTTGTACCTCCTCCAGGTATCATTAAAGGCGGTGAGATTAATTACTATGGTTGGGGTAATAAAGTTAATATACTTGATCTTCCTGAGAATATGCTACAACGTTATCGATGGAAAGAGGTGGCAATGGTCTTTCAAGCAGCTCAAAGTGCTTTAAATCCTGTAATGAAAATCATGGGTCACTTTTTAGATACAGGCCTTGCCCATGGTCTAACTAAAAGAGAAATTTACGAACGTGCACGAATTCTTTTAAAGCAGGTAAGACTTAACGAGAACGTGCTAGATATGTATCCGCATCAATTAAGTGGCGGTATGAAGCAGAGAGTTATAATTGCTCTAGCATTACTTTTAAGCCCTAAGGTATTAATCCTTGATGAACCTACATCAGCTTTAGACTTATTGACGCAGAAAAACATATTAGACCTGATAAAAGAGATAAATAGAAAACTTAATTTAACGATGATTTTCATAACGCATGACTTATCTTTATTGGCAGAGATAGCAACTAAGGTTATGATCATGTATGCTGGTAAGATAGTAGAGATGTCTCCAGTAGAGGATATATTCTATAATCCACGTCATCCATATACGATTGGATTAATAAAGGCAATTCCATCTTTAACAGGGGATATTTCTACCGTTAAATCTATCCCGGGCGAGGTTCCTGATCTTTCAAATCCTCCACATGGGTGTAGGTTTGCACCAAGGTGTCCTTACGCGTCTAAAATATGTAGAGAGGTTGAACCTGAACTTGAGAATATCGGTGATGGAAGATATGTCGCATGCCATAAATGGGAGGACATTTAACTCATTATTAAAGGTTGAAAATGTCAGTTTTACTTATGAAGAAAGAACATTCTTCGGAGCTGTGAGGAGAGTATATGCTGTCGATGGGATAACCTTAGAGATAAAATCTCAAGAGGTAATAGCTCTTGTTGGTGAGAGTGGATGTGGGAAGACAACTTTAGGGAAAGTTATAGTAGGGCTATATAAGCCGACTTCTGGTAGAGTGTTGTATAAGGGCAAGGATATCTGGAAAATGCATAAGAATGAATGGAGGATTTTTAGACAGAAGGTACAATTAATTCACCAAGATCCGTATCAAGCGTTAAATCCTTCTAAAACAGTCTTCCAAATACTTAGTACTCCGCTACGATATCACAGAATTGTTAAGAGTCGAGAGGAAGCTCGAAAAAGGGTTGAAGATTTGCTTAGGGCGGTTGGGCTTAAACCTGAGATGGTTCTTAATAAGTATCCTCATCAATTGAGTGGAGGCATGAGACAGAGAATAGTTATAGCTAGGGCTATAAGTCTAAGACCTGAATTAATAGTGGCCGATGAGCCTGTTTCGATGATAGACGTTTCGCTTAGAATTGATATATTAAACTTATTACTTGATTTAGGAAACAAATTGAACACAAGTTCGATTTTTATAACGCATGATATGGGCTTAGCAAGGTATTACGCTAGAGATGGTAGAATTGCAGTAATGTATCTTGGAAATTTAGTTGAAATCGGTCCTACAGAGGATGTTATTCAAAGACCATTACATCCTTATACGAAAACTCTTCTCTCAGTTGTTCCGGTTCCAGATCCTAAGCTTGCTAGGGAACGTAAAGCTATACAGCTTAGGAGCTTAGATGTACCAAGTGCAAGTAATCCTCCACATGGATGCAAATTTCATACACGGTGTCCTTTCGCTGAGAAGCGCTGTTCTCAGGAAAAACCTAAGATGATAGAAGTAGAGAAAAATAGATATGTAGCATGTTTCATGGTGGAATAAAGTTGCATCCCCATCTTGGAAGAATTCTCACTAATATAATAATTACTCTTTTGATTTTGAATTCGCTTGCACTTCTGATTCTTAAACCTGGTGAGGCAAGCTATTACATAGCAGTTATAAATTTAGGAATGCTTTTCATCTTTCTTTTCTTTGTATTCTTCGAAGTTCGGCGAGAAGCAAAAGCAAGCTTCTTAAAGAAGCGATAGAGTTAAGGCTGTAGTTAATGATTAAAATTCTTAAACATCTATTATATAATAATATTATTTATATGTAATACTATCAGTGCTAATGCTCTTGCTTCTGCTAGTGTTTTGAAGGCTTTTGTTATTGTTTGTGATGGTGTTGTGAGGGTGTTTGCTTCTTTTAGCCAGTTGAAGTATTGGGGGTAGTCTACTGAGATTGGTTTCACTGTTGGGTTTATTGTTGGTATGTATGGGTAGATTGCTAGTAGGGCGGCTATTATTGCTGATGTTAGGATGGGGGAATTGCTTTTGATGATTTTTGGTTGTGTTTGTTTTGTTTGGTTTTTGTTGTTTTTGTTGGTAAACTTTTTATGTAAACGTTTTTTGTTTATTTTTGGTGATAACGGTGAGTGTTGTTATTGCGGTTAGGATTCCTCGTAAGCTTAGGGAGGAGTTGAGGGAGTTGGGGATTGATTATGTGAGGGAGATTAGGGAGTTTTTGGTGAGGAGGGTTAGGGAGGAGAAGGCTAAGAGGTTGGTGAGGGAGGTTAGGGAGTTTAGGGGTAGGTTGGGGTTTGTTGGGGGTAATCTTTCTGTGGTGTTTATTAGGGAGGATAGGGATGCCTAGGCGTGTTGTGGCTGATGCTTGTGTGTTGGTTAAGTGGTTTGTTCCGGAGGATTTTTCTGAGGAGGCGCTTAGGCTTATGGGGGATCATCTTCGTGGGGTGGTTTCTGTGGTGGCGCCTTCTTTTGCTGTTTTGGAGTTTGTGAATGCTTTGAGGAAGTATGTGGTTAGGAGTGTGCTTTCGGAGGATGATGTTAGGGAGGCTGTTAGGCTTTTGGAGAGGGCGGAGGTGGAGTATGTTTCTGTGGGTTTTGATGTTTTGAGGGAGGCTTTGGAGTGTGCTTTGGAGTGGGGTGTTACTGTTTATGATGCTTGTTATATAGTGTTGGCTAGGAGGTTTGGTGTTGAGGTGTATACTGCGGATGAGAAGTTGCTTAGGGGTCCTGGGGGGAGGGAGG
>QMMN01000088.1 GCA_003647275.1 Deltaproteobacteria bacterium
CTCCCCACAAGCCCCGTCCGGGAGGGCGGGGTCGAGGGGGAGCTATCATGAAATGTTTCTTTTCCTTACCGGGAAGCTCCGTGCGGAAGCACGGGAAGGCTTCACTCAAAAAAAGATCTCCCCTCACGGTTTTCTTAACAATCATTGAGTAAGTCACACATTGTCAATTCAAAGGAATCGTGATAGATCCCATCCCGTGAACGAGATAGCAAGAGCAAGGCTTTTAAAAAAGATTGCAGAGGGTAGAGGTCTGCCTTCATTGTCCCCCCTGGCGATCCGGTTGGTGGAGCTGGCGGCCGATGATCGGAGCTGTGCATCAGATCTGACCCGCATCATTGAAAAAGACCCCGCCCTGACCACCCGACTTCTTAGGCTGGTCAACAGTGCATTCTTTGGCCAGGAGGAACAGACGACCTCTATCTCCCGGGCGGTTGTTCTGCTTGGGTTCAAACAGGTGCGCATCATGGCCTTAAGCCTTTCCTTGCGTGATACCTTTCCCCTGGCAAAGGTGGGTGGCATGCACTATGATTATTTCTGGAAGACTTCCCTCTATCGCGCCCTGATTGCGAAGGATTTTGCCCAATCTGCACAGTCACCCGAGCTGAATCCAGACGATGCCTTTGTCGGGGGGTTGATCTTGGAAATCGGGCTGCTCATGCTTTACAACGTATGTCCGGAGGAGTTGAAAGAAGTCTTTCCAGGAGGAGACATGCCTTTGGAGAAGGCCATTGCATGGGAAGAAGAAAATCTGGGCATCAACCACAGGGAAGCCGGGCGCCTTGTTCTGCAACGGTGGCGGTTCCCCGAGCACTTAGTGGAAAGCCAGAAGTATTTTGGACCCAAAGCTCTTGAACCGGACAAA
Organism: Deltaproteobacteria bacterium; assembly: GCA_003647275.1. Lineage (GTDB taxonomy): Bacteria > Desulfobacterota > Desulfobacteria > Desulfobacterales. The sequence continues at coordinate 863 of QMMN01000088.1, forward strand.
TCGCTTTTGCATTATATACTCGAATTGGCAAGGGAGGCAACCGAGATCTTTTTTAGCCAGAGAACGGATCTGTATCAACTTCAAGAAGCCGCACAAAGGCTTTTGGGGCTGGATACTGAAGCGGTCTACGGCATTCTATCGGAGACCTTTCATAGGATCGAAGAGCTATCCGAGCATCTCCGACTTGACATTGATTCGCAGGAGGACATCTTAGAGGTTATGGAAAAGGCAAATCAGGCCCTTGCCAGGATTAATGCCTCCATGGAGACTTCTCTTCAGGGACTTTTGGACCAGGTGGTCCAGTATGACCAGTCCGTAACCAAGATGTCAAATGAAATGACCCAGATCCAAAAAAGCATCCTCCAAAACACCTTGGATGCCGTGGCCCACGAGATACGTAACCCTCTCCTGGCCATTGGGGGTTTTGCCAAAAGACTTGCCGACAAGGCCCAGGGGGAAGACAAAGGTAGGCAATATGCCAAGATCATTGCCGAGGAATCCTCACGCCTGGAGCGTATTTTGAAAGAGGTTATGGATTATTGCCGGGATTACGAACCTGTTGTGTTTGCTGATGAAGACCTGCTTTTCATCCTGGATAAGGTCCTGGACGAATTTAAGGCACTTTTCGATCATAAGAACATCAATGTGATCCGGGACTTTCCCAAAGACCCTGTCTCTGTTCTTGTGGATGCCGACGGGATCGCCAGGGCCTTGCAGCAGTTTTTGGAGAACGCCGTCCAGAGGATCGGCCACGACCATGGCACGCTGAGGGTGTCGGTTCAACGATTGGAGCAGAGCAGACAGGTATGTATCGGCATCTCTGACAACGGTCGTCCCATACCTGCTGGTATTCAAGATGCCCTTCTGAATTCAAATCCTTCCACCAAGACCTTTGGGGCAAGCCTGGGGCTTCCCATGGCCCGAAAGATTATAGAGGCCCACAATGGGCACGTTCAGATCAAGGTCAAAGAGGGGGGCGACAATACGGTAGAAGTATATCTCCCAACGATATAGCCTCCTTCAGCAGCGCCCACCAAAAAAATAAAGACCCCCCCCTTGACTACGGTCCCCGGGTGATTATCTTTTAGGTAAAGTCAGAGGTAACTAATTGTAATAACAGGATAAGGAGGTGAGTAGGATGTTCGCGCTTACACCCATACTCAGACGAACAGAATCATTGATCCGTCCGGAACGGGACTTCTTTGATCGCTTTTTTGAGGATTTCGGGCTGCCTAGCCTGTTCCCCGAGGAAAGGGAATGGGTGCCGGCCTTTGACGTGTCCGAGACCGACAAAGAGCTTATTGTCAGGGCCGAGCTTCCGGGCATGGACAAAAAGGATATCAACATTACCTTGTCAGACGGCATCCTGACCATCAAAGGGGATAAGAAGCACGAAAAGAAAGAGGAGAATGAAAACTACCACTGCATCGAAAGGCACTACGGCGCATTTTCCAGGACCATGCGACTCCCCTGCGAGGTCAAGGCTGACAAGGTGGACGCCACTTACAAGGACGGCGTGCTCAGAATTACACTCCCGAAATCCGAGACTGCGAAGCCAAAGAAGATAGAGATCAAGAGCTAATGCTATCCTGTTTTGAGGGGTGTGCCGTGTGAAGGCGCGGCGCACCTTTTTATTTGGTTGTTTCATGCAAAAAGCAATGAACTCATCCATGATTATTCTATTGACCCCCCCACGGAATATCCTTAATATAAGCTATAGACGATTGCTAATCCCCATTCGCCCATGTTGATACTGGGAATACGAAGGCATACCAGGAGAAGAGGCCATGCCTATTTACGAGTTTTATTGCGAAGACTGTAATACCGTCTTCAACTTCTTTTCAAGGTCTGTGAACACAACCAAGCGGCCTGTTTGTCCCAAATGCAAACAAAAAAAACTGATCCGACAGATGTCTGCTTTTGCCAGGCTCAAGGGGGCAAAAGAGGCGGATGATTTGGATGATCTGCCCATGGATGAGGCCACGATGGAAAAGGCCATGAATCTACTGGCTCGGGAGGCGGACAGAATCAACGAGGATGATCCACGCCAGGCTGCCAACTTGATGCGCAAGCTCTCGGATGTGACAGGTGTTGGCCTTGGGCCGGGCATGGAAGAAGCGCTCAAACGCATGGAGGCAGGGGAGGACCCTGAACAGATTGAGGCTGAGATGGGCGATCTGCTCGAAGGGGAGGAACCTTTCCTCATCGGGAAGAAAAAGGGCCAAAGGGTCAAACGGCCCATTGTGTACCGTGATGAGACCCTCTACGATCTTTGAACAATCCACGGTACCCTGATATAAGTGCCTAAAGTGAGCTAAAGTTATGGAGTTTTGCCATTTCAATTTTAGAAAATGTCATTTCCTTAAGACTTATTGTCATCATCATCTAACATTGCTCTACGAAACCGTTTAGTTAAACAGCGTTCGAAAAACTTTTTGAATACAAATGCATATTATCCTTAACTTTAGGCACCTTAGTTCACTTTAGGCCCTTTAGACACTCTTTCATTGAGGATACTTACCATGACAACAGAACAGGTGATCTTAAAAAGCCCTGATATTGACCGGATTCTGACACGGATGACCCACGAAATCCTGGAGAAGCACAGGGGGGCAGATAATCTGGTCCTGATCGGCATCCGGACAGGAGGTGTGTTCTTGGCCGATCGGATAAAGGCAAAGATTCTTGCCATTGAAGGTGCGGACATTCCCAGAGGAGATCTGGACATCACCCTTTACAGGGACGATTGGACCCGTATAGGCCATCAGCCTGTCGTGCAGAAGACCGACCTTCCCTTTTCCTTAGACGGCAAACAGGTGATCCTGGTGGATGACGTCCTCTTTACAGGCCGCACCGTCCGGGCGGCCATGGATGCTCTGATCGATTTTGGCCGACCCGACCGGATCGAACTGGCTGTTTTGGTGGACCGTGGTCACCGCGAGCTGCCCATTCAAGCCAACTATGTGGGTAAACACATTGAAACCATCCATGACACCATGGTCAACGTCTATCTGAAGGAAAAGGCCGGACGTGATGAAGTGGCGATCAGTGCCTAGTGAAATCTGGTATTGAACTGTAAGAAGCGTTTAAGACTTACCAACCGGGCGACACAACCAGGATCTGGAATTGGTTTGCATCTACTCGGAGGGACTGCACAAAAGTTGGGATGCGAGTTTTTGCTTTTTTCATGTTGACAAATGGTCTTTCTTCATGTATATGCGAGTCTGTTTATCTAACATGAATAAGGGCTCAATCATAAAAACAGAAACCTATTAATTTAGGAAAGGAGGGCGTTAATATGCCAACTGTTGAGTTTCAAGGGAAAACCTTTAACGTTGACGAAGATGGCTTTATTGATGACTTCGCCAACTGGTGTCCAGAGTGGGTTCAATATGTGAAGAAGACCGAGGGAATTGATGAACTGACCGATGAACACTGGAAGTGCATCAACTTCTTGCAGGAGTATTACAAGAAGAATGGAATTGCTCCTATGGTTAGAATTTTTTCCAAGGTAACCGGTTACAAGCTGAAACATATTTACGAGTTGTTCCCATCTGGCCCGGGCAAGGGCGCATGCAAAATGGCCGGTCTTCCCAAACCGACCGGATGTGTCTAAACCACGATTTTTTGATTTTGTGAAACAATTTGGACGCCTGAAAAGAGAGACTTTACTGTATGGTAAGGTCTCTTTTTTTTATTGGGAAAAGTCATGGACTGGACGCTGACTGTCAAGACAAGCGCTAAAACCGAGTTCATCGATATCACGCGGGACATAGAAGAGGCCATCCGATCAGAAGGGGTCGATGATGGCGTTTGCATGCTCTTTGTCCCCCACACAACAGGGGCGATTACCATTAATGAAAGTGCTGACCCGAGTGTCAAGTCTGACATCTTGATGGTTTTGAACAAGATCGTCCCCTGGAGGGAAGCGTACCGCCACTTAGAGGGGAATTCCCCGGCCCACATCAAGGCGAGCCTTATTGGACCTTCAGAGATCATAGCCGTAGAAGGGGGGCGGCTGAGGTTAGGGACGTGGCAGGGGGTGTTTTTTTGTGAGTTTGATGGCCCTCGTTCCAGGAAGGTTCACATTCGACTTCTGTAGACCTCATCGCCTAAGGTTTGAAGAACAGAGGTCGTATCGGGCTGTCGCCCTCATTCCCCTGATGAAGATTTCATGATGATCACAATGGATGATACTGACAGAGCCATATTGAACCGAATACAATCCGACTTTCCCATCACCTCTCGGCCGTATCTGGCCATTGCCCAGGAACTGGACTTGGAGGAAGACGAGGTCATCAAGCGTTTAACCCGCCTAAAGGGAGAAGGTATTATTAGGCGCATAGGTGGGAATTTCGTGCCTAACCGATTGGGATTTGTCAGCACCCTTTGCGCTGCTCGGGTTCCACAGGAGAAAATCGTCCAATTTTCTGAGACAGTGAACGAGTATCCGGGCGTCACACACAATTATCGCCGGGACCATGAGTACAATATCTGGTTCACCTTTATTGCCGAATCCATGGAACAAATAGAGGCCTATTTGAAGGAGATCGCCTCCGAAACAGGTGTTTCTGACATACTCAATCTTCCCGCGACAAAAGTTTACAAGGTCAAAGCACACTTTGAAGTGTAGGAAGGGGTTTTCAGTCGACTTTTGGCTGGTAATGATTAGAAGCGGTTTCAAAACCTTTCTCTCGCTTGTTTGTCCATTTTGAGAAGTTCTAAGCTTGTTTTGCTAAAATTGTAGCACGGAGTGCCTCTGTCCAAGGCGTCAGCCGCAACCCATGCGCTAACTCGGGCTAACACCCTCAAACAGTTACAATTTTTTTACGCTCCACTTCGCTAAGAACTTCTTGCAAAATGGTCAAAATTGGCTCGACAAGAGGTCTTGAAACCAGTTGTAGTCAAACTTCCCGTCACTTAAAGCGACCCCCCAAATGTTAACACCCAACAGTGGGCCAAGGGCCCCTTAGAGGATGCCGTGGATGATCTTCGTATCGCCGCTGTCGTGATGCGATCTGTGGTAGGCGAAACATCAGATAACCTCAATCGTATGAAAGCCTGGGTTGAGAAGGCCGCTTCAATGGGAGCAGGCCTGGTTTGCTTTCCGGAGCTAAACCTCACAGGGTATAGTGTGCGTGAAACGATCCTTTCAGTGGCTGAGCCCATACCTGGTGCAGTGAGCGAGGCTGTAATGGAGATTGCCCGAGAGAGCGGGGTGTTGCTCTTGGCTGGGCTGGCGGAAAAGGATGATCAGGGGAGGATATTTGCCAGCCATCTGGTGGCGAGCCCGGAAGGCGTTCAGGGGGTTTATCGAAAATGTCACCTCAGTCCGTTTGAACAGAGACTGTACTGTGCTGGGAACACTTTGCCGGTGTTTCGTTTCAAAGGGATTACATTTGGCATTGAATTGTGCTATGACACCCACTTTCCAGAGCTGAGTACCCTTTTAGCCCTTAAGGGGGCACACATCCTCTTTTGTCCTCATGCTTCCCCCCGTGGCACACCGGATGAGAAGCAAAGCAGCTGGCTGCGCCATTTGACGGCTAGGGCATACGACAACGGCGTTTTTGTCGTAGCATGTAATCAGACGGGTAACAATAGCGACGGACTCGAGTTTCCTGGTTTAGCCCTGGTGTTAAACCCTTTGGGAGAGGTCATAACTGAACATGTAAGCGAAGACGAGGCGGTCCTTCTTGCAGATTTGAGGGGGGCTGAACTCGCTCATGTGCGCGAGAATCAGATGCGATTTTTCCTCCCCAAGCGGCGGCCCGAATTATACAGGGGATTGATCAAAAGGAGGCCTGCCAAATGGTCTGGCGAATCTTTTAATGGAAAAGTGATAGATTTGCTTGACATATGAACCCATGGGATGATATACAAATAGAGGTTTATGAGGTTATAGTGTGCAACAGCTTCAGCGTTTTTTAGGTCTCACACCTTCGGGTGAGGCAAGGTACCAGTTTGGGATAGGCGTTTTGCGGAGTAGAATAAGATGCCAACAAGGCCCAGAAGCCTTGTTGGCTTTTTTTCTGTCAGACCCATATCCCAGCTACATCACATTTTGAAAGGAGGGATATGGTCATGGCAGAAGGTATTGTAAAGTGGTTTAACGAGAAAAAAGGCTATGGTTTCATTAGCACGGACGAAGGCAAGGACGTCTTTGTCCATTATAGCTCGATTCTCGGCAGTGGTTTCAAGTCTCTATACGAAGGCCAGCGAGTTCGATTTGAAGTTGAGCAGGGACAAAAGGGCCCGCAGGCGGTAAACGTTGAAACCGTATAAGTTGAGAGATTAATGTGGGCAATAGTCTGACCGGCACGTGCCACGCACGCAAAGTGCTGCTGTAAGGCAGAACCCCCGCCTTTTAGGGCTGTGAGCTTCACAAGTTCAAAACCCAGTCAAGAACCCCGTCTCTTTGATGACGGGGTTTTTGATTTGAACGCTGCATTTTTTTGAAATCCAGGAGTGGAATGCTCCAGCTTAGCCCGGATATTTCACGAGCCGAGGTCGCCGCAGCCGCAAGGCGTAGCCCGCGGGACCGCGACAGCGAGCTGAATTGCGAGCGAACAAAAAAATGGCTTGCTTCCTTACGGTCGAAGAGACCTGC
>QMMN01000089.1 GCA_003647275.1 Deltaproteobacteria bacterium
AGACGCCACCAAGACGACATACTTAACTACTTTAAAGTCAAAATCGACAATGGGGTTGTAGAGGGCCTCAACAACAAAGCTAAAACCATAAGTCATAGGGCCTATGGTTATCGGTCATCAGAGACCTTCACCCTAGCTATGTACCATGGCCCAGAACGTCTGCCTATGCCAGAATTAACCCACAAATTCGTGTGAGGAACCAAAAATTCTAACTGTTTGAGGGAGGTAGCTCGAGTTTTAGAACTTTCGCAGAACATCTCAAGTGCGCCCAAAATGCCCACGGAGTGAATCAAATGGACTTTCTACGAAACCGTCATCTTTTGTTTTATGGTCTATATACGGCTTGCAATCTGGAAATCCGGATATGCGCTCGCACCGTGCTCCCCATAATCCAACCCCTCGGCCTCTTCCTCAGGGCTCACCCGAAGGCCAACCGTCTTTTCTATCAACTTGAATATGATGAAACCCGTGCCAAAGGCCCATATGAACGCGGCGACAATCCCTAAAACCTGGACACCGATGATTTTGGCAGAAGTTCCCCCGATGTTAAATATCCCGGCTGCAAGGGTCCCCCATGCGCCGTTAACACCGTGAACGGAGACGGCCCCCACAGGGTCATCCACCTTGATCCGATCGAAAAAGAGCACTGACAGCACCACAATGACACCAGCTACGGCCCCGATAATCACAGAACTCAATGGCGTGACCGTGGCACACGGGCTGGTAATCGCCACAAGGCCTGCCAGCGCACCGTTTAAGCTCATGCCCGCGTCAGGCTTCTTGAATTTTATCCAGGCAGTGATCATGGCAAGTATGGCCCCGGCAGCCGCGGCCAGGTTCGTATTGACAAAGATCATGGCAATGTCTTTGTTGGCAGCCGTGGTGGAACCCGGATTGAATCCGAACCAGCCGAGCCAGAGGATAAAGACCCCCAAGGCGGCCAGAGGGAGGTTGTGGCCTGGAATCGGCTTGACCTTTCCGTCCTTGGTGTATTTGCCGATGCGCGGACCAAGGACAATAGCGCCTGCCAAGGCCACCCATCCGCCAATCGAATGGACCACCGTGGAGCCGGCAAAGTCGATAAAACCGAGCTTTTCCAGCCAGCCATGACCATTGTAGAGGCTGCCCCAGGCCCAACTTCCAAATATGGGATAAATGAAAGCGCTTAACAGGGCACTGTACACCAAATAACCGATAAACTTGGTCCGCTCCGCCATGGCCCCTGAGACAATCGTAGCAGCCGTAGCCGCAAAGACTACCTGAAACATCCAGAAGGCAAGCACCCAGGGATCTTTGCCAGGAGAAAAATCACTCAGGAAAAATCCTGAGGTACCAAACCAGCCGGTCGTGGTTGCCCCAAACATGAGGCCAAAACCTATGGCCCAGAAAAAGATGGACCCCATGGAAAAATCCATCAGATTCTTCATCAAAATGTTTACTGCATTCTTTGCCCGGGTAAACCCGGCCTCCACCATTGCAAACCCTGCCTGCATGAAGAACACCAGGGCAGCAGCCACCAAAGTCCATACGTAATCGGCATGGGCTTGCACCTCCTTGATGGCTTCCGCATTGCTTGCCACAGTAGGGACATCTTCCCCTGCCCATGCCATGAGGGGAATGCCCAACATTGTTACAATCATAAATAGAATCTTCATAATCTATCCCTCCAATACGCAATAGTTAATGACCAATTTTAAATAGCATCTTTGCCTTTCTCACCCGTCCGAATGCGAATCGCTTCTTCAACGGGAAGCACAAAAATTTTGCCGTCGCCGATTTGGCCAGTCTTGGCGTCGCGCAGAATGACGTCGATGACTTTTTCAACCATGTCGGCTTCCACCACAATTTCGACTTTTACCTTGGGGACAAAATCAACCGAGTATTCGGCGCCGCGGTATATTTCCGAATGGCCCTTCTGCCGCCCAAAGCCCTTGACCTCACTCACCGTCATGCCTTTGATGCCAAGAGACGAAAGGCCCTCTTTCAACTCCTCCAGCTTGAACGGCTTGATGATCGTTTCAACTTTCTTCATTTCCCAACCTCCTTTCTTGTGCTTTACTGGTTTTGTCAGACAGAATATCAACAAGCGTGCCAGAATGGATAAAGGCCAAAAGAAGTGATTTAACTATTCGGTATTATTAACTAAAATTTACTATTGCAGCCCTTGCTTTTAAAGCAGAAAAAGAGGCTGCTCCTTCATTTTTGTTGTATTATGCTTATGTTTCGACAATAATGTCTTATAAAGAGTGCCTTGCAACGTAAATGTGGTTTAAGGGGATTCGATAGGCACAGCGGTTTTATTTCTGGGTGTTTTTGGGGGAAATGGAAACAGGAAAAGAACGCAGGGTTGCAAGGCTAAGGACCGCAAAAAAAAGTGTCCCCCGTCTTAAAGGCAGGGGACGTGCTTCACAGAACTCACCTGCATGGGACATTAGGATAGCAGCCCTGGATCGTAAAAATAGAGCCTTGGGCGCTTTATGAGACGCTTGTTAAAATTCTTAATAAAGGGCATATGCTTGGCCCAAATTCCTTGCTTAAGTCCTGGTATAAGTCTCACTGTCCTGGCGGAACTCCTCAATGATCTCATCGGTCAGGGATGGACGAATCAGCGGCAGAACTTCAACAAAGGTGTCTGTCGTGACCTTATAATCTTGCTTGGTGGTATACTCCCCCTCAAAGGCCAACTGTGCCACCTTCTGGAAAAGATACTCGATATCGGCAGGCGTAAATCGAGCGGTGAGGGCAACGATTCGATCGAGGTCGACATCTCCCGTATTGAGTCTGGATAGATAGTGTTTCAATATGGTTTTTCGACCCTCATCGTCTAAGCCTCCCACTGGGATAATGCAATCAAAACGTCCAGGGCGGAGCAGGGCAGCATCGAGCTGTCGAATATAGTTGGTGGCGCACACCAACAAGATCTTGTTGCCCTGGTTTTTTAGCAAGGGGACCTGCTTTAGGAATTCATTGGTAATCGACTTGTCAATGCGGGTTGCCATATCTCGGCTGGCTGCTATTTCTTCAAACTCGTCAATGAAGATAACGGCCTCTTCCAATTGGCGGGCCTTCTCCATAACGTTGCGCAAATTGGCGCCAAGCTTATCTGCCCCATCAGCCATCAGCATGCTGGGCACAATCTCAATATACCACCATGACAGGATACCTGCTATTGCCTTCACAAAATGGGTCTTTCCGGTTCCTGGTGGGCCGAAAAAGATGATCGTCTTTGGAGGAACAACGCCGTGCTTTCTGGCAAGTTCCTCCTCAGTCAGGGGGAGGATGATTTTGCGCTCAATCAACTGCTTCGGCGGTTGGGAATCGGAAATCGTGTCCCATATTTCTCGACTCACTGTCTGAGCCCCCATCTCGTTCAGGTGATCGAGCCGCTTATAGGCCATGAACTCTTTGCGAGCCTGTTCCATGTTTTCAAGATAGTCGATGCACGCCGTTCGCACGCCCACATCACGACCTAGTTTTTCAGACATGAGCCACTTGTGTTGCATGATTCTCGGCCAAAGCTCGACAGCAACGTCGGGGGCGAACTTCGATCCGCTGAGCTCGAATATCTTGCTTGCACAGACCTTTGGCGCTGGTGTCTCTGGTGTATTTTCGCTCACGGTTTACCTCTTTCTAAGGATGAGAAAAAGGGACATCATAGAATTATAAAAAAAACTATTCAGCCAACTTCTACTATTTCTACCTCAAAGCTGTTTTTTGTCAAGAACCCCTCTCAAATAATAGGCAGTGGCCAAATAATATTGGAGGACACCCGGTACGTCGATGCGCGCTTTACGCGGTATATATGGAATATATGTAAAAAGACTTTCTCCTGGTTAATTTATGATGAAATCATAAAAAGTCTTTTATGAACGATTTTGTTGGAGGGATGTGGAAAGACGATCTGCAAACACCTTTAAGGTAGACACATGAGCAGGATGCCATATTGAGTTAGCAGGGATAGGTTGAGGGGTACTCGCTTTGACGGAAATCAATCATTGGTGCACTTTGGCTTCTTTTGAGCCGTTGGCCAATGTCTCCTTTATCGCCTCCTTAATGGCTGCGATTTCTTTTGAGCTATCCACCTTTTGGCCGTCAAAATCCCGCACATAAAAGACATCAACCACCTGATCGACCTTGGTCGCGATTTTGGCTACCCAGATATCCAATTTGCACCGAAAAAGGGTATCGGTAATCTTGTAAAGAAGTCCCGGGAAATCGTGCGTGTATATTTCGATGATCGTAAAAAAATTGGAGGTTTCATTGTCCACGACAACCTTGTCCGGCCTTCTCAATATCTTTTTTTGCAAGGATCGATATGCCCGCACCTTTTCACCAAGCGCAGGCTCCAGGGCCAACTCTCCTTTTAGGGCTGATCTCAAATCGTTTTTCACGCGGGCCCATATTTCATTCTCCAGGAGGGTGTCCGGCGGGGCCTTGACCTTGAAGATGTCAAGAGCGATGTGGTTTCGCCATGTATAGATCTGGGCGCCCAGGATATCCAGATTGTTCAACGTGAACACGCCTGCAATCTTTGAAAAGAGTCCGGGGAAGTCCCTGGCACAAATGGTAGCAGTCCTGTAATTCGTTCCAGGGCTGGCCTGGGCCTCCAGCAAAAAGGGCTCCTGACCGAGTCTTTGATACAGCTCAATGTGCCGCAGGATATCTTGCGACGGGGTATAAAGCAGATAGCGGGGCGACATCTGATCGAATAGCACTTCCAACGTTTTTCTGGGCAAGGATACCGCACGCTGAAACACGTCTTTCTTTTTTCTCTCCACCACGTCTGTGGCCGTTGGTGTCGCCAATTCCCCCCTTTCCAGGATATGATAGACCTTGAAGAAGAGCTCTTTCAACAGCACGGCCATCCAATCGTTCCACGCCTTTGGCCCGGTCGCCCTCGAGTCGGCAACAGTGAGAAGATAAAGCATATAGAGGTGTTCAATATCACAAAATTTTCTGGCACATTGCACCACAATTTTCTCGTCATTGATATCTCTCCGGATGGCGGTGTGCATTAAGAAAAGATGTTCCTGAACCAGAAAAGAAATGGTCTCAATGTCTTGGCCGGGGAAGCCCATCCTCGTAAACACATGCCTTACGATTTTCGCTCCTTGACTTGCATGGCCATGCCCATCCCTGCTCTTGCCCACGTCGTGCAAAAGACCGGCCCACAGAAGAAGCTCGGGGTTGCGGATTTCTTTGAAGAGTTTTCCATAAAAGGCATCTTGAGTGTCAGGCCTGGCGTCGCCAAGCTCTTTTAGAATCTGCACAGTACGCAGCAAATGCTTATCTACAGGATAGACATGATACTCATCATATTGGATTCGGTTCACAAGCCCTTTCATCTCAGGGATGAGGGCAACCATCATGCCGGTGTTTAACATTTCATTTAAGACATTAAAGGTGTGGGGTTGGGCGACCAGAACGCGTTGAAATGATTTGATGACCCGACGGGAACGTTGAAATTTCTCATCGACCAGGTACAAAAACTCTTTGACCAGACGGCTTGCTTCCACGCTTAAGGGTTGTCCAAGAATCGCGCTTTGCTCGAATATCTTGATTAAAAGTTGCGGTTTCCGGAGGATGGCTTCCGGAGATTCAAAGCCTAAGGCGTCGTGAACGAGCTCGATGCCGGGTGTCACTGTTCGCCGTGTGGCCTTCCTCCTTCCAGATCTGCCCTTTGCACGCACAGCTTTTCCGAGGAACATCAAATGCTGCCGCTTCAAGAATTCCATCTGCCCGTGCAATGCCCCTAGAAATCCTTCAACAGCCTGTTGTCCGTTTTTTTGCTTGAATCCCAAGACACGCGCAAGCTTGACTTGGTATTCAAAGTATAGTTGGTCGCATTTACGCCCGCTCAGATGGTGCAGCCAGTTCCTCACGGTTCTGATAAACGACAGCGCTTCAGACAAGGACTGAAACTCACTATGGGATAGGTGCCCAAGAAACTCCAGGTCTCTCGGTTCCCTGATATCGTAGGTGGCCCGTGCGACCCAGAGCATGGCATGATAATCTCTCAGGCCGCCGAGGCCCTCTTTGAGGTTAGGTTCCAAAAGATAAGTGGAATCCCCGAACCGGGCGTGGCGGTCTTGATTTCTTTCTGAAAGCCAATCTATATACGCGCGTCCGTGCCTCCGAAGGACCTTGCCGTGCAATTGTTCCATGAGATCCGAATAAAGGGAAGAAATGCCACAAACGAACCTGGCATCAATCAGAGACGTTAAAACCTCAAAATCCCTGCAGGCCAAGCTTAAACATTCCCTGAGTGAACGAGTCGCATAGCCCACGTCAAGACCGATATCCCACAGGGGATAGAAGATCTCTTGGATCAAACCCTTGGCCTCGTCCGGGATCCTTTTTTTAAAAAGGAGAAGAACATCCACGTCAGAGTGGATATACTGTTCTTTTCTGCCATAACCACCTAATGCGATGATGGCATAGGGATTCTTGTCCATGCGCATTCCGGGCCCCACGGAACTTCCGGCAAAGCTTTCGCGAAAGCAATCGTCCAAAATCTCCGCATGCCGTTCCAGAAAACAAGGCTCACCCCCCCTGAGAAAACAGGCGATTAACTTTTCCTTGTTTTCCTGTAATGCGCTGACTGGGGATTTCAATAGGCTCATGTGCACTATTTTATTATATGGCTTCTTTGCCTCTTTCCCCTGTCCTGATACGAATGACCTCCTCCAGGGAGGTGACAAAGATCTTTCCATCGCCGATCGCCCCGGTTTTGGCCTTTTGCTCGATCACTTCCACAACCTGAGGCGCTAGGTCCGAATCCACGACCACCTCCAGTTTAAGCTTGGGCACGAAATCGACCCTGTACTCTGCCCCACGGTAGATCTCCGTGTGGCCCCTCTGGCGGCCGAACCCCTTAACCTCGGAGACAGTCATTCCCTGAATGCCGATTTCCGTGAGACCCTCCTTGACGTCGTCTAACTTAAACGGTTTGATGACAGCTTCAATTTTCTTCATGGCCTTTACTCCCTCTCTTTGGTGTATCTTTGTGCTGTATGTTGCTAAAAATTATAAGCCGTTTCATCGTGCTGGCTCAAATCCAATCCAGTTCTTTCATCACTTTCGGAGACACGCAAGCCCAAAAATTTGTCAACTATTTTGAGGAGAACATAACTTACCAAAAAAGAGTAAAGATCCGGGCCCAGAGGACCCGGCCTTGGCTCAGCCCCCTCGAAGGGGGCCACAGTGACCAAGCCAAGAGTGCCTAAAGTGAACTAAGGTGCCTTGTATACTAGAATTTAGATATAAGAGTTGAAAATGGGAGGTACGGGGGATATCCCCAGCCCTCCAATATTACAAGTTGTACGGATTAAAACTAATCTGTTCCTTTTCGGTAAAATCG
>QMMN01000090.1 GCA_003647275.1 Deltaproteobacteria bacterium
AACTCGGCCCAAGGGCCTCAAACAGTTTAGGATTTGCCCACTAAAGTGGGCCGTTCGCTTCGCCCGGATGGGTGCCCCAAAAAGCTCATAATTGCCGCTTAAATGAGTTATGCAAAGGTCTCAATAGGCTTTACCAAGATCAGATGATGCGGTCGATAATAAGTTCGTCGGGGTCGGCTGTAGGTGCCGGTACCAGGGGAAAGTCGGGATTGTCAGATAGCTGGAGAACGGTGTTGTCCTGGATGTGGATTCGCTTGATCGCGCACGCCCCTCTTTACTACTTCTTTGTCATCCCTGTCAATCAAAAAAACACAAAGATTACGTTGTGTTATGGTGTGTAAAAACGTGACGGTTGGGGGCTTGAATTGCTCAATTTTGGTGTGTAAAAACGTGACACTCTTCAGTTGATTTGTTAAGTCCTCTTTGGGTTTGGGTGCTCTCACAAAACATCAACCGACCGATATTGTTACTACTATCCACTGTCTGACTGACGGCAAAGTTTTTACCCAAAATGCTCACGGAAAGAACAAAATGGACTTTTTACGAAATGGTCAAAATTGGCTCGAAAAGAGATTTTGAAACCACTTCTAATCAGATTTGTATCATCTTAATTCCAAAGTAACGATTCTACGGGGCAAGGTGCGGGGAATGCGCTCGCTTTTGCAGTTCAACATTCCAGCAAAACCTTTTCAATGGCTGTCTGGCGGAAGGAAGTAGGTCTCCTGCGAGCAGATGCGAAAGTTAAAATGTGAAGCCTCCCCGCGCTTCCGCGCGGGAGATCGCTTCGCGGCCGGGGAGCAGGCCGGTCACGGGCGACCCCGATCTTCCAGACGATTTTATCCCTTAATGATGGTGGCCAGTTTAAGCGTCTCTTCAGACAGACCAAAAATATGACCAAGCACATCTGTGGGCCGGACGCTATGTCCTGCCTGCACTTCAAGGGTCATCTCCGCCGTCCTTGGAGATACGAGTCGCAGTTTCTTGACCAAGGGCTTCAAGTCTATGCTCTTAGACCGCCCCTTACGATTCGTTTTGGTCAACGGCCATGCTTTTTTTCCCAAGAAATTTCTAAGGTTAGCCTCATGAAAGGTGCCATGTTTAAGGGTCACCCTATAGTGAGCGAACTTGGGCGCAAGCCCTTGTGACTCCTGATGAACATGATTGCAAGCTGTTATTGTGAGCCCCTCTGGAAGCTCCTGGTTGACACGCTCAAACAGGGTTCCTGGCGCCACGTGCAACGGCACCTCTACGATAAAGCGCTCCTCCAAGCTCTCGGTCCCAACAGGAAGGGCAGATTCAAAGGAGACCTTTGGGGCAGGATGAAACCCCTCGGTGAATCTCAAGGGGATGCGTGCCCGTCTGAAGGCCCGAATGAAGATCTTGACCAACTCCAGGTGCCCAAAATACCTGGCCTGGCCGCGCTTGGCATAGGAAACCTGAAGCTTCCTGTATACAGGTTTTTGGGGCCTGCTGGCAGGACAATACCCAACCTTCAGATTCGCTTCGGCTTGAAAGGTCATTGGTTTTATGGTTTCCAGGTCGCAAACGCCGCACAAGTTGCACTCGCCTTTTCGGCAATCCAGGGTTTCGCTTTCCTGGACGGCTTTTTCCCATTCGCCCCTCTGAAAGTCTTTAGAAACACCACTGTCGATGTGATCCCAGGGAAGCGGTTCTGATAGGTCGCGTTGGCGCGCTGTGTAAAAGTCAACATCCACACCACAGGCTTCAATCGCCGCCTGCCATCGTTTGTATTGAAAGTGATCGCTCCAGCCATCAAGGCGGCAACCCATCTCATGGGCCTTGACTAACAGCGGGCTCAACCGTCTGTCGCCTCTTGCCCATAAGCCTTCAAGGAGGCTCATCTCAGGATATTGCCACTTGAGGCGAAGGCCTCGGCCCTTGAGCTTGCTTCGGAGGATACGAATCTTCTCTTTGCCCTCTTCCACCGGCATCTGGGCGCACCATTGAAATGGTGTATGGGCCTTTGGAATGAACGTGGAAACACTAACGTTGAGGTTTATATTGTGGCCGCCTGAGACACGAATCTTCTGGAGCCGTCTCACCAGCTCAACGATCGCATCCAGGTCCGCTTCTGTTTCTGTGGGAAGCCCTATCATGAAGTACAGTTTGATGAGCTGCCAACCCAACCCAAGGGCACTGCGCACGGTTTCTTCCAGATCCCGCTCGGTGACATTCTTATTGATCACCCGACGCAGGCGCTCACTCCCGGCCTCTGGTGCCACCGTGAAGCCTGTTTTTCTCACCCGCTTGATCTGGGCCATAAGCGATTCAGTGAGGCTTCCAACCCGAAGGGAGGGAAGAGAAACAGCGATCTTTTCTGGCTCGCATCGGCTCATCAGTCGCTCAACAAGGTCCTGGATCGCACTGTAGTCACCTGTGCTCAGGGAAAGGAGCGAGACCTCCTCGTAGCCCGTAGCGGCCAAGGCCTGCTCTGCTAAGGAGAGGACCTCGTGGGGTGCACGTTCCCGCACAGGACGATAGATCATGCCTGCCTGGCAAAAACGGCACCCGCGCGTACAACCCCGGCAGACCTCTAAGCTTAAACGGTCGTGGATCGGCTTTCCAAATGGAACCACGGGACTGTCAGGAAAGGGGGCCTGGTTGAGGTCTGAAACCAGGGCCTTTCTGACATGCCTGTGTGCAGGAAATCGAGGTGTTATGACCTGAAGCCCCTTGGCGTTGATATCCGTCCGAAAAAACGAGGGAACATAGACCCCCTGCAGGCGCGACCAGACCTTGAGAAGTGCTTCACGGTCAGCCCCGGAGCCCTTCCATGCCAGCCAGGCGTCCGCCAGTTCAAGAATTATCCCCTCGCCGTCCCCCACCACCATGGCATCAAAAAAATCGGCTAGGGGCTCTGGATTGAAGGTGCACGGCCCCCCTGCAATGACAAAGGGGTGTGATCCATCGCGGTCTCGGGCATAAAACGGGATGCCGGACAGGTCTAATATGGTTAAAATGTTCGTAAAATTAAGTTCATACAAGAGGCTGAAGCCCACAATATCAAAGGCTGAAAGGGGCGTGCCGCTCTCAAGCGAACAAAGGGGCGTTTGGCTGGCCCGCAACCTTGCCTCAAGATCCACCCCTGGGGCAAAGACCCTTTCTGCTGCAATGGCCTGCCGGGCATTTAGAATGTGGTACAGGATCTGAATGCCCATATGGCTCATCCCGACCTCGTAAAGGTCTGGAAAGGCCAAGGCAAAGCGGAGCTGGATCTTCTCGGAGTCTTTTCGGCACGCATTGATCTCCGTACCCAGATAGTGACTTGGGCGCTGGACCAGGGGCAATATCTCTTCCAAGGATTGACGGGGCATGGTTTCCTTGTTATTAATTAAATTTATGGCTTGTTACTCGTGGGCCTTGAGCATGGTTTTATTATTGAAGAACCCTGCAGCCCGCGAAGCACTGCCGTCAGGCAAAACCTGCAGGGAATCATTACTTGTTATCTGATAGCCAACCAACTTGTCAACACACACCGGATCATACAGGAGGCCTTTACCCCGTGTCTGACCCTAAAATTCGCTATACCATACTCCTGGCAGTGACCTTTGTGGTTCTTGGTCTGAACAGCCTTTTTCCCAAGAATCGATGCTTTGCTGAATTTCCGAGAGAAAACGCGGTGGTCAAGGCGGTGAGGAAGGTGAGTCCTGCCGTGGTCAATATCAGCAGCGAATATGAGGTGATACAGCGCTCTAATCCATTCTTTGACTTTAGCCTCGATCCCTTCTTTGAATCTTTCTTCAAGGACTTTTTTGAACCAAATTACCAGAGGCGTTACAAGCGTAACAGCCTTGGCTCAGGCGTCATCATCGACGGAAAACGCGGGTACATCCTGACCAACGAACATGTCATCGCCAGAAGTGCCAAGATCATGGTTGCACTAAGGGATGAGCGAGAATTTGAGGCAGAACTGGTTGGTGCAGCCCCAGATTTTGACTTGGCCGTGCTTCAGATAGACGCCAAGGCCCCGTTACCGGCGATTCAAATGGGGAATTCTGACGAGATCATGATCGGAGAAACCGTGATCGCCATTGGCAACCCTTTTGGGTTCTCCAATACCGTGACAACAGGTGTTATCAGTGCCCTAAGCCGTTCCATCCAGGCTGAAGACCGCATATATCGGGACTTCATCCAGACCGACGCTTCCATCAACCCCGGCAATAGCGGAGGCCCCCTTTTGAATATCAACGGAGAGCTCATTGGGATTAACACGGCCATCTATTCAAAGGCCCAGGGCATCGGTTTTGCGATACCGATCAACAAGGCCAAGCGAGTCATGAATGATCTCATCAAATATGGCGAGGTGCACATCCCCTGGCTTGGTCTGTTTGTCCAGGACCTTGACCCAAAGCTTGCCCGCTATTTCAAGGTCCCGCAAGGACAAGGCGTACTGATATCCGATGCGACAGAGCATGGCCCGGCCCAGAAAGCGGGTCTGCAACCGGGTGATATTGTGACTGCCATAGGGAAAAGACGCGTGAGCTCCAAGGAGACCTACCATGCCATCATCAGAGATTTTGCTGCCGGAGACACAATCCCTCTGACGGTGTGGCGAGATGGCCAATCTCACACCCTGCAAGTGCAATCCCGCACATTCCCCGAAGAATTGGCCGAAGACCTGGGCTATAAGTCTCTCGGGGTGCGAGTCCAGGAACTCTCTGCGGCCCTGCGCCTCAGATTTGGGATAGCAGCACGAGAGGGTGTGATGATAAGCGAACTCCGCCCGGGCTCATATCTTGATCGAATAGGAGCACGCCCCGGTGACGTCATACGCAAGATCAATGAGATAGCGGTTAAATCACTCCATGACTTCAAGAAGGCCGTGATCAAATACCGACAAAAGGATTCTGTCGTCCTTTTGATCCAGCGGGGCAATCAGCAATATTACGTCACCGTAAAGCTGGATGCATAACGCGGTCGTCGGGCCGTTGCCAAACACGTGTGGCATTAGCCTGAAAAGATTCCCCTTGACAGCCTGTAACCAAGTGAATAAATTACCAGACCCTTCGTCGTGGCAATTCTGGCTATAGCCCCTGTACAACTAAAGTATTATACGGACCCGCAAAATAATGGTCCTAAAGTAGGACTAAAAATACAACTTTTGTGGAATTGACATAGGCAGTGCTTGTTGATAGGCTTTTAAACAATAGAACCTGTGGGTGATATCTGTTGAAAATCATTGCTTTTTCTGGGCAGGGGCGGGTTTGAAGTAACAGCCAAGCATCATTGCAAAATATAAAATGAAAAGCGAAAACTTCAAAATAAGGGGTGGCACCAGGTTGGCACACAATACCACGCCTTGTGAGCCATCTCATCCCTCGGCCCGCAAGAAATGGTTGCTCCTCTTCCTTGCAGGCGTGTTCTCTTTGTGTGCCTGTGGTGGCGAAAATCGCGCACTGGATAGAATCAAAAAATCGGGTACGATCACGGCGATTACCCACAACAATGCCCATTGCTATTATATCTATCAGGACCAGCACATGGGCTTTGAATATGATCTGGCAAAGGCCTTTGCAGACTATCTCGGCGTTAAGCTAAAGGTAAAGGTATGCAAATCCCGGCATGAGTTGCTTCCCGCTTTAGCTAAGGGGGAAGGTGACTTTGTTGCTGCAAGCATGACGATGCTGCCCTCAAGGCTGAAACAGGCAGATTTTTCAAAAGAGTACCTTGTTGTCCGGCAGATGGTGATCACCAACAAGGACAATTTATACATTAAAAGCATTGATGACCTGAACAAAAAGACCGTTCATCTCCGCGGGGAAACCGGCTGCGAGGAAAGCTTGAAGCGGCTGAAACAAAACGGCATTGATATAACGATTCGGGTTCACCACGACGCCCCCATAGAAAAACTCATTAAAGATGTTGCCGAGGGTAAGATCGAGATAACCGTGGCAGACGCCAACGTGGCCCTCTTAAATCGCCGCTACTATCCTGACATTCGTATTGCCTTTCCACTCGATGAGGCACCCCGACCCCACGGTTGGGCCGTGAGAAAGGGAGAGAAGGCCCTATTGGCTGAAATAAATGCGTTTTTTGATAAGATTAAACAGGATGGCACCTTTGATGATATATACAAACGGTATTATCCCTATGTGGAAAAGTTTGATCATTTTGACATTAAGATGTTTCAAAAAAGGATTCAGAGGCGACTTCCTAAATATGAGCCTATTATTAGAAAGGCCTCTAAAACATATGGTTTCGACTGGCGGCTCGTTGCAGCGCTTATATATCAAGAATCTCAATTCAATCCCTTGGCCAAAAGCTTTACAGGCGTAAAGGGGTTAATGCAACTCACCCTGCCCACGGCACAAGAAATGGGCATTGAGAATCGGCTCGATCCTGAACAAAGCATCATGGGCGGGGTTAGATACTTGAGAAAGCTGTACAACCGGTACGACAAGGCCGATGGCCTGAACCGGTTGCTTATTGCGCTTGCCGCCTACAATGTTGGCAGGGGGCATATCTTAGATGCCCAGAGGTTGGCTTTGAAGATGAATCTTGACCCTTACAAGTGGTCCTCATTAGAAAAAACCCTCCCTTTGCTGCGCCAGGCAAGGTATTACAAGAACAGCTGGTTTGGTTATTGCCGAGGAACCGAGCCCGTCTCCCACGTGCAAAGCGTCCTCACCTACTATGACATTCTCAAACGGCAGTCTATTGAATATCCGATCAAAGACCACACATAAGGGTATAGAGAGGCTGTTGCTACAACCGTGCACTGGCATTAGGAGAGCCATCAAGGGGGACTCTTTTTGAGGTCAGGGCACTGATATCCCCTGACAGGCACCTCAACGGCACAGAATTCGGCATTACCGACCTGACCCACTTACAAATAGGCTACTGAGCTTGTAGGCCACACGGACGTGTGCCTGGTTCATGTAACGCGATGCATTCTGCCCCTGACAAGCAGGATGAGATTTGACCTGCCTCAAAAAGAGACCCCCTTGATGGCTATAAACAGCAAGAGACCTTTATCTTAGGGAATAAGAAAACGTCCTCCAAAATGTGATATAGATAAGCAATTGAATCATAATCTTACACATAAGGAGGACGTTATGAAAAAGGTAACAGATTTGAGCAAAAAAGT
>QMMN01000091.1 GCA_003647275.1 Deltaproteobacteria bacterium
AAAAGGTGTTTTGTTCTTACGCGCAGCGCAGGCGCTTGCGCCGCGTGTTTCTGTTTTTCACATCATAGCGCAAAGCTTCACTTCGTGCCCACTGTTCCATCATTCCATCATTCCCTGATCGAGTTTGCAATAGGGCCAATAAACATCTATGATGTCAATACGTTGTAGAAATTTCGAGACGCAATATTAAATTGACGGGCTGTTGCCCAAAAGTTGGCCACGCAACTTTTAGGGAGCCATCAGGGGATATCCTCTGTATGAATGAACTATTTCAGAAAAAAGTCCAGATATTGCACCATATAAAGGTAGGATCCGGCTATTTTAGAATCGGTCTGGCCTTTCCTGAGTTGGCCCGGATTGCCCGCCCAGGGCAGTTCGTTATGGTCAGGCTTCCTGAGCGGCGCATTCCGCTCCTGCGTCGGCCTTTCTCTGTTCACAACCGCCTGGTTGAAGGGGAGGAGGTTTATGGTTTTGAACTCTTGTATAAAGTTGTTGGAAAAGGGACTCAGGCCTTGTCCGGACTGAAGGCCGGTGACTTGTTAGACGTGTTGGGCCCCCTTGGAAACGGGTTCTCTTGTCCTGAGGGCATACGTGACGTGTTACTTGTTGCTGGTGGTATCGGGGTTGCTTCGCTTTATTATCTTGCCCTTTTTCTTGCAGAGCACAGGGCGGTCAGGTCCACGGTGTTTCTGGGTGGGAGGACGGCTGCCGACATCCTTTGTCAAAGAGCATTCGAGTCGATGGGTACAAAGGTTTGCATTACAACAGAAGACGGCACCCTGGGTGAAAAGGGGCTCATTACATCAATGGTTCAAGAGGCCCTTAAGGTTGATGGGAATCCGGATATGATATATGCCTGTGGCCCGAATCCCATGCTGAAGGCGGTTGGTGATATCGCTGCAACATATGACGTTCGCTGTCAGATTTCTTTGGAGACCGCCATGGTCTGTGGTTTCGGGGCCTGCTTGGGATGTGCTGTTGAAAAGGCTGACAGCCGTGGAGCATATTTCCATGCTTGCACAGACGGCCCGGTCTTTGATTCGCGTGCGATTGTGATCCAGACTTGATAACTTGTCGAAAAACGCAGAAAATATATTTTTTGTAATTATGGAGCAAAGAAAATTGTTGAGGCAAGGGGCAAGAGGCGAGAGGCCATGGGGAAGGATGGGTTTAAGGCAAGAAAATATCCTGCTGGCCCATAGCCAATTGCCTCTTGCCCCTCGCCTTTGAGGGTTTGCAAATGAGTTTCAGAGGACTCCTCTTGGATTTTTATCTTTTTTAGGAGGTTTCTAACTTCAGTCCAGAAGAGTTTGTTGCTCTTTTGGGAGTCTTGTGGCATAGGTGGGTGCCAAATTGTTTTGAGTTTACATAAAGAGTGGTGTTGTTATGCAGAAAGAATACGATCCTGAGTTTGTAGAATCAAAGTGGCAGAGAATCTGGCAGCAGAAGCAGTTATTTCGGGTTGAGGAAGATCCGGAAAAGGAAAAATATTACTTGCTTGAAATGTTTCCGTATCCTTCGGGCAACATCCATATGGGGCATGTGCGTAACTACACAATCGGAGATGTCGTGGCCCGATACAAGCGCATGCAGGGCTACAATGTGCTTCACCCTATGGGATGGGATCCTTTGGGATGCCAGCAGAAAATGCGGCCTTGGCGCACAAAATACATCCGGCCAAGTGGACATATCAAAACATCGACAACATGCGGTCCCAACTCAAACGGCTTGGGTTTAGCTATGACTGGGAGCGAGAACTGGCTACATGCAAGCCTGAATACTACCGTTGGGAACAGTGGCTCTTTGTCAAAATGTTCGAAAAGGGGATGGTTTACAGGAAAAAAGCATCTGTAAACTGGTGCGAAAACTGTCAGACGGTCCTGGCCAATGAGCAGGTAGAAGCTGGCTTATGCTGGCGCTGCGGCCAGGTCGTGGATCAAAAGGAGCTGGACCAATGGTTTTTCCGTATTACCGATTATGCGGAGGACCTTCTTGAGTACTGTGACCGCCTGCCGGGGTGGCCCGACAAAGTCGTGACGATGCAAAAGAACTGGATCGGAAAGAGCGTGGGGGCGGAGATCTATTTTCCCCTGGAAAACGGCGACGGCCATATCCCTGTGTTCACCACCCGTCAGGACACAGTGTTTGGTGCGACCTTTATGTGCATGGCCCCTGAACATCCGCTAGTCATGGAACTTGCTGCTGGAACTACGCAGGAAGAAAAAGTGAGGGCCTTTGTTGAACGCATGCGGCGCCAGGACAAAATCAAGCGGACCTCTGATGATTATGAAAAGGAAGGGGTCTTTGTCGGGGCGTATTGTATCAATCCCTTTAGCAAACGGCGGATGCCTATCTTTACAGCCAACTTTGCACTGATGGAATATGGGACCGGTGCGGTCATGGCAGTACCAGCCCATGACCAGCGAGATTTTGAGTTTGCCCGAAAATATGGCTTGGACATCATTGTCGTGATTCAACCCAAGGGTGAAACATTGGACCCGAAAACCATGACCGAGGCTTATGTGGGAGAGGGAATCTTGGTTCGGTCCGGGCCCTTTGACGGAATAGAAAATGTAAAGGCCCTTGATGCCATCTCGGATTATCTAGAAGAGAAAAAGCTCGGAAAAAGGGCAGTCAATTTCAGGCTCAGGGATTGGGGGATTTCCCGCCAGAGGTATTGGGGTGCTCCCATCCCCATTGTCTATTGTGATAAATGCGGTGTTGTACCTGTTCCAGAAAAAGACCTGCCCGTCATACTCCCCGAGGATGTTGAGATGCTGGAAGGGGGAAAGTCTCCCCTGCCGACACTGGAGAGCTTTATTGCGACAGAGTGCCCAAAATGCGGCCGTCCTGGCGCCCGTCGCGAGACCGACACCATGGATACCTTTGTGGAATCTTCATGGTATTTTGAACGCTATTGCAGCCCCCATCACACTCAAGGGATGTTTGAACCAAAACTCGTGGGATACTGGATGCCGGTGGACCAGTACATTGGGGGCATTGAACATGCGATCCTTCATCTTCTTTATTCGCGGTATTTTACACGCGTTCTCAAGGACTTTGGGCTTGTTGACTACAAAGAGCCCTTTACACGTCTGCTAACCCAGGGGATGGTGTGCAAAGAGACCCTTAAGTGTCCCGAGCATGGTTTTTTGTATCCTGAAGAGGTCGTCGTAGAAGGTGAGGGCCGCCCGACGTGCAAGCATTGCAAAAGCCCGGTTGAGGTTGGGCGGATCGAAAAGATGTCCAAGTCAAAAAAGAACGTGGTGGATCCCAATGCCCTTATCAGGAAATATGGGGCAGATACCCTCAGGCTCTTTTGTCTTTTTGCAGCCCCCCCGGAAAGAGACCTGGACTGGAGCGATCAGGGGGTGGAAGGTGCTTATCGGTTTCTCAATAGGGTGTGGCGATTGGTTGCAGAGCATGTGGACCAACTCCAGGATGTTAAACCCTTTGATGGGGGCAAAGAGCTTACTGGAGATTTAAAGGCGCTTTATCGAAAAACCCATCAGACTATCAAACGGGTGACAAACGATATTGAGACAAGGTTTCACTTTAACACAGCAATTAGTGCTGTTATGGAACTGGTCAACACCATACAGGCCCTTAAAGAAAGCATCCTTTCCGATCCCACGGGACGGTCTGTCTTGCGGTCAGCCTTAGAGGCTGTGGTGGTGCTGCTTTCGCCCATTGTACCGCATGTGATCGATGAGTTATGGGAGACCTTGGGCCACTCTGAAAGCGTACTGGAGGTCCCGTGGCCTACATATCAAGAGGATGCTATTGAAGAGGACCAGATATTGATCGTGGTGCAGGTCAACGGCAAGGTGCGGAGCAGGTTTCACATAAGGGCTGATGCTGATGATGAAGCGATAAAAGAGGCTGCGCTGGCCAATGAGAGGATTGTGGGACGCCTTGGAGGCCGGCCAGTCAAGAAGGTCATCGTGGTCAAAAAGAAGTTGGTGAACATTGTAGTGTAGATAGTTTCCATTCATAAATGGCTTTTTCACCGATGAGCGGCGTTCTCCCCGCGGGTTTTTGTGTGCGGCGTACGCTGTTGAGACGAGAGGCTGCTGACCAATAACCAATGAAGTTTCTGAAGGAGAAAAAGGTGGTTCATGTGAAAGAGACAAGGCGAGCCGTTGTTGCTGTATTTTTGGCTTTGTCACTTGCTGGGTGCGGATATCATTTTAAGGGAGCGGGCCTGACAGCACCGGCGGGTGTGCATACGATTGCCATTACTGTCCTGGAGAACCAGACTTCGGAATCAGGGATCGAAACCGTCTTTACGAGCGATCTGGCTTATGAGTTTACCCGAAGCAAGATGCTTCGCATCGTGGGCAAAGACATGTCAGATGCTGTTTTGAGTGGCAGTATTGCCTCCATGGCTGTAGACACCATTTCTCATACGGCAACCTATGGATCTAATGAACGCCGTGTCACCATTACCCTCGATTTGGCCTTGAGACGCCCTAGTGGCGAGGTCATATGGTCAGACAGCGCTCTATCTGGCCGAGAAACCTTCCAGGTCTCTTCAGACAAGATAGAGACCGAACAGAACAGAAGGGCGGCCATTGAGGCCATATCCAAACGATTGGCCGAAAAGGTGCATAACCGCATCCTTCAGGACTTTTGAGGGGGGTGAAGCTGGTGGCCCCGGCTTTGCTATGCTGTTGGGATGGTGATTGAAACTGTCCGATTAAAGGGTTCTCTCACCCGTTCCCTTTGCTCGCTGGAGTCCACAGAGGTCTCGGAGATTAAGAATCTGCTTAAAAACTCTGTCACTCTGCGGTCTCTGTGAGAGATAAACAGCCATTAGCCGATTTCGACTCTTCGATGGTCACAGTCAAACCGCCATTTCAAGGGGTGGTGGTTGATTCGCGTTACGCAGTGATGGCGTTGACGTGTCTGGTCAGGCGGGATATCTTTCTGGAAGCGTTCCTGTGATGGATGGCGCCTTTTTGAGCTGCCTTATGGATAACAGGTATGGCTGCAGTTAAGGCGGCCCGTGCCGCTTCTGGAGATTTTTCATTGATCGCAGCTCTGACCCGTTTTACAACGTTTTTCACCCGCGTGCGGTTGGATTTGTTTCTTAATCGTCTGATTTCAGCTTGTCTGGCCCTCTTGATAGCCGATTTGTGATTTGCCAAGGTACCCTACTCCTTTCTATTTTTACTAAATTAGATAAAGTATGTGTAATTACCGGGGTTGTCAAGTTTTATTTTTAAACAGGGGCCATTATACCGAAGCCTGCCGCCTACGATATCCAAGCGTATCTTTTTATTGACATAAGTTTAAAAATATGTTCATTCCTTGAACACCGAACGCAGGCATGGTGCCCGCAGTAGATTACCCTTTGCTTGGGGTACAGACGCCAAAACAGCTAAAATAAAATTAGCTGTTTTTTCAATAGGTTATTTAAAAATTGTCCGGGTAATCGACCAGGCGGAGCTATGTTTGTACTCCTGTTTTTGGCAACGAGAGACCTTTGAATTAATCTGATATGGCTCTCATTTTAGAGTTTAGGTTAGATTTTGATGGAAAATATCAGTTTGGAACTTAATAAGTCATGTTGAAATCGATCGAAACAAGGGCAAAGGAGGCAAATTATTAACTCCAAAGAAACTGTATCTTGATTTGTTCAAGCGTTCTTAAACTTCTATTCTTTTCCATGGAACTTGAAAGAGCCAATTCAGCGAAGCCAATTTTTCGATCAATCTTTTTGAAGCCCATCTTCTCCTCCAAAGTGCTTATTTTGTGGAGGGAATATGGCATAGGAGCAGCTTATAGTCAAGTATAATCAATACTTTATCCTAGTTTTTTTAGAGTTTTTTCTCTATGGAAAGAAAAAAACAACTATCTGATGAGAAATTTATCGGGAGTTATGCAAAGCTCTCGAAATGTTAAAGAGGCAAAACAGGAGCACGATTTTTAATCGTGTTAGGTTGTTAGGATCATATAAAATGACAGCTCTGCAAAGGTCTCTTGACAGGCGATCAAGTATGGGGTATACTTCAAACCAATAAAGGTATACCTTGGGAGGTGACGGGATTGTCTAAAGTAACCGCCAAATATCAAGTTACCATACCTGTAAAGGTTAGAAAGGAACTGGGTATCGTTCCTGGAACTGAAGTCGATATCACAAAAGAGGGGCAAAAGTATGTCCTTGTTGTTAACCCAATAGAAACGGTTAGGAAGAAGTGGCGTGGAAGGTTCAAGGGTGGACCGACGACAATGGAATATATGGATGAAGTCAGAGGCAAGGTAAATTGAGAGTCTGTGTAGATACAACTATTTTGCTTGATATTTTGAAAGATGAATTTAGAATCTTTCAGGAAAAGTTGTACACAGCTCTTGCAAGAAGAGAGAGCCTGGTTGCACCCTCGGTGGTGTTCGCGGAACTTATGCCCCAATTTAAAGGAAACACTAAGTTATTGAACGAGTTTTTAGAGGAACACAAAATTGCGATAGAACCGCTTGACGTCAATTCTGTCATTGCCGCAGCACAAGCATGGATGAGATATTTGAAACGAAAAACAAAAGTGAAATGTCCCCAGTGTGGCCGGAAGCTGAATCTCAAAGAGCATTTTTTGTCGGATTTTTATATTGGAGGATTTGCTTCGGCAAAGTGCCGAGCCATTCTTACCAGGGACAGGGGTATATACACTAAGTATTTTCCTGCATTGGTCGGGTATGAAGACTGTCTCAGGGCATCATCCCGGTGATTGCTTCCATCTTTCAGCTTCTTGACCGGTCCGCTCCCCGCAAGCCCCGCCCTTTAGGGCGGGGTCTAGGGGAGCTATATTAAATTAGCTGAAATCCTTACCGGGAAGCCCCGCCCTTTAGGGCGGGGAGCTTCACTTTATTTCGTGTCAATCTTTTTTGCCATGCCTCCTGGGCCCTAAGGCCGGAAATAATCAGGGAATATCTTCCATTGTGAGCTATAAGCTGCGGGCTATCTGGAAACATGAGACCTTTATCTTAGGGAATAAGAAAACGTCCTCCAAAATGTGATATAGATAAGCAATTGAATCATAATCTTACACATAAGGAGGACGTTATGAAAAAGGTAACAGATTTGAGCAAAAAAGT
>QMMN01000092.1 GCA_003647275.1 Deltaproteobacteria bacterium
ATTCCTTAACTTTAGGCACTTTCAACTTTAGTTCACTTTAGGCACTTGTTCGAGTTAGATTTGATTTTATTTTCCAAGGCTTAAACCAATCCTTGTTTGGTTCCGGCTTGTCCGGGTTAGGAGCTTATAACCAGAGACATGATTCAGCATAAATATCCTTTCCCCTTTGCGCCTTAACGCTCAAAGTCATGTTTGCTGTGGCATATCCTGGCACAGTTTCAATCCCTCCTGGGAGGCGAATGGTTTATGAAGCCCTTAAAAATAGTGGCACATAAGAAGAATCTGGAGCGCATCCTCGATAACCTCATGGAGGGAATTATGGCGTCTGATAAGCAAAGGCGTATCATCTTCTTCAATCGAGCTGCCGAGAGGATAACCGGCTACAACAGGGCGGATGTCCTTGGAAGTGACTGCCACGAGTCCTTTGGAGGCACGTTTTGCGAGGGGCGCTGCTTCCTTTGTGGGGAAGTACCCAGTTCCTGGACCCATGTTGGCTACCCCCTCAATATTGTCACCAAACAAGGCGAACCACGGCGGATCGAGATGTCGGTTATGGGGATGACAGATGAGACCGGATGTTTTGCCGGAGTCCTCGCCGCCTTTCGAGACGTAACCGATCTGATCGGCTTACAAATCCAACTGGGTGAACTCACCGGCTTTGCCGGGATCATCGGGCAGGATGATAAGATGCTCCAGATTTTTGAGCAGATACGGGAGTTGGCCACCAACGACTACCCAGTGCATATTACCGGGGAGACCGGTTCAGGCAAAGACTTGTTGGCGGCTGCCATCCACAGCGAGAGCAGGCGAAGTGGCGGTCCATTTGTTCCTGTCAACTGTGGCGCCCTTCCAGAGGGGGTGCTGGAGAGCGAACTCTTTGGGCATGTGAAGGGGGCCTTTTCCGGGGCCATCCGCCACAAGAAAGGACGTTTTGAACTTGCTGACGGGGGCACCATCTTTCTTGACGAGGTGGCAGACCTGCCCAAGAACATGCAGGTGAAGCTTCTGCGTGTCCTTCAGGATGGAACCTTCGAGCGCGTGGGCGGTGAGGAGACCATCAAGGTGGACGTACAGATTATCAGCGCCACAAATCGTGACCTGAAGCAGGAGGTGCAAAGAAAAAATTTTCGCGAGGATCTCTACTATCGGCTCAACGTGGTGCACATTCACTTTCCGCCATTACGGGAACGAAAAAACGACATTCCCCTTCTAGCCGAGCACTTTCTGCAACAGGCCGCCAAGCAGGGGCAAAGATCCAGTGGTCTCTCTAAAGCTGCCCTCTCCATCATGATGGACTACAGTTGGCCTGGGAACGTGCGCCAGTTGCAAAATGCCATTCACTATGCCTTGGTCAAGTGCAAGGGCAGACTGATTTTCCCGAAACACCTACCTCCAGAGCTGAAGAAGTGGGAAAAGGAACGATCCTCCCCCGGCCCTTCCCGAAAACTGGATCCGAAAAGTGTCCGGGCGGCCCTGGCCCAGAGTGGAGGCAACAAGGCCAAGGCAGCCAGGATCCTGGGCGTAGGCCGTGCCACCCTTTATCGTTTCCTTGACGATTTCCCGAATGTCTCATGAGACACTTATGTCTCAAATCTTAATATGAGACACCCGGGCTGTTACCCAAATCTCGCCTTAAAGGTTCTCTAATACCGATTTTCCCGCCTTCTATTTGGACTTTTTCAATAGTTTCACTTGTCAATGAATTTTTTCTCCCATGCACTTCAGGCCGTCATCTTTACAAGATTTTGCATGATATATTTTTGATATCAATATGTTACTTGCATTCCCGCCTGATGGAACAGGTTGTCTCACCAGTGTCTCTAGTTAAGCATATCAAACGATAGTTAAGCGTATCAAAATAGTGCCTGTCAATGGATCCAGTGAATGTTAATTATTCGATATTAAACGTGTTTTCAGTTTATCCTGACAAAAATGGCAGTTTGGTACAGATCTTGATGATTAAGAATGACGAGTAACGTTCTAAAGAAACAATTTCATTCGAAGGGATCAAGATATGAGGCCATGTGATGAAACCATTAAGAAAACGTTCGAGCTGGTAGAAAACATGTTTGACCTTGCGGATGAAGGAGATGTGGTGCGCGAAGACGCGGGTTGCGGTGTTCTGTTCGGTGTTGTAAGGGATTCGGCCTTTAAGATCAAAAAACTGGCGTCATGTGAAAAAGAGGCCCATGTGAAAAAGGGCTGGTGGCGAGAGTAAGCAAAAGGGCTGATTGAAGCTCCCTACAGCAAGCTGCTGGGTTAGTGAACGCTGGGCATTTTCAAAAGATCAGTCTGGAGCCGCAGTGATGCTCAGGGTAGCGCAGTGAGTCACAAAAGAAAAGGGTGATTTCTTCATCCAAGCGTTGGCGTCTGCGGGCGTGGCTTGTGAGCAAGGACTTAACATTTGCAATGCACAACGAATGGCCCTCGAAATAGGAGAGGGTGGAACCTAATTGAATAGAAGGGGGGATGACGAATGGGTATCGAATTGCCGTTGCCGGCATGGATGGAATGGATAGTTACAGGCACAGCGGTTATCATTGGTGGGGCATCTCTGTACGTTATTAGCTGGATAGATAAAAGGCGAAGGAAGTAAACGGAAAAGGGGGAGGATGGAGGGATAATGTCAAACTGGTCGCAATATCGCTTTGGCCTTAGCCTCTATCCAATCTTTCCTGAGTTCAAAATCTTCCACTCTGGATGCGGGTGAATGCAGTTTTAATGCCCGTTGGCGGCTCTCCTTATGTCAGGTGTACGGCTGTTTGGGCGACAGCCAGTCAAAGGAGTTCCTTTTCCTTGAGAAAACTCATGGCCCTGTTGCTGATCGTTGTGGCGTGACTGATGGCACGCGAGAGATTATCCAGGGCACCGTGCGAAACCCTTGAATCGACCATAACCAGACCACGATCAAGTTCCTGGCGAATGCTGGCCCATTCTTCTTGGGGCGAGATTTTGTGTGCCAGCCCAATATCGCGATATATGGTCCTTAAAAAGGTGGAAAAAACCTTGTTCGCTCCTTCCTTTTCATGGTCTGCAAGCCCTTCAATTACCATGGCCAGTTGTGTCGCCACGATAAGGGCTGCCTTCGTCCTTTCACCCATCATAAAACCCAGGATAGCCTCTTTTTCGGTCATGGTCACCCTCCATTCCGGGTTATGTTTTGGCACCCAAAAAGATCCTTTTCAGCCCGACGGGCCTCTTTCACAAAGGCCTTGACTTTCTCGTAGTCCTTTTTGAACCGGATAGGTTTTCCACTGTTGTCCAATGCGTTGGTTCCCGTACAGCTGTCCACCCCAAAAGGCTTGACGACCATGACACCTTTGTAAACATTCTCTGGTGACAGCCCGCCAGCCAGAATGACAGGAATTGGACTTAACGCTACAAGCTTTCTGGCGACGGCCCAGTCGCAGGTACGTCCTGTGATGCCAATGTAACCTTCCACGGGTTCCTTGCCAAACCATGTGTCGGTCAGAAAATAATCGCTTGCGTCTTGAAAATGCCTGGCAATTTCCAGCGTTGGAATCCTTTCACTACTTTCTGGAGTAGCAATGGGAACAGAACGCATAATCTCAATTCCCGGGAATCGCTCTTTGAGGGAAATCTGTAGTTCTACAAAAGGCTCGCAGGGTATTATGCGACCATCATCATAAGTCAGGGAGTCGCAAAAATGTATAATGTCCGGCTGATAGTACTCAAGGGCTTGAAACAACACCTCTTTCGTATGGAAGAGGGGAATCAAGCTATGCTTTACTCGCGTTCCCCTTGAAACACCGATTGCCTCCCTTATGGCTGGCACCTTCCAATTTTCTTTGGAGAGGATCACAGTGCCGATGCGGTCAACACCCAGTTCGATAACAGCTTCAGCCTCGCGAGGATCTTGTATTTCGTAGATCTGAACCGTGATTTTTGCCATGAAAGCGAACTAAAGTGAGCTAAAGTGCCCCAAGTTATAATGTTTTATCTCGTTTTGACCGGCCTGCTCCCCGGACGCGAAGCCCTGCCGTTGTTGATAAATCGATTGCCCCTGCCCAACCTCAGGTTCGCTTGCGTGTCCTTTCGAGTGAAGGGTGGAATTTGCCTCGAACGCCTCCGATCTTTTTGCCAGCTTTCCTGTGCTTATCGTAATCTTTGTCCTTTAAAATCTTGTGCTCGATATCCTTCACTCTAGCCCTTTGCAACCGTTCCAGATTCTCCTCTTCCCTGGGCCGGCTATCCTTCTTGATCTTTTCCGTCTTCTCTTTTTCCAGTCTGATCTTGTTAAGCTCTCTGGACATCTCTGGCCTTAAAGGAGATTCGGTCTTATCCTTTTTTTTTGACATGATGCACCTCTAAACTTCAAGGGTTACTTCGGCCTGATTTCTCAATCCAATTTCGAAACATTTCGCAAAAAGCTCTTGCCTTGGGGTCCCTGTGCAGTTGTTCTATCTCATATTTCATCTTCAGGGACCAGTTTGGGTATTCTTTGGTGGTCCCGGGCAGGTTTTGCTGGTCAGTCTCCTTGAACAGGTCTTCCTGGCTTAAAACAAAAAGTTTGGCAGGTGTGAGGGCAAGAAAGCCCACCACAGCATTATGAAGCTCCCCCGTAACTTCGGGATATGCCCCTATGTCTCTGGCACAGTCTTGAGGAAGCAAACGCAGGTTTTGTAAGAGCTTCAACAACTTTTCCTTGTCTGCTTCTCTTTCAGAAACGGCTTGGATGACAGCCTGGTCGTTGTCAAACCTGCCTGCCTTGCGGACTTCGATGTCCCTGAGTGTCCAGAAACCCGCCAAGGTGGGCAGATCGTGGGTTGCAACTGTCACCAGAGCTAATTCAGGATAGTCCTGGGGCCGAATAAAGTTTTGTTGGTGATCCTTTTCAAAATAGAGGAGTCGGTATGAAAAGATGTTGATCTTATTCAATATGTCCCGTATATATGGCGGCACAGTCCCCAGGTCTTCGCCGATGATGACCACCTGATTTTGAACGCTTTCCAGGGCAAGGATCCTGAGCAAATCTTCAAAAGGTTGTGCTATATAGGCCCCTTGCTTGGGTGGTTTACCTTCAGGGATGCAGTAAAGGTGAAAAAACCTCATGACATGATCGATCCGCAAGGCCCCCCCGAAGGCACAATTTTTCCGAATCTCTTTAACAAATAAGTCGTAGCCGGCCTCTTGGAATCTTTCCATGTTAGGCGGAGGAAAACCCCAGTCCTGACCTTGTTGTGAGAACGCATCTGGGGGCGCACCGACCCGGACCCCAGGAATAAAGAAATCTTGATAAGCCCAAAAATCAGCACCGAAACGGTCAACAGCCAACGCCAAATCATGGTACAGCCCGATGCACATTCCCCGACTTTTTGCATAGGTCTGGACCTCTGCAAGCTGTTTTTCCAACTGCCATTGCACGTATTTGTAAAAAAGGATCTCCTTCCAGTGTTTTTGTCGAAACCTCTGGACCTCCCTGGTGTCTGGTCGGTGGTATTCCCTGGGCCATTGTACCCACGTCCATACCTGCGGATTCTGGGAATGCATGGCAGTATTCAAGGCGCTGAAGGTGGCAAAGTTGTCTAATAGGCGGCCCTCCCTTTGGATGTAGTTTTCCAGTTCCGTCCGCCGGGTGGTTTTCGTGCCTATTCTACTCCAATGATTCTTGAGAAAAGTTTGAAAGATTTGCCTTAACACCTTTTCTTTCAGCGCTGCTACCTGTTCATACAGGACCTTTTCCGAGGCCCTGAGTTCAGATAGCAACTGCTGAGTTTCCGGGGACTTAATCATGGCCTGTGCCTCAGGCGAATCCTGAAAATCCTCTATGGCTGGGATATCCAGATAGATGAAATTTCGGTAAAAACGGCTCATGGGAAGATAGGGGCTGGTGTTGAAAGGCATACGATTAAAGGTGGCATGAAGCGGATTCACGCCAATAACGCCCCCACGAAGGTCCTTTGCCACCCAATCTACGAGCCTTTTCAAATCGCCAAAGTCACCAACACCCCAATTCCTTTTTGATCGGACCCCATAGAGACTTATGGAAATTCCTGCGGTGCGTCTGTCTCCTTGCAGGGCAGGTGGGATATAGGCCTTATCCGGGCATACGGCCACAAATACGGACTGTGACTTGTGTTCACCTCCCATATGTACGGATAGATGAAACCTGTAATAGCCCAGCGTCCGAAGTTCAGGAAATGGCAAACTCCAGCGCTGGTATGCCCTGTTTTGCAACCGCCTGATCTCATAAAAAGACAAATCCTTTTGCGCGAAAGCAAAATGCTGTACTGTACCGTGCTCATCTGTGACTTCCAGAGTGACCTTCAGGTCACGAGTTGCTGCCTCTGGTGAACCACCTTGAGCCCTATGGGGCACCTGAAACATCAACTCGTTTGGCAGGCTGGTGAGACCGGTCACGATCGTAGGTTCTGTTATGCGTGACCATTCGCGTTCCGCTCTCACATGCCATGCCTTTTTTGCATGGGCCTCGGTATCGGTATTTGCCCCCATTGCCTTGAGGATCTTCTGTTTGGTTTCAACGGAGGTTGGGTGGATGCGACCCCAGTTGTCCCTGTATTCGGGCTCAATGCCATAGGATGCAGCCAATTGGTCAATGATTTGTTTGCGGGACAATTTGGACAAACCGCTTTCCACTAAAAATAGAACGCTTGAAGCGCAAAAGCGAGCGAATCTAAAAATGGCAAACTTCCTTACGGTCGAATCCCGCCCGAAAGCGGGACTGCAGCAAGTTGAAGGGAGCTTCAATCCAAATTATGCGTTTTCAAATCAGGAGAGGGATTTCTTAAAGTAACTTATGATTCATAATTTAGGTTGCGCTCAGCTTTCAAATATCAATTGGCTCCTCATGAGAATCTGTGCTGACATTGTGGCAGTTGGAGTTTACCGAGGCCATGGATTATAGCCAGAGAGAAGGTCTTTTCACTTCTGTATCCTCGGGCTCTATGGCTGATCGTCTTG
>QMMN01000093.1 GCA_003647275.1 Deltaproteobacteria bacterium
AATGAGCATGGTTGAAAACGTACTTGAAAGAGTAAGGAAAGCAAGAGCAGAAGCAGTTGCTAGGCTAGGGGAAAGATTCCCCAAGGTAAAGGAGGTTCTAGGAGAAAGAAAAATACTTCAAGGAAACATAATTCAAGGACAGGTAGTCGAGGAACTCAGGAAGAGACTAGAAAACATAAGGGCCAAGGGTGTTGCCGCAGCTGTACGTGAAAGACTTGCCGCAATAAGGGGCTCACGCTTAGCGCCTGCCGCTGAAACAACTGCTCCACAGATAACTCCTCCGCCAAGCCCGATGCTTACACAGGTAAAGCCGGAGCAGTTCAAGAAAGTTAAGGAGCTACCCGGCAAAATATACTAGTCAACGCTGCCGTGCAGCTTAAGGTAGCAGTCAATCATTTCAAGCAGTGCCTCCTCATAGTTACGGTACCGTATCGCTATCTTCCTAAACATAAGCCTAGTTTTTTCCGTACACCTTATCCTTATTGATGTTGTTTTCGGCTCATCCAGTCTTCTCTTAAAACTTCTGGGAACCATGGTTCCAGCGTCACCAAAACTATAAATATGCTCCCGTAACTATATTTCTTTCGGTGAATTAAAAGTGCCCCACGTAAACATTGTTGAACTATTTGAACCCGAACTAGCGAAGGGAATAAACATACTGTCTCTCGGCAGAACGGAGCTTGACTTCGTTGAGCTAAACAAGGACGAGAAGAGAGCGATTGAAACAGTAATATCAATGTACGCCAACCACTTAGCGAAGGTTTCACCGACACTCGCCAAAACCGTTTTGAACCAGAAAGACGCCCTTATAAAGTTCGCCGGCATTGCCAAAGCAATATTCCCCGAGGAAAAGCCAATAACCTTCCCGTCACAGGCTGGAACAATCGGTGTACTGCCGCTATTTCCGCAGGCGATAAAGTACGCTGCGACACCTAGCTCCACAACACCATGCTACACCAGCTACTCCGACAACAGCTGGGACATAACGTTCACAGCTGGAACAGCGGCATACATTCTAGGCAGCGACACCGCATACTACAAGGCATCTCCTCAAACCGGCAAGCACGAA
Organism: Deltaproteobacteria bacterium; assembly: GCA_003647275.1. Lineage (GTDB taxonomy): Bacteria > Desulfobacterota > Desulfobacteria > Desulfobacterales. The sequence continues at coordinate 1,070 of QMMN01000093.1, forward strand.
CTAATAGTTATAGCGCAGGACGGAATCGTTGAAGTAGGTACCACGCCTAAGATCCAACAGTTCAGAGTAATAAGCGAGGCAGAAAGCAAATACGGCATATTCGTTGCAAGCCCACTACAGGACGTAGCTGTTGAGCCAAACAAGCTAGTATACCAGTATCACACACCCGGCATAATACCTGTATACCATGACTTCGGCGTAAAGCTAAAGGTTCTACCCGGAGTTTCAGGGACAAGCAGCGTAAGACTGCTAGGACTAGTGTTCTACGAGCACGACCTATTCTCCGACACCACTTGGGTATCCTGAAGCTGAAGAGGTGAAACACTAAATGGCAGTGATCTTCACCACAGCTGAAGGATACAAAATAGCTAAAAACTCCGGTTCAGCTGAGAACACAGGGGGTGCCGCAGCCGACGTAGATGCAACCATAACCTTCAGCGAGCTTGAAAAAGTACTATACGTCATCGCAGCATACGGCGACGTACCGGTAACTGAAAAGTCAATAAGCGGAAACCAAGTAACTGTAACAGCAAAGAGCGTACCCGCCGGCACAACCGCAACAGTGTACGTAGTGGTTTTAGGGTTCTAAGCGGGCTAAACGTCAAGGAAAAACCCTAAGTTCAAAAACATTTTTTTACCTTCACAACGTTTTATCTACTGGTGAACCACATGTCGTTTGTAGTTAGGAGACTAATTACAAGAAGCGATGCGGAGTCAGAGTTCTTCGCAGCACCTGTTTTCAGAAACACATCCGGATCGGCAACAATAGGTGTTTCCGGTTCGCCGGCAACAATAGCTGAGTTATCCGTTGCGACAGGCTACCATCTTCTACTGCCCCTACATGTTTCGGCGACACCTAGCGGGCTTGGAACAGCGGAGTCGGCGACAATAAATGTAGTTGCGGTTCTAGATGACGAATCAACAGTTACTTTGGCTACTAGAACTACAGCCGCAGGCTCAACATCAACCGAGACATTCACAATAGACAGCTTCGACTTCTCAGCGGTGCCTGACAATAAGAGAATAACGACAATAAGGGTTACTGCGGAATCATCTGCGACAGCTACATCGGCAACACTAAGCGTAACCATTGTAGCCCTACAGCTAAGCATGTACTAGGGTAGTCTAGGTTGAAGAAGGTATTCGACATTAACGACGTATGGGCAGTCTACATTGTAAACGGGGAAGCAGTGCCGCTACCTAAAAAGAAGCTGCTGTGCACGACGGTAACCGAGGATGGATGGTGCACGGGTGAAATGATACTGCACGACTTCAGATGCTACAAGCACACAACAATGAAACCAGAGCTAGTACACGTAGACATACACGTTAAATGCCCTAAATGCGGCTACTGGAGAACCTACGGTCTAGCCGTGCCCGAGAAAATAGCCGGGATGCTTGCTAGAAGCAAATACCACAACAGGGTTTTAAGGGACGAACTACCAGAAATATACGGTGGAAAAATAGACAAACAAGTGGTTAAAAGAATTAAGGCATGGGGTTACTGGGCTATAGTACTTGCCGTACTGTTTAAAATAATTGCAGGTGCACTGCTATGGTAGCTGAGGAGAAAAAGGCGCTTGCCGAAGTGGTTAGGCGTGAGGGGGAAAGTATTGCTGAGCAGCTTGGACTACCTAGTGCCATAAGGTTCAGGGGTGTTTTTGGAATATGGGTTTACCCTCTTGTCAACCTTGTTCTTCTCCTTTTAGACGCGTTTTCCGTAAGAGTTTACGCTTACATAGGTGAGCAGCTGGGAATTAGAAGACCTGTCCTCCCCATTGGCGGCGGAAGAGTTGTAAGAGAGAGGCTGCCAAGGATTAGGGGTCTTGTCGAGAAAATGCCCCCTATAGGTGTTAGAACACCTCATGCAGTAACCAAGATAATTGATGAAACAAAGTATCCGGTAAGGTACCTTCTGAAGCTAATAGACCACAAGGGAAGGGGCAAGATAAGGGAGATAAGCATTGTTTCCCCGTCCCCATCCTTCTACGTTTCAGTCATTGTTGACGGGTACGGCCTAATAAACAACAAGAGCTTCTCTGAGCTAGCCGAAATATCATCTGTCTCGGAAACAATAGATGCATTCCAAGATGTGAACGGGAAATACATTGTAAGAATAGGGGACATTTCATGGAGGAACTCTGGCAGGGTAGAGATAAGGACTGACGGCGAAATAACCTTCGACAGAATATATGCTGTCTACGAGGTCTTCTCCGAGCAATAGCGCTTATAAGCTAGTCTAACCATATTTCTTAATCGAGCAGAGCGGAGGTGAGCGGAGGGATGAGTGCAATTGAGGTTCTAAACGTATTAAACAAGCTGCTTAAGAAATACCAAGTACCTTTTGGCATTGCAATCTGGGGTTTCACCGAGTCCGGAACAGCGAAGGAAATAAGGGTTGACGAGCAAGGCAGGCTTTACGTTGTAGGCGACTTCACGGCAGAAATTGACTTTTCCGAGCTAATGGGGCCCGAGAACAGGAGCTTAACGGACATTTACGAGCCACTGTCATCGTATCTTCCACACATTGACATTCCACTGTCAACTGTCAGCAGGTCACGAGTCTACGAGCAAACCTTTGAAACCGGAGAATCCGACCTAACAGCTGTCAACTGCATCCAAACAGTCCAAAGCACCGAAGTCTACGCTGGAACATACGCCCTACAGGTGACTATTCCAGCCGGGCAAACAGGATATGTTGAAACACCAACTAGGCCAATATCACCGAACCAAAGAATCATATTTAGCTTCGCACATAAAGAGGACATAAACATTACGAATGTCAAACTTGATGTTGTATGGTATAGGCCAAACCTTAAGGAGCTTAAAGTTGACGAATACACTCTTACACCGTCAACTTCATGGCAGGTTGACTTCAGAGACGTAGCTGCCCCCAAAGGCGCAGCCTACATGGCTTTGCGAATGCAGGCAACTGCTTCAACAACGTCTGACGGCAATGTGTACTTAGACGACATGTTCATGGACATTGCGGGCCAAATATTCAGGTTCGATGGAGCAGGCAACTTAATGTCTTCAGTTCAGAACTTCCCAGACTGGTTCAGCGGAAGCACCAAAACAACCGACGACCTATTCACTAAGCTAAGCCTTCTAAGCAATGTGACATCGAGGTTCGCAATATTTACGAGCAGAACACTTGCGGCAGGAGAGGAATTCACGGTCGTTCAGGAAACGGGAAGAGGCCTGCTAAGAGAGTTCCTCATAAGATCACCTGACACGTCCTTTAAAGTTACAATTACTGTTGACGGGCTAACTGCTTTTGAGAAAACATATGATGAAATAAGGGCTATTGAGCAGAACAGCCCTGACATAAGCGCCTTCGCAGAGCTAGATGAGAACGGAGACCCAACAGGATACTACATTGTCTCCATAAGGAACATACCGTTCTACACCGGATTAACAGTTAAGGTGCAGAACACCGGCACGACCTCCCTCACCTTCAACCAGCTATTCGCAAAATACTTCATATCCATAACTTAAAAGGGGTGGTTGAATGGTTAAACTCCAAGACATATTGAATAAGCTCGGAAACGACATAATGTCAGTAATCGTGCTAAGCAGAAACCTAGGATACGACTTCCAAGAACTAGTCGAGGAACTGTCCAAAACAGCGGCAGCAAAACACAGCGGACTAAAGAAGGAACCGCTCCACTTCAGGGACAGAATGATAGCTGTTGTAAGGACAAAGGACGGAAAAATAAAGCTTGACGAAAAAGGAAGACCAATGATTAGAGACACCGGATGGAGTCTCAACGGAATAACAAATGCCGGGTTAGCTGAGGTCGCCGGGCTAATACTTACGGATGTTGGGGGAACAGCGTTCGACTACATAGCGATAGGGACTGGAACAACTGCTTTCGATGCGACACAAACAGCTTTAGAAGCAGAGGTTGCTAGGAAGGCGGGTACTGGTTCAAGAGTTACCACGTCAGTTACTAATGATACGGCGCAGCTTGTCGCAACATTTTCGTCAGCAGACGGTCTATCAGGAACACATGCAATAACCGAAAGCGGAGTATTCAACGCATCAACAGGAGGAACAATGCTTTGTAGGCAGACATTTGCGGCTTTAAACATAAACTGGGATGCGGGAGACTCCCTACAGGTAACATGGAAGATACAGATAACGTCGGCGTAGAGGTGATTTTAAATGGCGACATTCCAAGAACTGCTGAAGCAGCTGCAGAAGAAAGCGGTTAGGGTGTTTCTGCTTGACAAGCACTATGAGGTGAACAAGAAGGACTACTACCAAGCAATAAGGTACTACTGGGTAGACGAGAATGGCATATTGAGGAGCGAGGCAGTAATAATTCATGTTCTAGTGAAGGATGATGGAACAGAGGAAGCATACTGGAAGGACAGAGTACCAACAATATTGGCAACATCTACTACATCGCCAACCTCTTTTGCTGATGAAGTAGAAGAGTACGCTAAAAAGAATGTGTCAAACTTCGTAGGATTAAACCCAATAGCAGTTAATGATGCAAAGAAACGTGGGCTATTCGAAGTGTTCATTTACAACCCGTCAACAGACCAAGTTGAAAAGAAAACGGTTTACGTATGGAAGAATAAGGAAGGACAGTTAATGTATAAGGTGGTTAAACAGTCATAGGTAGGGGGGTTTAATGGCATGGCTAGAAGGATGGCAGTATAGGAAGTCACACGAAATAGTTGGCTCTACGGCTGGAGCAGTTACTGACTACCAGATACGGATCAAAGTTCACTATGGCTCTGGAACCGACTCTGGAGAAGACGTATATTTAAACGGCAAGTGCAGGACAGACTTCGGAGATATAAGGTTCACTTCTGATGATGGAGTAACCGAGCTTCCTTATTGGATGGAAGAAAAAGTTGATGGAGACTACGCCATATTCTGGGTTAAAGTTCCATCTATACCAGCTAACCCAAACACCGCAACAATCTACATCTACTACGGAAACCCTGATGCTACAACGACAAGTAATGGAGATAACACATTTCTGTTCTTTGATGACTTTGAGGGTTCAGATTTAGACACTTCAAAATGGAGTACAGAATGGCTTTATGGCGCATCGTATTCCGTTGCTGATAGCATTATAACGATTACTTCCTCTGGGACGAGACCTTATATACATACTCTAAAAACATTTACTGCACCTTTTGTCATAGAGGCGAAAGTGCAGAAGATAAATAACGATATAGAGTTTGGCTGGTTTGTTACACCGCCATTTAGGGGAACTGGCTCTAACCCCCCTACAACAGGTTATATGTTGCTTGATGCAATTTGGCTGTCTCCTGAAAGTGTTCTTATTGACAAAGCAGAAAATAAAAGTTGGATACATCTTGCGACAACTCCTTTGTCCGTACCAACAGGATGGCATAGAATGCGTGTTTTCCAAAAAACCGATGGCATAACAGGAGATATAGATGGAACATCTGCAAGCACAACCGACACTTCATATCAAAGCGGAAATATTTGTTTAACCAACAGAGAGACAAATGGAGCACAACAGTCTTTCGACTGGATTTTCGTCCGCAAATACGTTGACCCTGAGCCTTCGCATGGTGCTTGGGGTAGTGAGGAGGTCTGCGTCTCTCTAACCGATACGTGCAAGGGCGGGGACTGGGTGAGTCTCGATAGATACCTCAAACTCACGGATTGCACTA
>QMMN01000094.1 GCA_003647275.1 Deltaproteobacteria bacterium
CACAACTTTAGGCATTTTAGGCACTTTAGTTCACTTTAGGCACTTATAAGTCTTCAACCCATCTAAGGTTAACACCTAATATATATTAAATACGTGACCGTATTTACGAATTAGAGCACTAAGGAACTAGCTAAGCTTTTCTCTCACAACATCAGCAATCTGTTTGCAATACCTTTCAGTCTCCTCTGGGACCGGTCCTTCGACCATCACGCGGCACATGGGCTGGGTGCCAGAATAGCGAACCAACACCCTTCCACCATCTCCAAGGACCCTTTTTACACCCTCAACAGCAGCCACAATCTCGGGCACCGACTCGATGGGTGGTTTATCCCTCACCGCCACATTGATCAGGCGCTGCGGGAAAACCCTCATGGCTTTGGCAAGTTCCGAAAGCGGTTTGCCCGCCCTTTTCATGGCGATTACAATCCGTATGGCCGTTATGATGCCATCGCCTGTGCTATGGTGATCCAGGAATATCATATGCCCGGAGTCTTCCCCGCCAATGCATGCCCCCCGTGCCAGCATCTCTTGCAAAACATACCTATCTCCCACCTGAGTCGTCACATGCTCTATGCCCAATTCCTTTAGGGTAAGCCCAAGGCCCGTGTTGCTCATGACCGTACTTACCACCACGTTGTTGGTTAGTTGGTTCTGTTCTTTCATCACCTTGGCACAAATGGCCAGCATCTGATCACCCGTTACAATATTCCCTCTCTCATCAACGGCGGTGACCCGGTCTCCATCTCCGTCAAAGGCAAAGCCCGCATCGGCTTTTCTCTTTACAACCTCCCCACACAGCGCTTCAGGATGCTCAGACCCGCACTTGAGGTTGATATTGGTGCCGTCAGGCTCCGCAAAGAGGGTCTTGATCGTCGCGCCGAGTTCCGTAAAAGTGGCAGGGGCAACTTGAAACGTGGCCCCGTTAGCGCAATCCAATACAATATTCAGACCCTCCATGGTCTGGTCCTTGGAAACGACTTGCTTCAAAAGGGTCACATAACGAGCACAGGCATCCTCAAAGGGATATGCCCTGCCAAAGGCATGAGGCCCGTTAGACGCAGTAGGCATGTTGTTTTCGAGAATCAGTTGTTCCATCTCAAGCTCCATTTCATCTGAAAGCTTGAATCCGTCTCCCTTAAAGATCTTAATCCCGTTGTCCGGAGAGGGGTTGTGAGAAGCGGAAATCATGATCCCAGCATCAAGATGCATGTCCCTTGTGATGAACGCCACCCCTGGGGTGGGCAAGACGCCTGCCAAAAGGACATCCGCTCCCATAGAACAGATCCCTGAAACCAAGGCATGTTCAAGCATATGACCTGATATCCGGGTATCTCTTCCAATAATAATCCGTGTCTTATGGCCCTGTCGTCTGAACAGATGCGCGGTTGCACGGCCGATCTTTAAGGCCATCTCAGAGGTCATGGGGTATTCATTGGCTAAGCCCCTGATACCATCTGTGCCAAACAACCTTTTCATGGCGTTTTCCCTCTACACACACCCCTAAAAGGTGGTATGATCTCAAGGGCCTGTCGATTTATGGTGTCCACGATTCCCTGAAGCCATTTTGTTCCCTTGGCCAACCACGTTTGATCGATCCCCTGGATGACAGCGATATAGTCAGGCCCCTTCTTTTTAATATGCTCGCTCACCTGTTCCAAGAAAGGTTCTCGAATAGCAGGGTCTCCTGAATTATCCTGGTTCGCATAAAATATATCTTCGACCTCCTGCCATCTTTCAAACAACGCCTGTTTTTGTTCTAATAGTTTTTGATTGGCTCTGTCCTTCATGATCTTTCGATACTTTTCAGCAGATGCAGGCATCTTCTGCGCAAACGCCTTTAAGCGCTTGATTCGCTCATCAAGTGCAATATTCAGCTTGTCCAAAATACCTTCATACAACATTTGACCCATGGGGTCACCTCCAAAAAACTGGGAACGCACCCCTATATACCACTGCCTGAGGGCCATAAGGTTCGCAATGTAATGGATGTTATGTCGTGTCTGACGTTCAATATGCCAGTAAAGGCCAGGATAAAAATTCGCCATGAGATGAGAAGGTTGTCCCTCCCCCATTAAAGGGCCCTGACCCAAAAGGAGCTTTCCCTTCTCAAAGGCATCTTTTCGATACACGACCCCAGCGGCTATAACAGTCCCATATCCGATCCGAACAGGTCCTACCAATCCCCCCTGTCCCCCGAGAAAAATGGGGGGCTGATTCAGCATCACACCCCGAGGCACATCACCAATCAAAGAAGGGGTGGCTTTATCCTGATTGGGCGTATAGTTGAAATGTATGTAGGAGCTACCCACCTCACTGTGATTTTTCCGGCTGGTTCCCCCTGCCATGAGGCAATCGCAAAAGTTTATGAGGCTCCCCAGCGTCACAAAAGGAAACAGGATAGTTTGCTTGAGGCCCACCATGTGGGCACCGTTGGCTTCTTCTTCCAGAATGCACCCCTCCCTGACCTGGGCCCCATACCCCATACTGGCCTTTTCAAGAAATACAGACTTTCGAAAAAAACCGCCCTTTAATTCGACCCTGGGCCCTATCTGGCAATCCTCGACTGTCACAGGCCCCTCATAACCAAGCTTGACACCAGGCATGATCAAGGTCTTCTCACCAAAAATCTTACAGCCCGCATAAATGACCACCCCGTCACCAGCAATGCGATCTAATTCAACCTCATCTCCGATCAACACACTCTGTGGGTTGGGAATCGTGACCCCTTTTTGAAGAAGCTGTTCTATTTTGTCCTTGCATTCAGCATGCATCATGGTCGCCCTTCCTCCTATCTTCCGCTGACCCTGCCTTGCGTGTAGCTGGCGAAACCTGGAAGACAGAACCGGGAGCAGCTTATTATGAAAGACGGGCTTGTTGTCAAGCGGTTTTATGCCTTTATCTTGACACCTTCCCCGTTGTTCTGTTAGCCATTGATCGGTATAGCTGGTTAACCAGCCATACCGATTATTCGTACATGGAGAGCACGAGGTACAGGGTTTTGGGGAAAACGACAAAGAATCGGCTGGCAAGGCTCAGGGCCCGCCTCCAAACTGAGCCGCTTGACACCTTTTTGGTGTTACAGGGCGAAAACCGTCGGTATTTGAGCGGATTCACCGGCGAAGACGGTCAGTTTGACGAATCTGCCGGCGCCCTTTTTATCACGCTTGAGCGGCAGTTGCTTGCCACTGACTCTCGATACGAAACCCAGGCCCAGATTGAAGCCCCTGATTTCGAGATCTATCGGTACAGGGAGGGACTGGCTCAAGCCCTTCCTGAAATCCTGAAAACACTCCATACCGAACGCCTTGGCTTTGAGAGTGTGCGACTATCCTATCTGCAATTCCAAAGGTTCGAAGAGCAGTTGAAAAACCAAAACTTGTCTGTTTCCCTGGTCCCCACTGAAAACTTCGTGGAAGAACTCCGTATGATCAAAGAAGAGAAGGAACTGGAGGCCATACGGCACGCCCTTGCTGTTTCTGAATCCGTATTTGAGAGCATTCGCGAGACCCTCTCCCCAGGGGTCAGTGAAAGAGAGCTTGCCTGGGCCATAGAAAAGGGCCTGCGGGAAAGAGGAGCAGAATCGGTAGCCTTCCCCCCCATTGTCGCCTCGGGCCCCAACGCCGCCCTGCCCCATGCTATCCCCACAGATCGACCTGTGAAATCGGGTGAGCCCATCCTGTTTGACTGGGGAGCCCGCCTGAATGGTTACTGTTCCGACATATCCCGAACCCTCGTCCTTGGTCAGCCTGACACCACCTTCAAAACCATTTATCAGGTCGTGCAAGACGCGCAATCAATGGCAATAGAAGTGATCAAGCCCGGCATAAGCACACAGGTAATAGACAAGACTGCGCGAGACTATATTACAGCCAAAGGGTTTGGCGATCACTTTGGCCATGGGCTTGGACACGGCGTGGGACTGGCGACCCATGAAAAGCCGCATTTGAGTCCCATCCGGCCAATGAATCTAAAGGTTGGTATGGTTACCACGGTTGAACCCGGGATTTACATACCCGGATGGGGCGGGGTGCGGCTGGAAAATATGGTTGTTGTGAAAGAAGATGGCGCGGTCGTGTTGAACAGGCATCCGCTTTAAGTCACATTGTGTTCAAATTAGGGGGAAATAATGAATATCTTAGCTATTGGTTCCCTGACGATATCGAGTTTGGCTGTGGCGGCACCCTCATCAAGGACACAGAAAAAGGCCATAAGGTTTACCTCCTTGTCACCGGAAAGGTGGCAACTTTCCACGCATGGATCGCTTATGTGGGCAAGGACCGCATCCACCATCGTATGAAACGACTGTTTCAAAGCAAAAAAAAAAGCGTGCTCTTAATCTATTCCATTGTTATCTTTTCAATGCTCGAGGCCCGACAACCATGGATTCCCTGGATCTACTAGCGGATCAATACATCAACTACTTGGTTGTGGAAAAAGGCCTTTCCAAAAACACTGTTGCCGCGTATAGCAGAGACCTGACCTTGTATCTGGCGTTCTTGAGGGAAAACGCTATTACCAATATCACCAATGCTGACACGGCTCTTGTGTTGAAACACCTGATCAACTTAAGAAATGCAGGGCTCGGGGCAAGGAGCAGAGCACGACACTTGGTGACCATTAGGGGGTTTTATCGGTTCTTGGTCCAGGAAAAGATACTGGGGACCAACCCGGCTCAGGTGGTGGACATTCCAAAGACAGGGCGAAAGCTGCCTCATGCCTTAACAGTAGACCAAATCATACAGCTTCTGGGAGCACCTGATCCGTCCAAACCTCTGGGGATGCGGGATGCAGCCATGCTGGAGCTTATGTATGCAGCGGGCCTCAGGGTCTCTGAACTCATCAAGGTGGGAATGGCAGATATCAATCTGGAGGCCTGTTTTGTCCGGGTTCTCGGCAAGGGCTATAGGGAGCGGGTGGTGCCCATTGGGCAGGTAGCCAAAGAAAGGGTCGATACTTACGTTGCATCAGGACGCCCGGTGCTGTTAAAGGGCAGACCGAGCTCGTACCTCTTTGTAACACGCACGGCAAGGCCCATGACACGCCAGGGATTCTGGAAGCTGCTGAAACAATATGCTCTAAAAGCCGGGATTTCACACAAAGTCACCCCGCACGCCCTGCGACATTCCTTTGCCACTCACCTGTTGGAACGGGGGGCAGATCTCCGGTCGGTACAGGTGATGTTAGGCCATGTAGATATCAGTACCACCCAAATTTATACCCATGTTGCCCAGGAAAGGCTAAAGGCGGTTCACACCCAGTATCATCCCAGGGGATAGTATTTCTGTAATGACTAGGATAGGCTGAGAGTGAAGCTCACTGCCCACAGGGCAATGAACTTCACTGCTCCATGGTGTCCACTCACCCCACCTTCAATTTACTTGTAGATTTGTTTTTTGATGACTGCGGTGGCGCCCCCTTTGAGAAAGAAGTAGTTGTTGTAGCCATTTTCTACCAAGTAATACTCGAGCCACCGGACCTGTTTTCCAACCTGGTCAAAAATCAGCAAGGTTTTGTCTTGATGTGCTTTCCTCTCTACAAAATTCGGGATGAATACATCGAGGGGGATCGACCTTGCATCCTCCAGACCTGGCAGTTTGCCAGAGCTCTGGATATGATCACGAACGTCAATTACCATTGTATTAGGGCCGGTTGCTTTTGCCTTAAAATCTTCAAAAGACAAACATTTCTTCTTGAATTCCGATTTTGGAATCAGTTGCTTCTCAGGATTGGAAATGGGTTTCCCCAATAGGAGAGTTTTTTCAGGATAATGAATCGCCCAATCTGGGATCCCGGCATCGTATACGTAACAGTTCTGATACCCTGCTTTTATAGCCTTCTTTGTGGCCTCGTACGATTTCAAACAAGTTACGCCATTGCAGTAAAATGCAAATGTCTTTCCCGGGTGTTGTGCAATCAGCTCGCCCAGATCTCTCACAAAAGTCATTTTAGATACAGGGAGATGAATCGCTCCCATGGGATGGATTACATTGTATTCAATTTTGGATCGAACATCTATTATTACAACCTTTCCGGCATCGTACTTTGATGCAAGCTCTTCCGTGCTTATCGGGGGAACATTGGGATATTGTGAACGATAAGGGAACTTGAGTGCCATTGCTGATGGTAAAAAGCATACAATCCAAAAATCACAACGAGCGTAAAGCTAAAGTACTTTTTCATGGCAATATCTCCTTTCCGGTTTTCCCGTTGAACTTAGGGGCTTCGCCCCAATTGGACACGCAGTGAAGCGTAGCGCTCATAGTGGAAGGTTGGAATAATGGAATATTGGGTTTAAAAGGTGTTTTGTTCTTATGCGCAGCGCAGGCGCTTGCGCCGCGTGTTTCTGTTTTTCACATCATAGCGCAAAGCTTCACTTCGTGCCCACTGTTCCATCATTCCATCATTCCCTGATCGAGGTTGCAATAGGATAAATAAA
>QMMN01000095.1 GCA_003647275.1 Deltaproteobacteria bacterium
ACATGGTGATGCCCAATATGGGTGGTGGTGAGGCCTATGACCGCATGAAGGAGATCAACCCGGATGCAAAAGTGTTGCTTTCAAGTGGTTTCAGCATTGACGGTGAGGCCAGCGAGATATTGGCACGAGGCTGTGACGGTTTTATTCAGAAACCCTTCAACATGACCGAGTTGTCTCGGAGGATCAGGGAGCTTCTGGACAAGGGTTAAGGGTATGACAACCTCTGAGGCCTCATCTGAAATGGCAACTTTTCCATAACGATACAACGATGTGTGGGCTTTTTTGCTTTAAGCGCAACTGGAAGTTATTCTAATGGCCAAAAAACCAACCTATGAAGAATTGGAACAAAAGGTCAACAGGTTACTGAAAGAAACCGCTCAGCGCAAGCGGGTGGAAAAAGCGCTACGGGAAAGCGAGAAGCGTTTCAGGGATGTCGCGTATAGTATGGCGGATTGGATTTGGGAAGTTGACGAGAACGGGATATATACTTATTGCTCACAGAGGGTTGAAGACATTCTAGGGTATTCTCCAGGCGAAATCATAGGAAAAACACCTTTTGATTTAATGGCACAAAATGAAGCCAAGAGGGTAGGAGAAATATTTTCTAAAATAGCCCAGCAAAAAGAGCCTATCAAAGACTTGGAAAACTGGTATATCAGCAAAAGCGGCGAATTAGTCTGTCTTCTTACCAACGGCATGCCCATCCTCGATGAAGAAGGAAACCTTAAAGGCTACCGCGGCGTAGGTAAAGACATCACCGAACGCAAGCGAGCCGAAGAGGCGTTACGGGAGAGCGAAAAAAAGTACAGTACACTGGTTGAAGACTCACTGACGGGCATATATATCGACCAGGACGAAAAGATCGTATTTGCAAACAAACAATTCGCCGAGATTTACAGATATCCAAGAGAAGCGTTGATCGGTATGCAGAGCTGGAGGCTGGTCCATCCCGAAGACAGGGCCTTGACTGATGAGATCAGACTAAAGAGGCTAAGAGGAGAAGAAGCCCCATCGGAATACGAGGCCAGAGGCCTGACAAAAGACGGGGAAACCATATGGATCAAAAGGAGAAACAGCCGCATAGAGTATAAGGGAAGGCCTGCAATATTGGGCAACATCGTGGATATCACCGAACAAAAGCGGGCAGAGGAAGAACTCCAAAAGATAAACGAGGAGCTTAAGAACTTTGTCTATGTTGTCTCTCACGACCTGAAAACCCCCATCATCTCCATACAGGGATTTTCTTCTCGCCTGCTCAAGAACTATCATGAAAAGCTGGGGGAGGAGGGCCGGAGATACCTTGAGCAAATCAGGGCCAGTGGCCACCGAATGGAGGTATTGGTCTCTGACCTCTTGGCTTTGTCACGGATCGGGCAGGTCGTCTCTACTTTTAAGGATGTTCCCGCCATTGAGATCGTAAAAAATGTAACCGCAGGCCTTCAAGACCGACTGAAGCAAGAAGGGGTAGAACTTGTTGTGACGCACAACCTTCCTACCATCCACTGTGATAAAGGAAGAATCTATCAGGTTTTTGAGAACCTGCTTGTCAATGCCATCAAGTTCATAGGGGATACAAAGGGCCCCAAAATCGAGATCGGATATGAGGATAGGGGAGACTTCCATCAGTTTTATGTCAGGGATAATGGCATCGGGATTGATCCGAAATATCACCGGAAAATATTTGAGATGTTCGAGCGGTTACAAGAAATAGAAGATGAGGAAGGAACAGGTTTAGGCCTCGCCATTGTTGAGAGAATTGTGAATAACCACGGCGGAAAGGTCTGGGTGGCGTCTGAAAAGGGAAAAGGCGCAACCTTTTATTTTACCCTTCCTAAGACAGCTCGACCTGTTGGATATCCCTAAGACTTCTAACGGGGTTGACCCTCTCATTAATATCCAATATTATCTCGAAACATTAGCCGCATCAAGGGGGTACAGAGTATGAATCGAGTCATAAACTATGCGGGCAGCATACTGTGTGTTGCTATGGTTTTCATCCTGGGTTGTGCCGCAGCTCCCGAAGTGCGCAGAACCCATGTAGACGAGATCATTGACCTTAGCGGGCGCTGGAACGACACCGATTCCCGACTGGTAGCAGAGGAAATGATCAAGGATGGTTTAAGCAGGCCGTGGTTGAGCCGGTTCAAGACAAAACATGGGGGCAGAAATCCAGTGGTTATTGTGGGCACAGTTCTAAACCGAAGTCACGAGCACATTAATACACAAGTATTTATAAAGAATTTAGAACGGGCGCTGATTAATTCGGGAGAGGTTGATTTCGTGGCCTCCAAGGACGAACGGCGCGAGTTACGGGAAGAGAAAGCGGATATGCTCAAAGGCTTCACCAGCGCGGAAACCGTCAAGTCGATCAGCGAAGAAACAGGAGCGGATTTCATGCTTCAAGGTTCAGTGAATTCAGTCAAAGACCAGATTAAAGGAAAATATGTCATACTGTATCAGGTCAATCTGGAGTTGATTCACCTCGAAACCAACAAGAAGGTCTGGATCGGAGAAAAACAGATCAAGAAATTCGTAAAACGGCCCAAATATCGTTTTTAAATCTTTCCTGATAATTTGAACAAGTTCACTGAAGTTCAACCTGTCTAAATAAAGGGCGTAAAGCCGGAACAGAGTGAAGCCTTCTCCAGCCCTAAAGGACGAAGGTTTTTCCTTACAGCAGCGCTTCGCATGGCAGGAAGCGAACCGGTCAAAACTATCAGCCCATTAAGGGGGCCGCTATGTGCTTCATGGGAAGATTTCAATGCCTACTTGTCTTGGCAACCACATGTATCTGGATGCTTTTTCCCGGTTGTGTGACCCCGCCCAAGGCAGATCGCCCTGCCACCATTTCGGAGTCGCAAAAAACCACCCGGGCAACCCAGGGCTATCAGGAGCGTCTCACCCAGGGGCAGCCCAGATTTTTCTTGCCGGTTTATGACCAAATCATCCCTTTCATAGACCGCGGGGACTACGCCGGAGCGTTGAGCGTTTTGCAAGAAGGCGAAGCGCAATTCGGCGAAAAGGATCGGTTATTATATCTCATGGAGTCCGGCTTGATGAACCTGTACAACCACGATTACGCCTCGTGCCGCAACATTCTTACCGAGGCGGAGTCGCTGGACGAAGAGCTGTACACCATGTCCATCACGCGACAAGCCACCACATTTGTTATTAATGATTTGATTGCGCCATATCGAGGAGAGGATTATGAGTCGGTCATGTTGAACCTCCTCCTGGCTTTGGCTTACCTCCAAGAGGGCAGTGTCGAGGATGCACTCGTGGAAGCCCGTAAGGTGGACAAGAAGTTGGAAGCCATCAACAGTCAGTACCCTGAGGACAAGAAAAACGCATATAAAGAGGATGCCTTTGTTCGGTGGCTCATGGGTATGCTTTATGAAATGGATCCCACCTCAGCCAACCTGAATGACGCGTTTGTATCCTACAGAAAGGCGCTTGACGTTTACGAAAAAGACTACCTCAATAACTACGGGATAGGGCCGCCTGTTCTACTCAAACAAAACTATCTCAGCCTGGCTGAATGGATCGGTGGAAGCGAATTTGATGAGGCGAAACGCAGGTTCGACGGTGTCCCGTTCCTCTCACAAAAGGATAAGAAACGGATATCGACCCTAACGTTTATCCATTTCAATGGAAAGTCCCCCATAAAGGTAGAAAGAAGCATCACAAGCCCACTCCCAGACGGCCATATCATTAAAATCGCCTTTCCTAAGTATCAGGACCGTCCGTTCACCATTGTTGATTCTGAAATGTGTGCCACAAAGGTAAATGATAGGCGCACGTTTCGTGCTCGTTCGCACCTCGGGGAACCAATCGCCAAGATTGCGCACTCGAACCTGGAAAACCGCAAGGTGCGGATGCTGGCCAAAGCCACTGCTCGGGCTGCAGCCAAATATGCCGGGACCAAATTGATGGAAGAGCGGGCCGAGGAGCGCTTTGGCCTTTTGGGAGGTCTTATGGCAAAGGTATTGGGCAACGCCTTTATTGTTTTATCAGAAAAGGCAGATCTACGCTTTTGGCAGTCGCTGCCTGGCGAGATCCGGGTGGCTCAACTGCACGTCCCGCCCGGCACGTACCTTCTGGAGGCGCACTGTCTAACCGGCAATGGTGAAGACATCGAGAAGCTACGACTTGGTACTGTGACGACAAAACCGGGCGAGAACCGAGTCTTTATCTTCCGTACGATAAAGTAGTAGATATTGGGGGTATGTTTATCAATATCAGATAAGTGGGGGACCTTATGAAAAAAATTCTGGAAGGACGAGGAATTGCTGAGAGTTGCCATCCAGGTCCGGGTCAGAATGGACTCGCTTCTATTGATTAGAGATTACAGCTTTTTAGGAGCAGCCGCATTAAATCTGAACTAGATGCGGCACACGCTCAAGACCACGCACGAAGCATCAAACCAATGCAACAGGAGGTCTGTTATGCAAGAATACACCATTCACCCCCTGGTGGTGGGGGCCAATGAAACTGACCAGGGAATCATGACCTATCTTCGAGATTATGGAAAAAGGATCTGGATCCCTATCTATGTCTTTTATGTAAAAGGCGGGGATAAGAATATCCTTGTGGACACAGGGCTTGAACAGTTTGTCGTGCCTGATGAGGTGGGAAAAACCTATGGTTTTGAGGTCCTGGAATTTGACCAGGCCCTTGCTACCGTGGGGCTTAAGCCCGAAGACATAGACATCATCATTCACACCCATCTTCACAATGATCACTGCGAAAACGATTACAGATGCCCCAATGCTAAGGTATATGTTCAAAAGGCAGAAATGGATTTCTTCAGGAACCCCCACCCGATTGACCACAGGTATTACTCGGATGTCCTGGATGGTGTCGATGTGGTTGAGGTGGAAGGGGACGCGAATATCCTTGACGGGATTGACGTGATCTTTAGCCCGGGACATACAGTCGGCGGCCAGTCCGTGGCCATCAATACCTCAAAAGGGACGGCGATTATCACCGGTCTTTGCTGCAACGACAAGAACTTTCCGGCCACCGGGCCGGCCATCGCCCCCGGGGTGCACATCAATGTCATGGAGGCCTACGATAGCATGCAAAAGATCAAGGCGATGGCTGATATCCTGATCCCACTTCATGACCTCTCAATCGGAAAGATGAAAACGATTCCATAATCAGCAGCTCAGATGAAGGCCAGCGACAAGCTTCTTGCCATCTTGCAAGAGTCGATTGTATGTGTCGCACGCTGATTCCGTTCTTTCGATCAGGACCTGGATACCCCGATTTTGGAGTTCAGATATGACGGCCTCTGATACTCGCATAGAACCATAGGCCCCGGTCCCAAAGATACAAATTTCAGCATCCGCATTTAAGAGATCCTGCACATCTTTCAGTTGTACCAGGTGACCTTGTGAACGCCACCAGCCCGGCACGACTTTCTCTCCGATCAGCTTGACATCGTCCCGGTAAGAATTCCCATCGATTTCAATATGGCCAAAGCGATATGATTGAATCTTCATGGCATACAAAACCTCCTCAGGATTTATTAGAGGGTGTTTCCCAAACAAAAATTTCTTTGAGCAGTCAGAAAATGTTTTAGGCAAAGTAAAAAGGAAGTTAAGCAAAAAGCCGTATTATGCTCGGTGGATTGCGCGTTGTTGCTTTGTTGAGTTTCTATAGGTTGTAAAGCTTCTCGTCGTAAAGATTGATCCAGTTGCTTTTTAAGACCTTAATCGCCTCCTCGGTCTTATCAACCTCCAGGATGAGAATCGTATCTTGAGTTTCAAGGCAGGGATAAATGTGGAGAATGTTGATATTCGCCGACTGTAATAACTTCAGGAGTGTATTCAACCCGCCCGGATGATCCGGGACCTGGGCAGCAACCACATCCATGGTCTCGATCTTAAAACCCAGGCCTGTCAAAACCGAGATCGCTCCTTTCGGATCACTGGTCACGAATCGAAGGGTGGCTTTTTTCTTTGTGGTGCCTACCCAAAAGGCGGGAACTTTCACATCGTTTTCATAAAGATGGCTGATGATGTGAGACAGCTTGCCCGGTTTGTTTTCAACGCTTAAGATAATTTCCTTGACGGTCATAACTAAGATTCCCCTTGGATTCTGAGCTTACAAACCCGATAATCTATTTATAAATGGAGACTGTTGAATATTAGCCCTTTAATTTTAATAATGGGCTTAGTTTTCCAGTTCTCTTATATTCGAACATAATATCTAGAGTCAGCGTGATGTCATGCTCAACAACATGCATAGTTACGTTA